>NZ_JAMPLB010000057.1:0-42959 GCF_039962325.1 Leptolyngbya sp. PL-A3
CTCTAACTGCTCCAGGCTCTCCGTCACCGTGACTTGAAAAGGACGTCCTGTCATCGCCCATCACCTCAAAGAGGACTCTTCTAGTTTGGCGCAGCTTCATATTTGTTTGGTATTAGAAGCGTTCCGTGATGCACTTGCACGTGAAACTCCTTCGCACAGCGACAGATTTCAGAGGATAATAGCCCTGTTGAGATGGTAGAACCCGCATGGCTCTTCAGGTTTACGGTATTCCAAATTGCGGTACCTGCAAAAAAGCGTTTCAGTGGCTAGCCACGAATGGTATCGAGTACGAATTTATTAACACCAAGGAGCAGCCTCCCGAAAAATCCCAAATTGAGGGCTGGGTAAAGGAGTTGGGCGCAAAGCCTATGCGGAATACTTCCGGGCAATCTTACCGGGCTTTGGGCCCAGAGCGAGATAGCTGGAGCGATGAGGAATGGGTCAAGGCCTTCACCCATGACGCCATGTTGTTGAAGCGTCCGTTGTTTGTGAAAGATGGCACAGCCGTACTGGTGGGATTTAAGGATAAGGATGATGTGCTCCGTCAGAGCCTCAGGTTGTCCTGAGTAAAGCCCGACCATCGTTTCAACCAAGCTCTATGAAATTCAGCGAACTGATTCCTTCTTTTAACCCGGTTAAAACCAGCAGCCTGGACACTTATCCTGATTTGGATCCAGAAATCAGCGGGGTTTCTCCTATCTCTGCCGTTCAGCCAAACACCATCAGTTACATTGACGGCGGCAGTCGCTCAGCAGAAAAGCTGGCAGGAACGTCAGCGGTTGCCGTGGTGCTACCCCTGAATGTTGAGCTGCAGACGTTAGCGAACGAGAAAGGTCTGGCCTGGGTCGCCAGCCCCCAACCCCGCTTACTGTTTGCCCAGGCGATCGCCCGCTTCTACCAACCCTTCCGCCCAACTCCTGGCATTCATCCCAGCGCCATCATTGACCCATCGGCCCAATTGGGTACAAATGTGTCCATTGGTGCCCATGTGGTCATTCAAGCCGGGGTGACCATTGGTAACGAGGTCTGCATTCATCCCAATGTGGTGATTTATCCGGGGGTGACTGTGGACGATCGCACCACGCTCCATGCCAACTGTGTGATTCACGAGCGCAGCCAGATTGGGGCGGATTGTGTAATTCACAGTGGCGCGGCGATCGGCTCTGAGGGGTTTGGCTTTGTGCCTACAGCTGACGGCTTCTTTAAGATGCAGCAGTCCGGCTTTGTGGTGCTGGAGGATGGAGTCGAGGTAGGTTGCAATTCCGCGATCGATCGCCCAGCCCTTGGTAGCACCCACATTGGACGCAACACCAAAATCGACAATTTGGTGCAAATTGCTCATGGCTGTGACATTGGTGATGGTTGTGCCCTGGCAGCTCAGGTAGGGCTTGCCGGAGCCGTGAAGGTAGGTCGTCGGGTCATTCTGGGTGGTCAGGTCGGAGTGGCCGATCATCTCACTATTGGCGATGGGGTACAGGCGGGGGCACAAAGCGGTATTACTGCTGATTTGGAACCGGGAGCGGTGGTATTTGGCACACCTGCAATGCCCTTGAAGCAGTTTTTCAAGATAGCTGCCCTTTGGAAGCAGCTTCCGGATATGCGGCAAACCTTGCGCCGCCTTCAACGTCAACAATAACAAATCAGAACTTCTGCATAACTGTTGGGTAGGTGTGCATCATAAGCCCGACCTAACAATTATGCAGAAGTCCTGTTTCTTATCGTGTGGATTGGCAGCAACAGAATAGGTATTGCGATCGCAATCTACCCAAATTTGCCCCCAATTAATCTTTCAATGAAAGCTCCATTTGAATATTGCAGCGCTTGTACGGTGTAGGTCGTCCTGTCACCTTTCGAAAGCCTAGTTTCTGATAAAGCTTGATAGCGGGTTCCAAAATTGTGCTGCTTTCTAAATAAAGAGTTTTAGCCCCTAGTTCACGAGCTTTAGTAATAGCGGCTTGCCCCAATTGCCAACCAATTCCTTTTCCCTGCGCCTCTTCTGAAACGGCCATTTTTGCGAGTTCAAAAGTATCATCGGTCATCTTGATCAAGGCACAGGTACCTACAATTTCACCGTTGTATTGAGCCAAATAAATATGCCCACCGGGTTGCAGAATCTTCTTGTCTGGATGATCCAGAGATTCATAGTCTGCATCCTCCAGGATGAAGTACTTCTCGATCCACGCACAATTCAACTGTTTAAAATTCTGTTGATAGTCTGGAGTGTAATCAAGAATCTTAATAGCTTCAGATTCACGTATCTTTCGAATTTGTCGAACCCGGTCTAAAAAGCTCTTGTTGTCCAACAAAAATTCAACCTCCTCAATCGCTTTCCACAGATCATTTTGAGCTTCAGATAACAGCTCCTCAACCGCCTGAGTGACATCCTGATACTGCGTCGTAATCTTTGGAATAACTTGCTTTCCTTGCTCCGAAAGCCTGACTACGTTAACCCTTGCATCCCCTGTACTTTTACCCGTCGTCACTAATCCTTTCACCTTCATTTCTTTAACAATTTGGCTCACTGAAGGATGGGAGTGGCCGATCGCCTGAGCAATTTCCGTAATCGAAGCTTCTTGTTCGGAAAGAATATAGAAAACCGGAAACCACTTGGGATCTAGAGGAACGTCATACAAACCATAGATCCGGGTAGCATCTTCTGCCAAACAATCCCCTAAGCGGCGTAGACGGCTACCCAGAGCTAACTTACCGACACGACGATAAAAATCTATACCCATAAAACCAATTACGTAATTAGTTACATAATTAGCTCAATAGGGCTTTGAAGTGTACAAAAGGCACAAAGATGACACAATGATTCACACACCAGAAATCTCGGCATCATGGCTCTGACCCGTCCTCGTTTTCTCAACTTCGCCCAGCGTCCCAGCCTATCGATGAAAATGATGTGGTTGGGGGTTGGCATCACTCTGGTCTTTGTCCTAATCGCCCTATTCACCCCGGTTATGCAGTCCTGGGGGTGGCTACGCAATCCTTTGGAGACGTTGACCAATCCCATCCATGTGCCTCCTTCCAGCCAGTACTGGTTCGGCACCAGTCGCCAAGGCTATGACGTGTTTTCTCGCACCTTGTTTGGGGCCAGAGTTGCCTTACAAGTGGTGGTTCTGGCAACCGCTTTGAGTGTGTTGATCGGGGTGCCCTTGGGGATGGTGAGCGGCTATCTGGGAGGACGATTAGATCGCGTTCTACTCTTCTTCATGGACACCATCTACACTTTGCCGGGTTTGCTGTTGTCGGTGACCCTGGCTTTTGTCGTAGGACGGGGGGTACTGAATGCAGCGATCGCTCTCAGTATTGCCTACGTTCCGCAATACTACCGAGTTGTTCGAAATCACACAGTCAGCGTCAAAACAGAACTCTTTGTAGAAGCGGCTCAGGCCATGGGAGCCTCGCCCTGGCGCGTGATGTCTCGCTACCTTTTCGCCAATGTGATTCAGAGTGTGCCCGTTCTCTTTACCCTTAATGCTGCGGATGCCGCTCTCACATTGGGAGGGTTAGGCTTTTTGGGGTTAGGATTACCGGACCAGACCCCTGAGTGGGGACTGGATTTGCGCCAGGCTTTAGATGCATTACCCACAGGCATCTGGTGGACAGCATTATTTCCCGGTTTGGCCCTGACAACGTTAGTGGTAGGGCTTTCCCTGGTAGGTGAAGGGTTGAACGAACTCATGAATCCGTTGCTACGGCGCGAAAACTGGAAGTGATATTGAGGCAAAGACCTTGGACAAAAACAGCGCAAACCATTCCCCTCAGGTCATTGGCGTCGATTTAGGGGGCACTGCTATCAAGCTAGGACGGTTTGATGCAGCAGGCCGATGTTTACACTCCCTGACGATACCCACTCCTCAACCTGCGGAGCCTCACGCCGTTGTAGAGGCGATCGCCGCCGCCATCCGTACTCTTGATCCCGATGACCAAGCTCTGGCCATTGGCATTGGCACGCCTGGCCCTGTCGATGAGACTGGACGCCTCGCCCTCGTTGCCATCAACCTGGGCTGGAAAGACGTGCCCATCGCCGATTGGCTGGAGGAGCGAACGGGTAAGCCCGTGGTTGCAGCCAACGATGCAAACTGTGCGGGTATTGGAGAGGTCTGGTTGGGAGCCGGGCGACAGTATCGAGATGCCATTCTGCTGACTCTGGGAACCGGGGTCGGCGGGGCCGTCATCCTGAATGGCAAGCTGTTTACAGGACGCCACGGCACCGCAGCAGAATTGGGGTTAATTACCCTCGACCCGTCTGGCGATACCTGCAACAGTGGTAATCATGGCTCCCTGGAACAACTGGTTTCTGTGCAGGCCATTCGTCGTCGCACCGGAATGGAGCCTGCAGAGCTAGGGCAACGAGCGGCAGCAGGAGATGAAACCGCGATCGCCTTCTGGAAAAACTATGGCTGCGACCTGGGAGCCGGAATTTCCAATTTGATCTACATCTTTACCCCAGAAGTCGTGATTCTCGGTGGTGGCGTCAGCGCCAGTGCTCCCTTCTTCATGCCGACACTCTGGGATGAGATCAACCAGCGGGTTCTGGAGACTTCTCGGGAAGGGCTGCAGATTGTGACGGCTGAATTGGGCAACCAGGCCGGCATGGTGGGAGCGGCCAAACTCGCCTGGGAAAAGCTAGAGAGTATCACCCCTAAAAACGCAGATGAGGCCAAAAATCCGCTGCTCTCCGATGCAGACCTGGCCTATCACATGGCTCAGGAGACAGCACGCTTCAACGCCGGGTTCCTGGCCCGAACCGCCCACGAGTTGCGATCGCCCCTCAACGGCATCCTCGGCTTGCACCAACTGATTCTGGGAGATCTGTGCGATAGCCCTGAGGAGGAGCGGGGGTTTGTCAAACAAGCTCACGATTCTGGGATGAAAATGTTGGCGTTGTTGGATGAAGTGATTCGTATCTCTAAGTTCAGCACAGGCAGTCTGCCCCTTCAAATGCAGCCTGTTCAACTCTCGGGGTTGTTGAAAACGGTGCACGAAATCAATGAGCTTCATGCCCGCGATCGCAACGTGCGGCTAGACATTCAGCTCCCCGACCCCCAGGTTTACGTGCAAGCAGATCCCAACTGGCTGCGGCAAGTGCTAGTTCACCGTCTAGAGAGCGCCATTAGTCACATGGATGGTGGTTCTATCAAGCTTGGGGTCACGGTATCGCCCCATCAGCAAGCCCAAATTTGGGTAGAAGATTCGCGTCCGGCTGAAGCCTGGAAAGACTCCCTGGACTGGATGCAGCAGGATCGAATTCCACTAACCGCCCAGCCTAATCGCGATCAACTTCTTCAAGCGCCCTCCAGCCTATCACCCGGTCAATTGCTGCAAATGGACTATCTGGTCTTGCAACGGATGGGTAGTCGTCTAGAGTGGCAGGTCGCCAATACCGAAAGTGGACAGATTCGTCTAACCTTTGGCCTTCCCCTGGCCGTCATCTGATCAGGCACATTGCTATATAGCAACGTGCGAGTGCGTTAAGTACAGCAACGGTGGTGTGGGGCACTTCGTGCCCCACACCACCGTACTTAATCAACCCGCACAGCACTATATGGCAAGGAAAATCAGGACTTACGCATTTGTGTTGTGGGGGGTGTGCGAAGCACACCCCCCACAACACAAATGCGTAAGTCCTGAAAATCTTAAAAATGGTGGCCAATTGGAGTCAGATGGATACTGCTGGGGACACTTCCTTTGCAGAAGATGTATTCATTTGAGAAAACCCATATTACTCTGAGAGTAAGGGAAACAGGCACACCGCGATCGCCCCATGGGATCACTATCCCTCCCCCCAGAGGTGCACCAGTCGGGTCAACTACCTGAATTAGCTCTATTCAATGGCGAAATACGCCCTGTTGATCGGGGTCGGCAGCTACCAAAACACCAATATGTTGGAGCCTTCTCTGACCGCCCGAAATGACGTAGAGGCGGTGAGAGAAGTTTTGCTGCATCCAGAAATGGGTGGGTTTGAGCACGCCATCCCCCTCTTAGACCCCGATCGCCTGACGATGGAAGAGGCGATCGAGGAGTTCTTTCGTAGATTAGGGCGAGAAGATCTCGGCTTGCTGTTGTTTGCTGGGCGAGGGGTGCGCGATCGCCAGGGCAAAGCCTATTTCACGACCCAGTCCACCCGCAAGAATAGTGACGGTGACCTGGTCAAAGCCACCGCAATTCCGGCGCAGGTCGTGCAAGACATTATGGCCACCAGTCCCGCACGGCAGCAGGTAATGATTCTGGACTGCGGTTTTCAGGGGGTTGATCCCATGGAAGTCGCTGTATACAACGGCTCGCTAAACCTACGGGGGCAGTTGGGCGGACAGGGACGTGTCATTTTACTGGG
This sequence comes from Leptolyngbya sp. PL-A3, assembly GCF_039962325.1. Taxonomy (NCBI): domain Bacteria; kingdom Bacillati; phylum Cyanobacteriota; class Cyanophyceae; order Leptolyngbyales; family Leptolyngbyaceae; genus Leptolyngbya; species Leptolyngbya sp. PL-A3. The sequence continues at coordinate 6,344 of NZ_JAMPLB010000057.1, forward strand.
GTCAGAAGCCTCCCATCCCATCTCTCAGTTTGAGAGCCACGAACTATCCCCCTACACCCATCTGCTGGTAGAAGGCATTACGACGGGCAAAGCCGATCGCAACCATGACCAGCTGGTTTCTGTAGACGAGCTCCATGAGTATGTGCTGGAGCAATTACAGCCACTACTAACCGAAGGTTACCCCGAGTTGATCGTCACGCGGGATGAAGATCGCGCCATCAATTTGGCACGCGTACGCCATTTTGACCCTCGCCACGAGTACCGTCAGCATGTGGAAAGCCGGGTCGAGAAAGGGCAGTTTTCTCCAGTAGGACGGGCTATTTTAGACAAACGGCGAGTCAGCCTGGGGCTTTCTGTCGAAGAAGCTCAGGCCATTGAAGATGATGTGTTACGTCCTTTCCGGGAGCATGCCAAGGATTTACAGCGTTATCGCCAGGCTTTGACGGCAGCACTACAGCTAGAATATCCACTTGGCCCCCGACAACAGGCCGAATTGGAAGAGTTTCAGGCCTTGTTGGAACTGTCAGATACGGAAGTGAATGCCATCCAGCAGGCCGTTATGCAGCCTTTTATGGAGCAGGCCGCCCGCCAGCAGCAGCGCCAGAGCAGCTATGAGCAGGCGTTTCGTCAGGCGATCGCCTTTGAGTACCCCCTCCCCACCCCGGAGCGACTCAAGTTGCGTCAGCAACAACGCAGCCTGGAATTGCCTGATGAGGTGGCCCAAGCCATTGAGGCTCAAGTTCTGGCCGCTAACCAGAAGCAACGCCAACGCTATCACCAGAACCTTCAGCAATTGGAGCAAGCCTGGTATCAGGCCTTGAGCGCCGAGGATCCACCCAGCGAAGTGACCATGTTGCGGCTGCAAAAGCTGCAGCGTTCTCTGGAAATTCAGCCAGAGCATGCCGAGGCGATCGCCCAACGCGTTCATCAGCAAGTGCAGCAAGATCTCGCCGAAAAGCAGGCCCGACTATCTCAGTATGAGGCGTTATTCACAACGCTGGTGAGCCAGGAAGCCGTCTTGCGGAAGCCCCAGCGCGATCGCCTGGCTCAAATGCAGCAGGAGCTCCAGCTTTCGGATGCAGATATTGCTACGGTAGAGGAGCAGGCCACTGCAAAAATTCAAGCGCAGCGGCAACAGCATCAAAGAAATCTGGCCTATTATCAGCAGGAATGTGCCCGACTCTTGCAGGAGGAGTACCCCTTGAGTGAAGCCAAGCAGCAAGACCTGAAACGGCTTCAAACAGAATTGCAGCTCTCAGAGGCAGAAGCCGCGAAAATTCTAGAGCATCTGAAGCTACAGGCAGAAGCTCAGCGACACGCCTATGCTCAAAACAAGAGCCGTTATGAGCAGCACTATCGCACAGTCGAGCGTCCTCTTGCTGAGGCGGCTCAAGAGCAGCTCAAGCAGATCTGGCATGAGTTGGGGCTGAAGGAAACGGACGTGTGGCAGATTGAACAACAGGTCGATGCCGAAATTGCGGCCGACCTGGAGCGTCAGGCTGAATCACGCTTGACATACCAGCGGGCTTACAACCATGCCACTCGCCAGCAATTTCCCCTTTCTGATGAGCAGCGCTCCCAACTGCTTGAACTGGGCCAATCCCTCAATCTGACGCAGGAGGAGATGACGCAGATTGAGGATCAGGTGAATGCTACCTATGAGACGATTTCTGATTTCAGTGGTGATTCAGATCTGGACCCAACCCTCCATCCCAATCTTGAGTCAATCATCGATCCGAATCTCAACCCCGTCCCTGACCCAAATCTCGATCCAACCCTTAACACGACCTTTGACCCCGTGCTTGGGGAGGATCTAGATCCCAATCTCGACTCCAGCCCACCACCCCCAACGTCCACTCCAGATTCCGCTGAACTGGATGGAACCCCACCTCCGGCATCCTCGGCTTCCGCCTTCATGGCCGACCCGCTCAGCTCTGAGCGCAACGTAGAATACAGCGTGTTGCAGGAGTTACTGCGGGATAGTCTGTGGCGTGAGGCCGATCGCGAAACCTTCCGCGTCATGTTGCTGGCTACCGATCGCAGTCGAGAAGCCTGGCTCAGTCCGGACTCCCTGCTGCGGATCCCCTGCACCGATCTAGCCACCATCAGCCACTTATGGGACAAGCACAGCAATGGGCACTTCGGATTCATCGCTCAAGAACGGATTTTTCATGGCCTTGTACAGAGCAACCCGAAGCAGGGCGATCGCCAACTTATCATTGACCTAGCCCTAAGGCTCAAGTGGATGTGGAAGGCCGGTAACTTTTATCCCCTATTCCGCAATTACGATGACCTCACCTTTTCCTCAGATGCGGTGATGGGTCATTTGCCCGCCCGCTGGTACTGGCAACTTTCGCCCGTGGCTGCGCTGAAAGTGGGAACGGTGGGAAGCGATCGCAGCTTCGGTGGGGCTGATATCCACATGTTCGCCAACCTTATGAAGCGCCTGCGAGAATGCAATATTAGCTAAGGTTGCTGTCAAATAAAATTCCGGTTGGTGTGCGCTTCGCGTACACCAAAATAGTTTGCTGGATGTGATGTGATACACCACATCCAGCAAATGACACCCGTCCTAAAGAGGAGGGGGCACCCCGTTAAGCGAGGTGCCCCCTCCTGGAGGAGCTATAGAACAATTAGGCTGGTCTAATTAAGCGAATCCGCCCAGTTACCGCAGTAGCACCAAATCCTTGAGGATACAGCTCTGCAACATAAAGGTTGCCATTGCTGGTGTTCTCAATGATGTCCACCGGGTTAGCCATGCCCCAATCCGGATTGACGGAACCACCGCCCAGGATACTAGAGCCTGTGATATTGCCTGTTGCTGGATCAATCTCCAACACAACAATGTCATCCCCAGAGCTGTACTCCGTTACAATCAGCCGGTTCCTGAGCCGTCCATTAAAGGTGTTGGACTGATACTCAAGTACACCTGTAGGCGCACGGCTTGTACCAAAGGTAAACAAGGCCGTTTGATAATCTGGATCAGGCAGAGTACCAACCGCATATCCACTCACACCAGCAGTCCCCGCCACTTCCTCTGGATCAAGACCCACTGTTGGGTTTCCGCCCGCCATGATGTACTCACCACGGCTGGGGTTCGGATGACCATAGTACTCCCCTTCGAGAATACGGTAGACGTAGTCGGGACGGCTGCTAACGTTCGTCAACCCTTCATTTGCAGCGGTGTTGGGATCATCTGGAGTGATTCCGCCACCACCAGAACCGTTGACCGGAGCATAGAGTGTGCCATTGCTATGGAACACAAAGTCATAGGAGTTCCGCAGACCCGATGCATAGATCTTGAGAACAGCATTAGTAGCATAGGGATCATAATTGTTCGCCCCTAACCCTTCCGTTTGGACATTGAATCCACCAGTGGGAGGGGTGCGGGTGGGATCAATCTGCAACATGGCAGCTGTTAGCAGACGTTCAGGACGCATTCCCCAGGCACTATCAGCCACCCCAGCCGAGGTATTGCTACCTTGAGTTAGGTAAAGCTTTCCATCTGGGCCAAAGCGCAAGCTATTACCGAAGTGATCGCGTCCCGAGCGGGGCAAACCGACAATGTAATCTTGAGCCGTCGCCGTAAACGCTGCATCGCCTCCCGTTAGAGTCAGTCTGACAATCTTACCGGAGAAATCTACGGCATCTGGGGTACTCGTAGCGGTATTTTGCACGACCCAGAGCACATTGGAGTTGTTGGGGTCAAAAGCAATCCCGATCAGTTCCGGTGCATTAGCAAGAGAACCGCGTGGCATTGTAAAGGTTTGCTGCCCTGTCAACGTGCCATCTGCCTGTACCGTCCAGCGATAGATACTGCCATCCAGAGCAGATCCATACAGGAACCGATTGTCTGGGCTCATGAGCAGCGTCGAAATCGGCGCATCGTTACTGGTATTTTGACCAAAGACGATCGATTGGGTGAAGTTAACACCATCCGTCGGAGCTGTCGCCTCATTTCCGGTCGTGAAGGTCAGGCTGTAAGGGAGGAACGTACGGCCTCCCAAATCCTTAACGCCATCCGAAATCCGAACGGTGTATTGAGTGTTGGGATCGAGAATGCTCTGGGGCTGGATGATAATGGTATCGTTGCCACCACTGGTGTTGAAGTTGCTGGCCACAACCGCACCATCCCGTGTGCGATAAATCTGGATGGTCGCAGAGGTCAGGGTTGTTCCATCAACGCCTTCTCCAACTCCAAACAGGCTCAGGTCACTGATGTTGATGGCAGCCCGACGGTTCACGTTGGTGGCATTAGCCAGAGGCGACGACAGAACGCTGGGATGATCACCGGGATTGATGGGAACAATTTCCACAAAGTTGATCCGCGTGTCAGTTCCACCGATCGCATCCAAGGTTAGACGACCATCAACGACATCAACCGTTGCTGTGGCAAGTTTGAAGTAGCTCGGAATTCCGCCAGTGGTCGTGGTATTAAATGAGGGCACCACAGTAGTACCTTCTGCACGGACGATCTGGTTGCTGCCTCCTGCAAAATCACCCACACTGACGGTGACACTATAGCGTCCATTCGGAAGTGTATATTCCCACGCAGCTGCGGTCGCGGCTGCGGTGCCATTGCTTTGCATCAGAGCCACTGTATCCAGCCGTGCCTCGATGTTAGCCTGGGCACGATCAAACACCCGAGCTGAAATATCCAGCGCATTGCTGGTACCCTGAGTCACCCAACCATAGCCACGGGTTGCATCAAAGCCCAGACCTGAATCAACCGCATAGCCCGCAGGTGCGGCGGAAGCTACCGGCTGGAAGTTGATGCGGGAGGGAACCAGGACGCTGAAGTAGCCAGCGGTGCTGGCGGCGATCGCATTCCCCGCCGTATCTCGTACCTGGTTTACCGCTATGGAAAGGGTATAAAGACCATTCTCCGCAAGGTCCCAACTTCCCCCTGGCACTGTAATTCGATAAGTTGCGATGCGTGCGCCGTTAAGCCCACTGACGGAACTCACAAAGCTGGCTACCTGGCTAAACCCATTCGGCCCCGTGACCTGCACATCTCCATTATCCAGGGTTGCGACATCAACAGCCTGGGTATCGTTAAAGGTGATGGTAAAGGTATAGTTTGCACCTCCCGCTGCTAGTGCGTTGGCCGCATTAACGGATTGCACTCGAGGAAGCTGGGTATCAAACGTAAAGTTTAGGGTGCTATCAGTGGAACCCTGGCCATTCGTTGCCCGAATGGTCAGAGTATGGGCTCCGTTTGCCAGCGTGCCACTTGCAGCTGCAATAACCTGTGCAGATGTCAGGGTAAAGGCGCCGGTGTTTACGTTCAGCGCACTGGTTACATCAACAAAGTTGCCGTTATCTAGCCGTACCTGGAGCTGACTTATCCCCGAACCGGTAACTTGCCCGGTAACCCCAACAGAGTTCGTCAAGCCATCCGTGTTAGAAACGCCCGTATCGTTCGTTAACCCAACGGTCACGGTGGGAGCAGACGGAAGATTGACCGTGAAGTTCCCCAGGGTAGCCGCAGCGTTCTGATTACCCGCTACATCCGAGACGCCACTCGCCACCAGGGCCACCGTGTAGGTTCCGTTATCAGCCAAATTCCAATCGCCTCCAGGCGGAGTAATTTGGAACGTTGCTGTACGGGGTGTGCCATCACTGTTAAGGTCTACATCAACCAGGTTGGCCAACTGGTTAAAGCCGCCTGGTCCCGTGACACGCACATCTCCGTTGCTGAGAGTGCTGACATCTATGGCATTGTCATCCGCAAAGTTGACCGTAAAGGAGTAGGTATTGCTGGCCGCAGTAACATTAGCAGCCGTGACTGCAGCCGTGGGCGCACTCGTATCCAGAACAAAGTTTAAGGTCTGCTCGGTAACCGTACTTTGCGTCGTGGTTGCTCGCAACACAATAGTATTGGCACCACTCGTTAAGGGACCGCCATTAAAGGTTGCCAGCTGAGCTGCTGTAAAAGCAAAGTTACCGTTAGTGACGGAATTGGTAACAGGCTGAAAACTACCACCATTAACGCTGATCTCCAGGGCGCTGAAACCACTACCCTGAATACTTCCAGTAATCCCTGCAGTGGTCGTGACCTTATCTGTATTAGACGCCCCTGTGTCACTGGTTAATCCCACATTCAAGTTCAGGGGAATGTTGACATTGAAGGTACCTAGCGTACTAGCAGTCAGGCTGTTACCTGCAACGTCACTGACCTGATTCCCCAGGACCTCAACGGTGTAGGAACCATTCTCAGCCAGATCCCAGCCATTGCCAGGGGGAATAATCTGGTACGTGGCTGTGCGAGTGGCACCATCACTATTGGTATCGACACTTACAAGAGTTGCCGATTGGCTGAAGCTCCCAGGCCCCGTTACGCGCACATCACCATCGCCCAAACTCCCAACCTGAATGGCCTGGTTATCGGTATAGGTCACTGTAAAGGTGTAAGGCTCAGTTGTGCTGGCAGTTACACCAGGAGCATTCAGCGTAGGGTTGCTGGGAGCAACGGTATCCAGCGTAAAGGTAAAGTTTCGCACCGTTGCAGTATTCTGGTCGTTGGTTGCCCGGAACTGAAGGGTATGCGGCCCGTTGTTCAGGGTGCCACCACTGAGGGTATCCAATACGGCTGGGGTCAGGGTGAACTGACCATTATTTAACTGATTCGTAAAGTCAACAAAACTGCCGTTGTCAGCTTTGATCTCGAAGCGAGAGAGGCGCTGGCCACCAACCTGACCTGTAATGGTAGCAGTTTGGGTAATGAAATCGCTGGCAGACGCGCCGGTATCAGACACCAAACCCGCTGTGATTGTTGGGGCGGGAACTAAGGGGTCGTTGGTGGAGATGCGGAAGTTGGCGGCACGTAATCGGCTGGGTAGAACGTTATTGAGGACGGCGATCGCCCGCCCCGCTGCCAGAATGCGAGTCCCCGTTCCCTGCTGGACCAACGAAATATCGGCAAAGGAGCGAACCCCCGGCAGGTTCCGAATCATCAGCAGATCGGCAGCCGGGTTAAAGTCCAGAATGGTATTCACCGCCGAGGGAAAGCTGCCATTTCCAAGCCAAAAGCGATCGGCACCAGTTCCACCCGTCAGGCGGTTGCGGCCAGAGCCAGCCCATAAGGTATCGTTGCCATCGCCTCCAAACAGAAAATCATTCGTACGAGCGTAGAGCGTATCGGCTCCAGCATTGCCATATAGGTAGTTGCTTCCTCGCCCCAATCTGGCATCTAACACATCATTACCAGCTTCGCCATAAGCTGAAGTCCGGATGCCAACTTTGACGGTATCAGCGGCCCCTCTGGCTAAGATTTGCAGTCTATCTCCAACCGCCACAGCTCGATTGACGGTATTAATCGTGTCACGACCAGCCGTACCTAGAATTGTGCGTACGGCCTTCGTTTGATTCGTGGATTTGCCATACAGAGCATAGTTTCCTGCTCCCAAGAGATAGTCAGGGCCACGGAAGGGCAACATCCTTTCTCGAAGTGACGATGCTTGCCGTTCAATGGGCGTTAAATTTTGATAAGCAGCCCCGCTGGCAAGGCTAAGAGTTGCAGAGAGATTAAGTGGCTTCCCAAGGTCGGGATACGTATCAAGAGGCGAACTTGGAAGGGCAACACCAGGCGACGGGTCATTCGAAAACGAGCCGAAATTAGCACTCTGCATGAGGACTCCACGAGCAAAATTGAGGATAAATCATGAGGAGGTGAAGTTCCTTTTTCTGATGGCTAAATCGGCAAATCTAGATGATCAATCCATCTAAATTTGAGATGACTAGCCCATCAGTAAACTTACACACTTTGCCAAGAGTACCCCGCAGATTCTCCGAGAAAACATGGATTGAGAAATTCTTTGACGTAATTCACTGCTTTATTAAGTAGTGATGAAAATATTACGGAGTCTCTACCGATTCCCAGATTAAACTCCTATAACTTCTGGCTTCCTGATAGTTTCTTGCCACTCCTTTCAGATTTGGATTAAACCCCAAACTCGAATACAGGATCTTCCACTCCAGTACATTACAGGAGAGAAGTACAGGATTTCGTTCACATCCCTCTCTCGTACCTCATTGCACTGGAGAAGGATATAGAAGAGGCTCTACGAGCTTTTACCTACAATTCATTAAAAAACAAACTAAATTTTAGAAATGGCTATCTTCAGCAATTGAAAAAACCGCAAAATTACGGAGTCAAAGAATACAAACTCTTTATATTGATAAATAAATTCAAAACTATTTTATGGATTCAATCTATTTTGGCTCCAGGATGCATAGGTAGCCGCCTATGTCCTTTTCGGGTTCTTTAGCGATCGCACCTATAACCCTTTTCAATTCGAGTGAAGTACGACTCAAGTTTCTTCTCGAAAGAGCTGTAAATTCTCCGGACAGTCTTCTTAGGCACTAGAAGTATGGAGTGGTAGATGCACCCTGATTAAACCCCTGGCTCTCGGGCCGGGGCGTTTTCTTTTTTTAGAAGACTGATAAATCCTCTAGCGCCTTAGATTTGTGTACGGGTTATGCACACAAATCTAGGGGGTTAGAGGATTAGAAAGTGGGAATACTTGGATTTAAGGAGCCGGATGACACATTGGATAGGTCAGAGCTATGACCTTCTCTGTGCAGATTAAATGAGTTAATTTCACAAAACTTCATTCTGTATCCGACTTCCTTTATACTACGCAAGGAATACGCAAAAAGGAGTATGGATACGATGTCGGAGGCCACGAAGCCCCTGACAGTGCCAAAGGAGTTGGTGGGTCCGCCTGGAGACTTAAATCCTACGCTTCTCATGTTTGTGGGTGCGGTGGCGCTGGCTATTCTTTCAACGTTGGGATACTGGCGCTGGCACTGGGTGGACTGGTGCTGCTTTGGGCTGAATGTTGTGGCCTTACATATGGTTGGCACCGTAATTCACGATGCCTCTCATAATGTGGCCCATCGCAATCGCATCATCAACGCCGTCCTTGGTCACGGTAGCGCCCTGATGCTCGGCTTTTCCTTTCCGGTTTTTACCCGAGTTCACATGCAGCATCACGCCAATGTGAACGACCCTGACAATGATCCCGATCATTTTGTTTCGACGGGTGGGCCTCTCTGGCTCATTGCCGCCCGGTTCTTCTATCACGAAATTTTCTTCTTCAAGCGGCGTTTATGGCGCAAATATGAGTTGCTGGAGTGGTTTCTGGCACGATTGGCCGTGGCGACTGTGATTTACCTGGGAGTGCACTACGGCTTTATCGGGTACATCATGAACTTCTGGTTCTCCCCGGCTCTGGTCGTTGGGTTAGCGCTGGGGTTGTTCTTCGACTACCTGCCCCATCGTCCTTTTCAGGAGCGCGATCGCTGGAAGAATGCTCGGGTTTATCCCAGTCCCATCCTCAACCTGCTGATCATGGGTCAGAACTACCATTTGATTCATCATCTGTGGCCCGCAATTCCCTGGTATAACTATCAGGCCGCCTACTACGCTACCCAACCGTTGTTAGACCAGAAGGGCTGTCATCAGACTCTGGGGATCTTCAAAGGAAAAGATTTTCTGGGCTTCGTCTATGACCTGATTTTGGGTATCCGCTTCCACCATGGGGAAGCGAAAACCAAGGCAGCTGGTGGAGAGGAAACCGCCAACTCAGAGGTTAAAGAACCCGCACTAACAGGTACAAAGTCTTAATAGATCTTGGAAACGTTGCTTCTTCGTGTGGTGCACACGAAGAAGCAACGTTTTTTCAGTGCTTCATGGCAGATGGGTAAGACTCAACAAAATCTATTCACGGGTCGCGCCTGCCACTAGACCCGTCTTGTATGTTTTTGATACAGCCATCTCATAGCAAACAGGTGTATTATTGGGGGGCTGAATTGGGAGTTCTCTGGAACGTTCAGCCTTCAGCAAAAGCCTGGGTAGGCCCCCTAGACCTAACCCAAAACGATAGAATCATTAAAATCTGTTGCTGTTCGGTGGTTCATCCCCGCAGTGGTTCATCTCTACAATAAAATTCCCCCCGAAATGGCCATGGCCCAGTCTGCAAAGTCTGCAAAGTCTCGGAAATCTACTGCCACCAATGGTCATCATGCGGCAGCTCTAGATAAGACCCTGGCGGAGTCGGGCCGCTTAGAGTCCATTGCTCAGAACACAATTCATATCCGGGGTGCACGGCAACACAACCTGAAGAATATTGACCTGGAGATTCCACGCGATCGCCTCATCGTGTTTACGGGAGTTTCCGGCTCAGGAAAATCCTCTCTGGCCTTTGACACCATCTTCGCGGAGGGACAACGTCGCTATGTAGAATCCCTCAGTGCCTACGCCCGCCAGTTTTTAGGACAGGTCGATAAGCCCGATGTGGATGCGATTGAAGGGCTCAGCCCGGCTATTTCTATTGATCAGAAATCAACGTCCCATAACCCTCGCTCTACCGTGGGCACGGTGACAGAGATCTATGACTATTTGCGACTCATGTTTGGTCGGGCTGGACAACCCCATTGCCCCCTTTGCGATCGCTCCATCGTTCCCCAAACCATTGATGAGATGGTGGACAAAATCATGACCCTGCCGGATCGCACTAAATTTCAGATCCTTGCACCGGTGGTACGAGGGAAAAAGGGCACCCATAAGAAACTGCTCTCCAGCCTGGCCGCAGAAGGCTTTGTGCGAGTACGGGTGGATGGAGATGTTCGGGAGCTGAGCGACAACATTGAGCTGGAGAAAAATCACAGCCACCACATTCAGATTGTGATTGACCGTCTGGTTAAAAAAGAGGGAATTCAGGAACGACTGGTGGACTCTCTTTCAACCTGTTTGAAGCGCTCTGAGGGCATTGCGTTAATTGATGCAACGCTACCAGAAGTCGATAATGTGGTGCAATTTCCCCAAAATCCTGACCTGCAGTTGGCGGTACTACCAGGAGTAGCGGCTGAACCAGCCGGGAAGTATGGTCGCAAGGACGAGGAAGGCAAGACAAATACTCTAGAATTGGTCTTTTCCGAAAACTTTGCTTGCCCTGAGCATGGGGCCGTGATGGAAGAACTGTCACCCCGCTTGTTCTCCTTCAACTCACCCTATGGAGCCTGCCCCGAGTGCCACGGGCTCGGAAGCCTCCGGACCTTCTCAGCAGAATTGGTGATTCCCGACCCCAACTTGCCCGTCTATGCGGCGATCGCCCCCTGGTCTGAGAAGGACAATACCTACTACTTCTCCCTGCTCTATAGCGTTGGGAAAGCTTTTGGGTTTGAGATTCAAGCCCCATGGAATGAGCTGACCCCCGACCAGCGCCATGTGCTGCTGCACGGTTCTGAGGAAAAAATTTACATCGAGACGGATTCCCGCTACCGCGAAGCTAAGGGCTACAACCGCAAGTACGAAGGGGTACTTCCCATGCTGGAGCGGCAGTACCGGGAAAGTAGCTCCGAAATGTTCAAGCAAAAGCTGGAGCAGTATCTGGTGGATCAGCCCTGTGAGGCTTGTGAGGGCGATCGCCTCAAGCCTGAAGCTCTGGCGGTACGGCTGGGTCAGTACCGTATCAAAGACCTCACCAGTGTCTCTATTCGAGAAAGCCTGGAACGGGTTAATGGAATGCAACTAACGCCCCGCCAGGCCCAGATTGGCGACCTGGCTCTAAAGGAAGTGCGGGCGCGGCTGCAATTTCTGCTGGATGTCGGGTTAGATTATTTGACGCTGGATCGAACAGCGATGACCCTGTCCGGTGGAGAAGCCCAACGAATTCGTCTGGCCACCCAGATTGGGGCAGGTCTGACCGGGGTGCTCTACGTATTGGACGAACCGAGCATTGGCTTGCACCAACGCGATAACGATCGCCTGCTTGCCACCCTCACACGTCTCCGCGATCTGGGCAACACCCTCATTGTGGTGGAACACGACGAAGACACTATTCGGGCCGCCGATTATTTGGTGGATATTGGCCCCGGGGCAGGAGTACATGGCGGCAACATCGTCTCTCAGGGGACTCTGGGAGACTTGCTAGAGGCCGAGGATTCGCTGACGGGAGCCTATTTATCGGGTCGTCGCGTCATCCAAACTCCAGCCCAGCGTCGCCCCGGGAACGGCTCTGTTATCACGCTCACGGATGCCTACCGTAACAACCTGAAGCACATCGACCTGGAAATTCCGCTAGGCAAGTTTGTCTGTATTACCGGGGTTTCTGGTTCAGGCAAATCGACGCTGATCAATGAGCTGTTGTATCCGGCACTGCAACACCATTTTGGTCACAAGGTGCCAATGCCGAAGGAATTAAAGCAATTGAAGGGGCTAAATGCCCTGGATAAGGCCATTGTGATTGACCAATCACCCATTGGTCGCACTCCCCGTTCCAACCCAGCCACTTACACGGGTGTATTTGATGTCATCCGTGACTTGTTCTCAGAAACCATTGAAGCGAAAGCTCGGGGGTACAAAGCCGGACAGTTCTCCTTCAATGTCAAGGGTGGACGTTGCGAAGCGTGTGGCGGTCAGGGGGTGAACGTCATTGAGATGAACTTCCTGCCGGATGTATACGTGCAATGTGAAGTGTGTAAAGGAGCCCGCTACAACCGCGAAACTTTACAAGTGAAATACAAGGGCAAATCCATCTCCGATGTATTGAATATGACGGCAGAGGAAGCCCTGGAGTTTTTCACCAACATCCCCAAGGCGGCAACAAAGCTGCAAACGATGGTAGATGTGGGATTGGGCTATATTCGCTTAGGACAAACGGCACCCACCCTTTCGGGTGGTGAGGCTCAGCGTTTGAAGTTGGCGACAGAACTTTCCCGTCGAGCAACGGGTAAAACACTCTATCTTATCGACGAACCCACAACTGGGCTTTCCTTCTACGACGTTCATAAGCTGTTGGATGTGTTGCAACGGCTAACCGACATGGGCAACACTGTTCTGGTTATTGAGCACAACCTGGATGTGATTCGCTGTGCTGACTGGCTTGTGGACCTGGGGCCAGAGGGAGGCGATCGCGGCGGCGAGATTATTGCCCAGGGAACTCCAGAAACGGTTGCTAAGGTTAAGGAGTCTTTTACCGGACAATATCTCAAGAAAGTTCTGACTCAACATCCTCCTGCCAAGGTGAAAGCGGCCAGTCCTGCATAGGAAATCATGCAGCCTTTCTACCCCAAGAATGGGGTGGGCAATTTACGTCCTTGTACTCACACCAAATCAATAGGAAGCTGCGTCAAATGGGAGGCGCAGCTTAAAAAACGGTATATAGCGCTGTGCACGTTGATTAGGTGGTGTGGGGCACTTCGTACCCTACACCACCGCTAACTGTACTCAGCAATTCTCATTTTGAAATCCAGCCCGAAAATAGCCCGCCTTCGACGGGCTATTTTCGGGCTTCAAAGCTGAGAGTTCGTGCCCTTCGGGCACGAACTCTCAGCTTTGAAGCCCATACTGAGAATTGCTGAACTGTACTTAACGCACTTGCATATTGCGATAACAACATATACTCATCAGGACTTACGTATGCTTGTTGTGTGATGTGCTTTCCATACCACACACAACAAGCATACGTAAGTCTTATTCATATTGCCCATTCGAGTTAAGGGGGAGGGATTGAGTGTACAAAGTGCATGCAAAAATCAATAGAAAACACAATTCAAAGTCTTTTTACTATCACTTTCAAAAGGAAAAAGAGAGCTCCCAATTGCCCGTAAGAAGCAGGTAGGCATAATTTTGAAACCTGCAGATAGGTTTAGAAGAAAAGGCATTGTATACCCTACCTTCATACCTCATCATAGATTCAGGACAATGCCTGCTTAAGCTATCCATGGTAGGTAAATCCTGTATCAGGACATGCAGTTATATACTTTCAACGGTGTATATCTTAAGGTTCTTTTTAGACTGAGAGCTGTATTAAATCTAGAGTTAAATACAGTAGTTTCTATTATCCTTCCGGGGATGGATGCTCTATGAAAACAGTGCAACTAAATTGAAATTACATAAGTTAGTTGTTGCAATTCACCGTTAAAGGTTCTTTGCTAAGATGATGCGCTGTTAACTAGAACAGCATTCTCCATCTTAATCATTGTTAGTCCCTTGTCTATCTATTAATTGTAGAAACCTACATAAATGAACGATAAAAAATATCCTACCGTTGGTGAACTTCAACGTTCATTGTCTCAAAGTATTCAAGCCCTCTACCGGACTCACCTTGAGCATCAACCAGCCCGTGTTACCTGCCAATTAATGGATACGACATTGGTGCTTGTTCTAGAAAACGCGTTAACTCAAACAGAAACGCTTCTACAAGACAACGGCCATACTGAATTAGTAGAAACCGTTCGTGATCATTTGGACACCTCTTTAAAGCCAATTGTTCGACAAGAAATTGAGCGAATTTTAGAGGTCGGGGTTGTTGACATCTTAAGTGACGCAACGTTAGAAACAGGGCGATCGGCTATTGTTGTTATTTTGGATCGCTCACCCCAAGTTAGAACCCAAAGAGACGTAACAACATCCAAACGGACTCCCATTTCCCAGGGGTAATAGACAGTTGTTCTCAATGTTTGGGAAGCTTTCAGAGAACGACTTTTGTAATTGAATTGGCGACTCTCTTCTAAATTCGAACGTTGGGTGCGATCGCCAAGCAATTTTCCCTGGATAAAAACGTGAGAAAACGCCTCCTAAAACCCACGAATACTGCCGACAACCGACGAGAGTATGTTTAGAGTGAGCTTTTACAGGAGCAGTACTTGAGGAGTAATGTCTCCATAGCTTCCAACGTGTAGGGTTTACACAGGTAGCCATCGAAACCGGCCTCTATAATATGTTGCTGCTGCCAATGGTAGGCCATAGCAGTAACTGCGATAATCGGCATTTTTGTGGTTGGGTAGCGCTGGCGAACTTCTTGCAGAATACCGAACCCATCAATATCGGGTAGAACAATATCGAGAAGCATCAGGTCATACTGATGCCGATCCAGCAGCCCAAGAGCCTCATTACCGGAAGAAGCAGCATGAGAAATATACCCGGCAGTTTCGCTGATATAGCGGGCTAAAAAGGCATTATCTGGATCATCTTCCACAATCAGAATTGTGGGCTTACCGGACGAGTTCTCTAATCTATCTGGAGAGTTTGCTTCGGATGAGTTTAGAGGAGAATTCCAGGGGTTAATGTATGGCGTCATGCGCTCGTCGCAATAAGATATACAGCGAACAAGGCAGCCTGGGAGGGGCCAAAGGCACTCACCAGATTGGCTCTATGAACTTTCAGCCTTAGATAAGTGGAGAGAGGAATACACCTGAAAGAACTCTTGTCAAATAAGCCAGCCTATTAAAAAGAATAAAGCCTTTGAAAAAATTTAACCTGTCAGTCCTATTACCTAAGCTTTTTCATATTAAAGCACTCATGGGAAATTCTGGTGTGTTCTAGCTAAACAAATAGATTATTTGTAGCTTATAAACACCTCATCTTTTCTTTCCCTTCTTCAGTACAAATAGGATAGTTTTGCGCATATTTTCTATGCGCAAAACTATCCTATTTTCCCTATTTATAGATGAGCTCGCTGATAAATAGCAGACATAGGAGCAGACGCTGGCATCTCCTCAACGGGTACAACGTAAACTTTACCCCCTCGCAGAAATGTTTGTGTTGCCGCTAAATCTAACAAATCTACCAGTGCCCCACCGTCTTGAGGATGGGTATCGTTAACTTGCTCTAAAGCCCCAAAATTTAGATCAATTTGCCCCCAGTACTGGCGCTCTGCCATAACAAATAAGGTTTCTACCCGACCTTGACAGGCGGCGGGGACAATTTGTTCCAGATAAGAGTTTGCTTGACCCAAGGCTTGAAGTGCATTGAAGCGCTGTATATCACTCTCGCGCGATCGCCTCAACCAGGGCTCAACATTCTCCCAGGCCATTCGATGCAGGATCTCTAACGGCAGGTCGTCTGGATTATGCTCCAAGCCTACATTCAGCAAGTTAGGCAGGGTATTGGTATAGCGGTAGATAGCCTGTATGTCCCGCTCTGCAACTAATAAGAGGGGTACAGGCTCCGAAGATAAATAGGTTTGCAGGGCTACATCAATTCGTGAGCAAATTTGATGCAGGGCATCCCGCTTTTCAACGGTCAGGAGCGTAGAACGCTCTCGCACCCTTGGTAACGTGCGTACCCCTGGGGAAGCACAAACGTTAGCCTGATTTAAAACTTGCAGTCCATAGAATAATGGAACTTTGCTAATCGTTGTGGCAGTCGCCTGATAAAGCTGAGTCCGCTTCTCACTAAGGGCCAAGATATAGGCATAGCTGGGCGATGCTATACACGGAAAAAGCGGCTTGAGATAGAAGCGATCGCTTACCCATACCAAGGGTTCCACCTGCAGAGGAAGCTGAAAGGAAAACATACCATCGGGGGTCAAGTAGATGGCAAGCCCTTCTCTAACCATCTGCCAAAAATGGTCATTTTCTAAAAATGTTTCCGCTGGTCTCAGAAGATGCCAAATCAAAATCTGGGAGAAATCTTGCTTTTGAAGCTGTAAGTGCGCATCTTCCAACAATTGCCTGAGCTGGTTCTTACGCGCTTGGGGAGGAAGATCAAGGGAAGCCTCCGGAAGATAAAGCGACACACAAGGATTCGCTGTAATTTCCGCCAACTTTCGAAGCCCTGATTGAGATAAAAGCTGCATACTGATTATGAATCTGTGGAAGCGGGTCTAAAAATGAAATGGAGCGGAATGAATCGCTATTTGCTCTTAGGAATCAAGTTCCTTAGAGGGCGAAAACAATTTACCCTCAGGCATTAGCCATGAAGAGGGCGAATAGCAATTCGTCCCTATGAAGCTCTGCAATGAAGTGCAATGAACGGATATCAATCTGCAAGGAAATTACAGAGCTCGCTGCAGGGGCTATTGGCAAATTTGGCGCTATATGAGATTAGTATATCGATGGGAATAGACACGTCTACCTTTCGGTAGGTTTTCATTTTCATTAAATGTATCGAGTTTATCTCATTGGTTAATTGCCAACATTGAACACTACTGAAATTCGAAATATAGCCGTGTCTTATAGCGTGTCATTACAAACTTCAATAGAGCGTCATTCCATCCTTATCGCTAGTACTCAGTATCGCCAGTACTTAGTGGCGGAAAGCCACTCCAGATATAGGCAAACTTAGGTATTCAGTACTTGCTACTTGATTAAACAGAAAACTCGAAATGCTGTGTCTTCTGCTTTATGAGCAGTACAGTGTTTTAAGTGTTGTGTTTAGCTGAGCTGAACTACTTATCCATCTTTGGCTTCTTCAAGCAGTGCCGATATTATCTCTTTTGCTAGAAGTATCAAGAATTAAATCAAGTTACTCTTGAGAATGCTTGCAGGAAGCAAGCGGTCAGAGGTCTAATCCCCTTCTACATCAGAGTCTAACTCTGTTGGGGTTAAACCACGGCCTGAAGGTGTTTGAAGAATTTATTTTCATGCATGTAACGCACGAAAAATAGGTCCTTTTGGGGCTTTTCAAACACCCTCTCAAGCAGATGAAGCAAAAACTCACGGAGCTTTATTATGTTGAGCTTGATTTCCAAACTTATTACTCCTATCTATTCGCTCCTTCAAGTGTTTCAAGTAAAACGCTTTTTATCTCTTTGTTTGGTAGCCGTTATCTTTCTAACTACGGGTGTTGGAGCTGAACAACGGACTAAGGCGCTTACCAATCGGGTAGACGACCTTATTCACCAGGATGACTCCGCTCGTCCTAAAACGACGGGCGAATGGCAGCAGGAAGCTCGTGAAGTGGAAGGGAAGCCTGGAAAGCGAGCAGAGCGGATTGCGAAGGAATCTGCAGATGCCGTTGAAGATTTTGGCGAACTGTATCCTAATGTCGTAGAACGGAGTGTTCCTCCCCTCCGGGATAACGCATCTAACGGGCGCTAGGCTCCACTCAAAACGAAAAGTTGTACTCTTGAGCGCATGGCACTTTGTGCCATGCGCTTTGGCTAGGGCAAGATGCATTTGAAATATGGCTAAGTTTGCGATACCTGATGCAGTCTTGTTGAATGTGAGATGTTCTACATCCAACAAGACCACATAATTCCTAATATATTTAGATGAACTTTGGATGGTCTTCTCAAAGACCTATCGATGGGTACATCCCACTTTTGCAGATTGAAATCCCAGTTTTGTTAATGTGGCGGGCGAAGCCCGCCACATTAACAAAACTGGGATGCACCCCTTATCGATATCGTTCCGCTTCCTCCAAGATAGCCATGGGATCATAATAGGTAGCTTGCTGAATATAATTCAGTTTAATCTCCTCTAGCCAATCGGATATCAAGACCTTGATATCCTCCGAGTTCAGCTCTTTTTGGAGATGCTCGCTTAATGTTTCTCGAAATGATTGGCTCAGCTGATCCAGTAAAACTCGACCTTCGGTGTCGTTGTAGGATTCAATCAGCAGATCGCAAGCTGCTTGAGCTAATTGATTTGAAAGATTACTGAACAATGTGGCCGGAAGAATACTAAATCCGGGAATTTGTTGAAGATGCTCATACAGGTTGGATTGCATCACCACACTGTTGAGGTTGCGTTGTAGTACCTTCTTCAAATCGGGTTTAATGTGAGGAATTACGCTATAGACAATGAGCTCGAGGAGGCGATCGCCCACCTGTTCCAGTTTCCCTGGTCGGCCAATTTCGGTGTAGTCTTCGGTTGGGGATAATTGCTTAAACAGAGTACCCGCCTCCACCGAAGCCCGAGCTTGATTCACTACTTGCACCAGGGCAAACCGCATGACGCGATCAGATAGATATGCGGCAGGCTCATGGGTCGCCTGACCAATCAGCCGTTCCACATTCACCAAATTGGTGCGATGCAATCGCACGGCAGCGGGCAACAGACGCATCCAACGCCAGAATGGGAAGAAGAGGGGAAACTCATACCAGCGACGGGCGATCGCATCCCCCCAGGTGATGTGCTTACGTTCGCGACTAATCAGCCAGGTACGAATCAGAAAATCGACGCCAAATAAAAGCATAAAAGCCAGATCGATTTTCCAGAAGTTATCGACAGGCTGCCCCATCTCCCGAGTGCGATGGTAGTAGGTTTGAGATAGAAGAGGAGTAATCTCGCTCGTAAGGAAATTTCTGGCTTCAGGCCAACCTGTTTGCTGCAAATAGTCGGTTTGCCAAAATTGAATCCATGCATCCGTCGCAGAAGCCGTCTGCATGCGCACTTGTATGCGTCGCTGAAGTTCTGCGAATAGCCGCTCCTGCTGAGAAGAGGCAAAGAGTGTTTCCGTCGTAAGAATCTGGCTCTGTTGCCGTAAATTTGCTAACAATTCAGCAGTTTGGGTGGCCTCTAACCCCTGGGTGCCAATCCTCTGGTTCAGCTGATCTACTGTTTCCAAGTAACGCTCAGCGGTAGGGCTCGGTTCAATACCCTTGATGGGGTCGTAGATTTCAACAAGCCGTGGCATTTGGTCTAAGTACCACCAGCGTAGAGAGATGTAGCTCAGGTTGAAAAATACCAACGACAGATTCACAAGAATCATGAGGATGACACCCCGATTCCAATAATTCGCCCAACGTTGCCACATGTGAATCTTCCTGGCGTCTCTCTGCGGGTAATGTACAGGTTCTTTGAAAATCCTTAGGCTGCTATAGGTAATACTGTTCGGGACGAATGATGCCTAATACTTATCCCTTGTCGTTTTTGGAGCTTGCGGGACGGTTACTGCTGGCCATGTTACTGGGTGCCATGATCGGGTGGGAACGAGAACGGGCTTCTAAACCGGCCGGGCTGCGAACGAACATTTTGGTAAGTTTAGGTTCTGCGACCTTTGCTCTGAGCCTGCTTCAGAGCCAGACAGGCCAGGAATCGGTCGATAGCCTTTCCCGCGTTGTTCAGGGGATTAGCACAGGTGTTGGTTTTGTGGGAGCGGGGTCGATTTTGAAGGGCGATCGCACCCACGGTCTCACCTCTGCAGCAACAGTTTGGATCTCGGCAGCCATCGGCTTAGGCGTCAGCGTTGGCCAGTGGCAAATGGGAATTTTGGTGACAGTGCTAACGTTGTTTACATTACACGTGCTCAAGCATGTCGAGCGCACTCGCGATAACTAAATCCCTTATAAAGCGAGAAATCCAGATACTTCAGGCTTTAACGATGTATTCCCTTCTACTAAATGGGGGGAGTTAGCCAGTAACCGCTTGTAAAATTGCTGACCTTGCTGGGTTAGGGCTACCTGGCTGAGAGGAAGCGAGTTCGCTGAATCAGGCTTAGCTGCCAGGTCAGATAGAGCCTCAATATAGCCCCATTGGGCCAGATAGTGCAGGTGCAGCAGAATTTCATGGGGGTTAATCTGGCGATCGCCCATCTCCTGATCAAACTGCCGATGGGCGTCCGCTGTTGGACAAAACAGCTTTTCGAGAAGAAGATAGGTAACATCTTCGCGGAGAATGATGCTCATCAGTGGTTTTCTATCAGGTTTAAAGAAATAAACGATAGGGGAACTGGTCTTTTGAGGGCGAAAACCAAAGTAGCCTTATTCTCTAGGGTGTAGTTTAAAGCTAGTTGAAAGGGCCATTTTTTTGTGCGTGAAGCGCACGAAAAAATGACGTTTGAAGCGGACCCTAGAATTCATCCATCGGGTTGAAGGGACGGCTTCTACCCGAAGAATAATGAGTTGCCCGGTACAGGTTATCTAAAAGGCCTGAAACTTCAGCAATATCGGCTTCTGTTTCATTAACGAGCGACCCTTCAGCAGCAACTAAAAAACCATCGCGAGTTGCAAGCATGCTATGGGAAACCTTACCAACAACTCGTCTTTTTTTCTCTTCGGGGGACATATGCTAGACTCTCTTGATTTTTCTAAAACACCTTCACCAAACCTGAAAAATTCTTAGATTGCTCCAGGTTCACACCTGAAAGAATCATTGCTCATCTATAGCTTCCATCTAACCCAATTTAAGAAGAAGGAATGCTCCATCTAAAGGCAGAATTTCTAAGATCAGAAGTTATCTCTTAAAAGAATTAGACAAGGAGCTCAACTTGTATGCGCATTCGACATAAATCCAAAACGATGTACTGTCGTGATGAACAACACATCATCTTGAGTTTATGTTGAGTTATGCTTAGTGACTTGCTCACAGAAAAAGTGACTCAAGCATCTAAAACAGGACCCGTTAACTCAGCTTTTGATTTTACGCATCGAAACAATCTTTAAGGCATTTCCTTTACAATTCCGTTGAAGAATCGGGTGCAACTTCAACACCACCTTTCCGAATTAAGTTTTCCTGATCCGTAACTAGATCATTAATGGAACTAATATTAATACCTAGAGCATTACAGGCTTGCTCCAACTCGTTAAAAAAGGCTTGCGTATCCTGACTGTAGCCACATTGCCGCGTCGCTTCTTGCAACCCTCGGGAAGCAACAGACTTAGCACAACTAATGAGCTCTATGCCCTTTAAACGATCCGTCGGCGGGTTATTCATTGGTTGTGATCCGGTAGAGAAAAGCAAATTTAACAAAAAGGATTTATTTAATGGAATAGCTTAAAAAGGTTAAAGCGAATTTATGACATTTTTTTGATTAGAGCAGTCCTCCAATTTTCAACCATCCGCCCCTAGCCAGAGTTCTAGAAGGAGGAGATGATGTTCAGTCATTAGACATAGGGGCGATCGCCTAATTACACCGTTTGAATAGCCTTAAAACTATCTTTTTACCCTTGAGTTTGCTCCATAAGCCTACACCTTATCATCCATTTGTATAAGTCTGTACAAGTCGTTACCCGTAACACTATTCAAAATTACTTTAGCTGTGTTTATTTCATTGGATGGATACTAAAAATTTGCGTTTTTGTTCAACTGGAAGGGTAGGCCCGTAAAGGTGGACAAATCTGTATGCGACCACTCGACATTGGTTTGACTGAAGAACAACGGCGCGGAGTCGTTAATCTTTTGAACCAGAATTTGGCAAATGCCTATCTGCTTCTGATTAAGACCAAGAAGTACCACTGGGATGTGGTTGGTCCTCAGTTCCGCAGCCTGCACGAGCTGTGGGAAGAGCACTATCAAGCTCTGACCGAGAGTATTGACTCCATTGCCGAGCGCGTTCGGATGCTGGGTGGTTACCCTCTGGGAACCGCTCAAGGTTTTCTGAGTGCGGCTTCCATTCAAGAACATGAAGGCGAAGTGCCCAGCGCCAGCGGCATGGTGCAGAACCTGGTAGAGGATCATGAACTGATCATCCGTACTATGCGGGAAAACATCGACCAGTGCTCGGATGAATTCCACGACGAAGGTACGGCGGACTTCTTGACAGGTTTGATGGAACAGCACGAAGAGATGGCTTGGATGCTGCGCTCCTTCATTGAAGGGAATGCACTTCAGCCCAGTGGTGACATCCAGTCTGTAAACAAGCAAACCCCTGTAGAAGTATAGGGTCGTTTGCAAGGGCGATTTTTCCTGCGTGATACGTATGGGGAAAACCCCGTCTAAAGCGTTGTAACTATCTGTTTAGTTGGGCTTTAGAACCGTGATAGGACGTATTTTCCGCGTGCTGAGCACGCGGAAAATTGTTCTCACGCTGATTCCTGTAATCCCAGGAGCAGCTATTTCGTTTTTTGGAGGAGCGATCGCCCTCCTGTTGTCGGTTTTAGGTGAAGTACATGGCAAAGAACTACTTGGTCTCTGTTCTCTCTGATAAAGAGAAAGCAGAGGAAGCATATAATGCATTGCAATCTGCTAATTTGCCTGCTGAGCAAATCGCTCTTCTTGGCAACGGTCACATGAGCGCAGATGAATTTGGTCTCATTGAGCCCAATCACGCGGCTAAGGCCAATATTACACGACTGTTATTTTTGCTGGTTCCCTTTGGATTTGCAGCAGGTTATTTCTTTAACTGGCTGACCAATATCCAAATCGGACCGACCTCCCTGGCAATCAGCCACATTATTGGTGGTCTTTTGGGTGCGGGTGCAGGTATTACGGGTGCCATGATTGTTGGAACTCTGGTAGGTTGGACGGCTGGCAGTGGTGATGCACTTTCCTACCGCAATAGCCTCAATGCTGGGAAGTACTTAATTGTGGTAAAAGGCCCTGAGCAATCAGTGGATCAAACAGCTAAAATTTTGCACTCATTTGATCCTGAAAATATCCAGGGTTACTCGTTGGCTGGCTAGTGAGGCGATCGCCACCGGTGCTTAAAATCCCTAATAAAGACAAGGCACGGTACAAAGTACCGTGCCTTGTCTTTATTAACCTCAGTTCGGGTTAAGGACGTTTTCGAGTGCCGCGCGTTGCGCGGCACTCGAAAACGCTCATTTTGGCGTGCGCAAAGCGCACGCCAAAATGAGCACTTCAGCTTATCCCGAACTGAGGTTTATTAGAGTAGGACTTCTTAAATCAGTCGCTTCAGAGCTTTAACGTGAATAGCTCGGCTGGCAATGGTTGCATTTTTCCCCTCCTGGTGAACAAAAACTTTGCCGGAGAGAAGTTTACTCGGCCCACTACGCTCATAAAGGGCAATTCCGTCTGCATCCGACTTCTTCTCATAACCCATCGCTTTGAGGGCTTGCATGAGTTTTTTGGAGGCGGCATCCTTACCGTTGGTCTCGACGGTAAAGGTGATCGTGCGGTTGAAGTAGGCTCCGACCAAACCTCCCAAAAGACCTCCCAGCAACCCCACTTGCTGAGGAACCCCATCAATACCTGCGCCCAGAGCTTTGGCGGCAATCAGGGTAAAAACTACCGCTGTACTGGTGAAGTAGTAGAGAAACGTGGCCGCTGTGCCGGGGCCGTATTGCATAACATTTGAACCTGTTCAATCAGAGGATTGGCAATAGTGTATCGGGCAACGTTACTCCTGAGGCCAGGATTTCATTTCTTTTGCACGCACCTCCCCAGTCAACACAAAATTCTTGATTCGTTCATCAGAAAATAGCGTACAATGACACGAAAAATTGCCGTAAGGCTCAATATATAGACATCAAAGAGGCGTCACAGCGACGATTATGATGCGTTGTCATTTCTTCCGTAGAAACGGAATCGGGTTGGTTGGGACGTTCAGCATTGCCCTTCTACAGGGGGCCGCCCTCGTTACAGTATTGGGTGGGTTTCAGAGAAGTGCGATCGCCAATCCTATAGCATCCTCAGAGTTTCGAATCAGCCAGGCCATAGAAACGGCACAAACAGGTTCCCTATCTCTAGAAGATAGCGGCGATGCTGTCACCGAACTACAAACCCGACTGGCTGATCTAGGGTTCTTTCAAGAAGAAATTACAGGTTACTTTGGCACCGCTACCCAGGATGCGGTGATCGCCTTTCAGCAAAGTCTTGGATTGACAGCCGACGGGGTAGTTGGCCCCAGTACGTGGGCTGCTCTGCAACCAGCCAGCAGTGACACAGCAAATGACAATCTATTGCAAGTGGGAGACTCTGGCATAGCCATTTCCGACTTACAAAGTCGCTTGTCGTCCCTGGGATATTACCAGGGTGCTATCGATGGCGTATTTGGTTCGCTCACAGAAGCGGCCGTGATCGCCTTTCAGCAAGCTCAGGGGTTAAACCCCGATGGCGTGGTAGGAGCATCGACACAAGATGCCCTCAGCCAAACCGCTGTAGCCGCTCAACCGCCTATCAGTACCGCCCCAGATCCCATTCAGCCTCTCCCATCACAACCAGCCCTGGCTCCCAGCCTACCCACCGCGGCCCCAGTCCCGGCTCCGGCTCTAGCCCCTATTGCACAGTTACCTCCAGCAGATACCGAAGGCCCTTATAGCGTTCTCGATTTGCAGTGGAAGCTGCGCAATCAAGGATTTTACTACGGCCCTCTGGATGGGGTGATGGGGACAGAAACCCAACGGGCTATCAGTGAGGCACAGGCCGAATACGGTCTGAGAGACAGTGATTTACAAGACAATTAGTGGAGATTGCGATCGCCCCAAGTACGTCTTCAGACTTTATGGCGATCGCCAATTCCACACCCTTAAAGGGATGGCATGAGGGTGCATCCCACTTTTGCAAATTTGGAAACCCACTTTTGTAAGTGAAGCGGGCTTCGCCCGCTTCACTTACAAAAGTGGGATGCACCCTGGCATGATGCCAGGGTTGCGTCGTCCCTTAGGGCGGTTATTTAAGCGGATTTGATATTGAACCTTCAAATGCTTTGAGGGATTAGGGGTGTGGCGCTCACGCTCTTCCTTTATGGATCAATTTTAATTCGTGGCTCTTGATCGTCTGCTTTTTTAATTTGCGGTTGTGTTCCAGCAATTTTACCGCTCCAGTACAGATAGGCCAGATAAATACTGGCACCTACCTGCACGGGCAGAAGAACCACTAAACTCTTCCACAGGAAGTTTGCATCCAGTGTGTGATACGAGTAGGTGTAGACAGCACTTCCAGCAATCAGGGCCAATAAAAGTGCAAGTTGCTTAGGTTTTGGCAAAAACACAGGACCACAACAAGAAACAAATACATTGTCTATTGTACGGGTGCCATTTCCTAAAGGGCATCAATACAGCTTGCGCAAAGGACGCAAAACCCCGGTGTTTTTGAAAACACCGGGGTTTTAAGGCGTGTTTTAAAGCTGGCTAAAAGGCTCTTTTTTTCGTGCGCTTTGCACGAGAAAAGAAGCCTTTAAAATAAAGCCTGGCAATTAATTGAAATTTGATTGCTGCATCATGACTAATGCCGCAATCGGACAGGTGACAAGCGATAGAGATGTTGGTCAAGCGTGAAAGAGATTGTCAGTCTCGACCACATATTATTTGAAAAGTTGCTTTTTTGCGAGGAAAATCAAACTTCTCCAGGCTTTTCAGCCATTCTCTCAGGCAATTGAGCTATCTGAGATCGGCAAGCCAACGATGTCCTCAAAGGCTACGGCGATCGCACAATAAGACAACGGAATTGTGAAGAGCAAACCAACGCCTAACAGTAATGCTCCAACAACGTTGAGCACAACGATAGCAAGCAAAAACAAAAACATTGGGAACCAATTTTTGGTGACCACCTTACGGCTGGCTTCCATAGCTTCCCAAAAATCAAACTTACGCCCTACAACAAAGGGAATCGAGAAGGCATAAGCCACAGCTAGAAAGACGCCTGGCAGGATCAGTACCAAAAAGCCTAGAAACGTGAAAATACTAACCAGCAAGCTGGTCAGGAAAATTGGCAGGAAGTTGCTAAACCCCTGGAAGAAATCATTAAACGTTGTGGATTGTCGCTTTAGAATTTTGAACGCCACAATCAGATAGCCGGCCAAAAGGATGGGGCTAATAACGTTAACGGCCAAGCTTGCCAATGGGCCTAAGCGTTGACCTAATGCTGCTGGAATGAGGGAAATCAATACGATGACAACAGTAAACCCAATGAAGCCACCCAGGTTTTGTTGCATAACGCCCCAACCCCGCTGGATGTAGTCTCCAATCTTTACGGTATAACCCTGTTGCACAATACTGTCTACATTTCTTTCGCTTGAATACATAAAATCAGCTCCGAAAAATCGCCAGAGAGGAGGAAGGTTGTGAATAGCCAAATCCTACTCGACTCCGCTTAAAAATCAGCAAATGGTAACAATCTCTCAAGAAATTTCATGCCCTGTGATACTTGCGCTCGAAAGATTAAGCTGATACGAGGATTGCTAAACCCGATTCAAGGAGGATTATGCTTTATGCCAAAGGCCATCCAGCATCACCCCCTCTTGTCACCACCTCTCAGAATTCAGGGTGCCCTTTTTGCGAATGCTTCACACTGGCAAAGAGTGTACTTTGATTTTTTCTCTTGAAAGTATCTCAAGTGGATTCAGCGATCGCCCCATCCGCTCATCCATAAAAAATAAGACTGATGCAATACCAATTTGGGTTAGTAGGATTTTCGAGAGCAAGGCAATATGCCACTCCTGAAAACGCCTAGTACGCTGAGGTGGCAATCCATTACCTATGTTTTTGTGTGGGGTGCTTCCCACCCCACACAAGTGAACTTAGGCCTCAGCCTACTAGTACGCTGAGGCGGAAATCCATCACCTATGTTTTGTGTGGGGTGCTTCCCACCCCACACAAAACATAGGTTGTACACTTCTGCCCCAGCCTACTAGTTTGCGAATCTCTACGTACGCAGAACTGGGGTTTCCTTAGATGGAAGAACAGCACAGCTTCACCCGGAGAGAACAAGAACTGTTGCTCAATGGAGCAATGAAATGGGATGTGGGTTGCGGTTCTACATCCCATTTCATCGTTCCATTTGGTACCGGGGAGGCCCAGTCACCTGTTGAATTGGGATGAAAAGTAGGGGGATCAACGGAAGTCATTATGGCTGAGAGCCCTGGTTTTCCGTGAATTTACCTTGATATCTCAGGCAGAAACCGTGAAGGCTTAATGAAAGTCATTTGCAAATACGACGCCTGTATCGTATCGTAGATCTCGAAGGGCTTATTGACTAGTTTTCTCAACTAAGTCTGAGGTCTTTCGGGTAGTCAGGCTCTTATAAGAGGTACCTCACTTATCTGAAAGCCTTGCTTGCTGTAAGTTTCGGCTTCTGCGACTGCTAAGTTGTGGGTCTGGTCCTCGAATAGTGCCCTCTTTGCCTCCTTTGCAGTTTTTGCGATAACTGTCTCCGTTACTTCCATGAACAGAACCCCCACCCCCTCCTTAGAAACGCTACAAAACTTGCTAATTACCGTACCTCTGGGCGATCGCTGGCTCGTACGCGATCGCTTACAAGAGCTCGATATTCCTTGCCAATGTGAGAGCGACGGTAGCCTGCGGGTCGACATTACTTCCCCATGGGCTGCGATTCAGGTGTGGAGTGTGCTGTTTCGCTGGAAGGGTTCTCGCCAAGAACACGTGAATTGGTTAATGCGTTCCTGGTTGGGTCACTAGTCTGGCCCATTCTTTTTACGGTTTTGGCCTTATTGGGCAGCTAGTTAGTACTAATTTGCAAGTAGGAATAGGCATCATGGGCAAGCACAAGCACTCTCTTCGTTTTGAACTAGATGGTCAATTTCTAGGGTTTCTAGTTAAAGATGGCTATAAAGTCAAAGGGGTTCGGCTGGCGATCGCGGGGAGTGAGCTTTCCATCAAGCTCAGCAAGGAAGCTCGGGCCGCTTGTTTTCCGTTGCCTCAACTGGGTGTGGGCATGCGAGTCGTAGGCGAACAAACCATTGATGAAAGAGATGGCTCGGTCAAGTACAAGGCCCGGCACGTTAGCATCGTTTCCCTCGACTCTCTCAAACCTCTTCCAGCATTTCAGCCTGAGGTCACTCCGGCGATCGCCTCCTTTCCCAATCGCAGCATGCGCGAAGCCGTTCCGCAGGAGAATCAGCCTAAAAACTCCTCTAAGGCCTGCATCCTGGTCTGCCAGAAATCTGACTGCTGCAAAAAAGGCGGCCGAGAGGTGATGGCAGCCATTCAACAGGAACTGGAAGATCGCCACTTGACCGACCATGTCACCGTACGGGGCACGGGCTGTATGAAACAATGCAAAGCAGGCCCTGCCCTGGTCATGCCCGACAAATCTCG
This sequence comes from Leptolyngbya sp. PL-A3, assembly GCF_039962325.1. Taxonomy (NCBI): domain Bacteria; kingdom Bacillati; phylum Cyanobacteriota; class Cyanophyceae; order Leptolyngbyales; family Leptolyngbyaceae; genus Leptolyngbya; species Leptolyngbya sp. PL-A3. The sequence continues at coordinate 34,756 of NZ_JAMPLB010000057.1, forward strand.
CCACACCCGCGTCCGTCCTGGGGAAGTACCAAAGCTGGTAGAGCGCCATGCAGAGGTTGTAGTACCAGCGTTCGCCCGATAAATTCAGAACTTACACATTTGTGTTGTGAGTGGGGTGCTAAGCACCCCACTCACAACACAAATACACTACGAATGGCAAACTGGCGTAAGTCCTGAAATGCTTAACCTCATAACAAGATGCATTAAATATAGTGGACTTGTGTAAGTCCTATCTATGATGAAGGGTGAAACTTCCCCTCAGGAATAGGAACGCCGCGATGGAAAGCAAGAATGTGCTTGGCCAATCCCTTCAGGTTTGTTGCACCTCACCCATGACTGGCTTCTATCGAAATGGAAGCTGTGAAACGGGGCCAACCGATTTGGGCACCCACGTCATCTGTGCAGAGGTCACGGAAGAGTTTTTGTCATTCACGAAACAGCAGGGCAACGATCTGAGTACTCCGCGACCGGCCTATGATTTTCCTGGACTGAAACCGGGCGATCGCTGGTGTCTCTGTGCCTCGCGTTGGAAGGAAGCCTATGCTGCCGGGTTCGCTCCCCCAGTCGTGTTGGCGTCTACCCATGAGGCGGCTCTGCGCATCGTTGCTCGGGAAGTTTTAGAAGAATTCGCAGTCGATGACAAGTCCTAGGGCACGCTTTAAAGCTCGTTGGAAGGTGAGTTTTTCGTGCGCTTCACGCACGAAAAACCAACGTTTAATCATCACCCACTTGAATATCGACATCCAAATGCTGTAACTGGTCCACTAACCACCGTTCTAGCAGTTCATTTTGCAAGCCTTGGCGAATGTTGGGATCATCCAGATTGGCAGGTAGGACGTGTTCCAGACGGAAAATATACCAGTTATCTTCCACAGGGATAGGCGTTAACACCGTCCCTGGCATGGCTGTATCAATAGCGGCCCGCAGATCGTCGGGCAGGTTTCCCCGGCTCAGGGTGCCAAACATTCCATTAAATAATCGGTCTTCCGTAATCGAGTATTCCCGTGCCAGATTCTCAAAGCTGGCTCCATCCTTCAGTTGCAGATATAACTCGTCGGCCAACTCCTGCTCGGTTACGACAATGCGCGAGAGAACAACCTGATCAAGAAACAGCTTCCGCTCAATGAAATACTCTTGCAGTTGCGTGCTGGCTAGCCACTCCCGAAATTTATAGAGCCGCAGTTCCATGGCAATCTGCTCATGCAATTGCTCCTCATTAAGCCCCTGGCTCTGTAGCCACTCACGGTACTGAAAACTATCGGTCAACTGGTTTTGCTGCCGAAAGTTTAGAACCTGTTGTTCTATCTCTGTTGGGGCGATCGCCAGATCTGTCCGCTGCCGAAACTCACGTTCTAGCAGATACTGCTTCATGATGCTGCTGATCACGGAGTCCAACTCGCCCGTCCGTTGTAGGTAGCGAAACGCCTGAGCTAGCGAGATGGTGTCTTGTCCGTCAACTGTTATAAAAGGGGCCATAAAGACGCAATGTGAAGGGGTGCCAGTAACAGTTATAGCGTTATAGCGTTACGCGCTTAGAAGCAGACCGTGATTTTTGACAAGCTACGTTCGGGTTAAGGGCGTTTTCGAGTGCCGCGCGTTGCGCAGCACCAAAAACGCCCTTAACCCGAACTGAGGTTAACCCGATTATGTAGGACTATCGACGTGAAAGAAGGTGTATGACGCGATCGCATCCCACACCTCCATAGTTACCAAGCCATTATTCAACAGCTTCGAGAAGGCGCGATCGGGTAATAAACCGCTCTCCATTCGGTCCCGCCAGGGAGAAGTCACTACCCCCCGGTCCCGGAGCCACATCAATAATCAGTTGCGTATGCTTCCAGTACTCGTACTGCGACGCGCTGATGTAGAAGGAACAGCCACCAATTTCTCCTAACAGGACATCGCGATCGCCCAGCCAAAATTCCCCATCGGGATAGCACATCGGGGCACTCCCATCACAGCACCCTCCTGATTGGTAAAACATCAGCGGGCCGTTCTGAGCTTTGAGGTAGGAAATGAGTAACAGGGCTTCATCGGTGGCGATGACCAGAGGTGGGGTATGAACGGGGGAAGACATAGTGAGGGTGGATAACGTGTTTTGGAAGTTGATGCTGCGTGTGCACACGCAGCATCAACGTTTCACCTTAGAAGAACCCAAGTGGCTTCTGGCTATAGCTCACTAACATGTTCTTCGTCTGCTGATAGTGATCCAGCATCATCCTGTGAGTTTCACGGCCAATACCGGACTGTTTGTAGCCTCCGAATGCGGCGTGGGCCGGGTAGAGGTGGTAGCAGTTAACCCAGACACGGCCTGCCTGAATCTTACGACCCATCCGATAAGCGCGGCCCGTGTCACGGGTCCATACCCCAGCGCCGAGGCCGTAAAGGGTGTCATTGGCGATCGCCAAAGCGTCCGCTTCATCCTTAAAGGTGGTTACCGACAACACCGGACCGAAGATTTCTTCCTGGAAGATGCGCATCTTATTGTGGCCCCGGAAGACGGTGGGCTGATAGTAGTAGCCATCGGCATAGTCGCCGGAGAGATGCGCGCGATCGCCCCCAATCAGCAACTCAGCCCCTTCCTGCCGTCCCAAATCCACATAAGACTGGATTTTCTCCATCTGGTTCTGGGAAACTTGGGCTCCCATCATCGTGTTGGGATCCAGGGGGTTATCCTGGCGGATCTTGCGAATCCGATCCAGGCAGCGCTCCATGAAGCGATCGTAAATCGATTCCTGAATCAATGCTCGTGATGGGCAGGTGCAAACCTCACCCTGGTTAAAGGCAAACAGCACCAGACCTTCGATCGCCTTATCCAGGTAATCATCATCTTCGGCGCACACATCCTCAAAGAAGACGTTGGGAGACTTGCCGCCCAATTCCAGGGTCACCGGGATGATGTTCTGGGAAGCGTACTGCATAATGAGGCGGCCTGTGGTGGTTTCCCCGGTGAAAGCCACTTTGGCAATGCGAGGATTGGTTGCTAACGCCTTACCAATCACAGCACCCTTGCCGTTAATCACGTTCAGCACGCCAGGAGGCAGCAGGTCACCAACCAATTCCATCAACACCAGAATAGAAGCCGGAGTGGGGCTAGCGGGCTTCAGCACAACGCAGTTGCCAGCGGCCAGTGCAGGAGCGAGCTTCCAGGCTGCCATCAGGAGCGGGAAGTTCCAGGGAATAATTTGCCCAACGACGCCAAGGGGTTCATGGAAGTGGTAGGCAACTGTTTCGCTGTCTAATTCACCGAGGGTGCCTTCCTGAGCGCGAATGCAACTGGCGAAATACCGGAAATGGTCGATCGCCAGGGGCACGTCTGCGTTTGTGGTTTCCCGGATAGGTTTGCCGTTGTCCCAGGTTTCCGCTGCGGCCAGCTTCGCCAGGTTCTCTTCCATCACATCGGCAATTTTCATCAGGATGCGAGCCCGATCGGCTACCGAGGTATCGGCCCACTTATCTTTTGCAGCATGGGCCGCATCCAAAGCTGCTTCCAAATCTTCTACATCGGAGTCTGCTACCTGACAGAGAGGCCGTCCCGTAACTGGAGTTAGATTCTCGGTATACCGCCGATTAACGGGAGGTACCCATTGACCATTAATAAAGTTGTCGTAACGGGCATGAAAAACATTGCCACTACCCAAAGTAAGGGGTGCGGAAACGACCATATTGTTTTTCTCCTAAAAGATGCAAAAACCGCAGAAAGTAGCGTTTGCTGCAGTTTGTTTGGCGTAATTCCTACGCTACCACCCCAATTTGAAATGGCTGAGTTTAGAGCAATGGTTCGCAATGAAAACTCATGGAGGTTTACAGAACAGCCAACGGCTCATTCAAAGAGTGAACCTTTTTTAATAGGATGAATTTTGGCCCATCTAAAGTTTATGAGCCTTGATGAATAAATCTAAACTTTGAAGGATTCAGTTAATAGGATGAGAAGCGAACAGAGGAGGGGAAAAGACTTATGAGGGATGGATACAGAGGGCAAAAGATACGAGAAGGAATTAAGTTTTTCTTAAGTTAATGCAATAGTAGCTAAAGCAGTGACCTTAATACAAGAAGCCATCATCCCTATGCTGACAACAAATCAACACACTGAATGTAACAGGAAATTCTAACAGAACGCATAGCTTCTTAACATATACTTCTTACGAATATAATTCAATAAGGATATTTATATACAGCGTTTTTCAAGCGCTTAAAACCTGGTTGTTTTTGTGAGAGCCGCGCTCCGCGCGGCTCTCACAAAAACAACCGTGTCTGACTCAAGCGCAAGGCGCTGTATGCTAAGAAACTATTGTTTATTCTCTCTAAATATGTGACTATTTACACAAACTTCATTATCCCAGATAAGTTTCCTGCTGTTGAACCAGATGTAATATTCCACGCTCTCTTCAGGGGAGCTATTGCATCTTTCTCAATCTAAAGGCTACTTCTTTTCATCCCTTTATTTAGGATAGCAAGGGGTGTATTCACGATGAGTTATGGTTTTGTTGAAGGTTGCACAATTGGCTTCATGTATGCGGCTCCCATTGGCCCTGTTGCTATCTTATGCTTGCGTCGAACGCTTGCAGAGAATTGGCTCTCGGGCGTCGTTTCGGGAATGGGGAGCGCAACAGCGATCGCCCTCTACAGCATCCTAATTGTATTAAGTGTTAATTCAGTCGCAGATGTATTGAAGGATTATCATTTCTGGCTCCATATGCTAGGTGGTATGTTCCTTTGCTATGTAGGAGTTAGAATCCTACTGGCTCGACCCTCTCACATAACTAACACCATTACAAAGAAGAGTTATAGCCGCTGTTTTATGACAACCTTTGTACTGGCCTTCGTTATGGCGTTACCAGATCTGACCTTTCCAATTTTTGTGTTGAATTGGATGGCAGGAATTAGTTCGACAAACACCTATAACCCAATGAATTTCAGTCTAGGAGTACTCATCAGTGAAGTTCTATGGTGGCTAACGTTTTGTAGTCTTTGCTGGGCACTCAGGCTTCATTTCAAACCCAAGTTACTGCGATGGATTAATTACGTTTCTGGCGGGGCGATCGCATCATTTGGCATTACCACAGTGCTCACACCGCTACTGCCTTAAGAATAGATGTAAAGGAGAGGGTAGCTGCGGCGCAGTCACCCTCTCCTTTACATCATTCAGCTATGCTTACCACTCATTATTCCCCTGTTAAACCTTACGACGTTTTTGATCCAATTGGTTGTGTCGTGTCAGCAATTCTCAGCTTTGAATCCCAAAAATAGCCCGCCTTCAGCGGGCTATTTTTGGGTTAGATTCCAAAATAAGAATTGCTGGTGTCGTGTGCTTCGTACCCCAGACTATCAAACCTCAATTAATTCCCGCCTTGCAGGACTAGCCAAAGTTCGGGTCACGAACCACTAAGCTGATTCGGGTTCGTCTTCTGGTTCTTCGACAGGCTCCGTAGCATCAGCTTCAACAACTTGGGCTTTGATGGAAATTTTCGGTAGTTTTTCAACCTGAAAATACTGATGAAACTTGTCAGTTACATGGAGGGAAGCTGAGCGCGAATCAGACTTGCGGCGTTTCTTGACAAATCCTTGCTCCACTAATTCCTGTACATGTTGATAAGCCCCTGAACCCCGCAGGTCTACCAGTTCCGTTAGAGTTAGGGGGGTTTTGAGAGCGATCGCTGCCAATGTCCGCAACGCTCCTAGCCCCAAATCTACGGGAATGAGGGAATGCACCAGATCCTGATACTCTCGTCGCAGTTGCAGACAGTAGCCCTCTGAAGTTTCCACCACCTCCAGAGCAGAGTCTCGATGGCCATAGTCATTCATTAGTTCGATCAGCCCTTGTTCCGTGGTCTGGCGATCGCACCCAGCATACTCCGCTAACCGCGCTAAAGGCAGCGGTTGGCCCTTGAGATACAGGATGGCTTCGAGTTTACTGGAAAGGGCAGACATAACAAATCAAATACTTATTGATAGTACTTCACTCATATCTTGCATCAAAACCTAGTAGGCTGCGGCCTAAGTTCGCAACCTATGTTTTTGTGTAGGGTGCTTCGCACCCTACACAAAAACATAGGTGATGGATTTCCGCCTCAGCGTACTAGTAGTCCACTCGGCAACCAGGCAAAGTTCACTTGACGAACGACTAGAGCCCCATGCAGGATTCTCAACTCATCACAACATGTGCTGAAATGGCATGAGGTGATCTTTTCAGCACACGTCGCAATGGGACAGAACCCTGATTTTGGTACAGCAAAAACCTGGTTAAGAGCTCTCGTCATCCTGGGGCGAAAGACTGGCAAAAATTTGATGCACAATTTCGTGGGTCTTTGCATCCAGACGTTGCCAATCTACATCGCCTGTTTCATCGAGCAATGAGGTATCGACATCCACCGTCACTTCTTCATCCTGGTGCAGCAAAGGATGGTAGTTCGAAAAACAGATTTGATAACAGAGTTGCCACAGGTCTAAGGTGACTGTTCTGCCATTACGTTCAAGACAAAGGGTGTAGCTGGGCTGGGGTTTGGGTAAACGGGCTAAGGCTTCCTCCAGAGTCAGGGCTTGCTCAGGAGCGGCTTTCGCTAACTGTTGCTGCAATTCCATCACATAGCTGCGAGTTTCTAAGGGAACACTATCGGGCCAGATAGCCTCCTCCTGATAGCGACCATGCCACTGAGATTGATCCAACTCCTTCCGAAGGTTATCGACTAAGCGAATAAAAACTGGCTGCATTAATATTTCAGCCTGCTGCCATGTAGCAGTATTAGAAAACCGGGGGCGAGTCATCCAGATATCCCTGAAATGCGTCAAAAAAAAGCATCACACATTTTGATGAGCGTGTGATGCCTTTAGTTCAGAGGTTTGATTGAGAATTAGCTAATGAGATGCACCGAGGGGGTAACTGTCTCAATCGTGCAGCGACCCATTTCTTTAATTCACGTTAGAATCTATCGAAAAAAGATTCTCGAAAGATTAAGTTTCACCTTTGAATAGTACAAAACTTAACGTTTTAGCTATTCCTAAGAGATATTTGAAAAGTCCTGGTAGAGGTTGCTTCCTCCTGTTCTGCACCGATAAAAAGCCATACTTCAAATGCCTTTTCAGGAACAGAAGGTTAGATGGCGAGAGACTGCCTTGACGAATCATTAACTTCTCAAACTTTCTCTTAAGGGCAGGTTGTTCCTTGAATGGCAGGAGGGATGCTGGAGGTTCCCTCACATAAAACGGAAGAGGTTGTACCCGCTGTTGACACAAGCCAAACACGGCCACTATAGGCAACAGTCGAATTGAAGTTAGGAATGGCTGTGGTGTTAGCACTCAAGTCATCCGGGGCCGGAGCAGAGGCATAGCGATACAACTGCGTCGAGCTTGAGATGTTCAATGCTAAATCTTGCAAATTCGCGAATGTGCTGTACTCCATGTGGTAGGCCTGTTGGGCACGATTAATGGCCCCTACATAGGTTTTGGCCTCGGTTTGGCGAGCTTTATTGGCTTGGCTTAAATAGCTAGGTAGTGCGATAGCTCCCAAGATGCCCACGATCACGATCACAACCAGCAGTTCTATCAGGGTGAATCCCGACTGTAGATGCAAACGGTTTTGACGGCGGCTTAACAGGTACAGGAGGATTTGGGGTGACATGAGAGGAAGGGAACAAAATTTGGTTCGCTGCTTCCGTCTACTGATTCCTCCAGAGAAAACAGGATGGTGGTGGGCGGCAACTCCGTAGCTCTACCGAATCTTTATTGATGAAGCTGGCTGTGTGAAGGAGCAGTAAAGTGGGCATCCCAGACTCCTCATTTGTAGAAAAAAGCCTCATCGGTGTATTGGGTCATGTTTCAAATGTGGAGCGGGTGAAGTGGAAGGGCCACGGGTGCATCCCACTTTTGTAAGTGAAGCGGGCGAAACCCGCTTCACTTACAAAAGTGGGTTTTCAAATTTGCAAAAGTGGGATGCATCCAAAGGGCACTACATGCCTCTTCCATTTCACCTATGTCGAAAATACTATTCTGGGCAGGGATAGTCTCACCGCTCTATCATGTACGACACACAAATCATCAACTTTTCGAACACCCTCTAGTACTCCGTCAAGGAATCTTTTAGGGGCCTATAACCAGCCCTCTAAAGGTCATTTGAGAGCTTCTTAATATTTTCTATCATCCCTGTTATCACTGGCTTTCAGGCTTCTATTCTAAAAGCTGAACGTTTAACACCCACGTTTGAGCCA
>NZ_JAMPLB010000058.1:0-41896 GCF_039962325.1 Leptolyngbya sp. PL-A3
AACAGCAGGATGCCAGACCAGCCGACGAAGACGAATCGGTCACGCTTGAGCCAGTCATCGAGGACGTCAAACCATCCCCGCTGCTCCTGCGCCCGTCCCATTGCTATGGTCATCGCGCAAATCTCCGAATTAAAAAAGTAGGTAATGGATAAGTTCGCTTCTTACAGAGCGTCGTCCTGCAAATGCAGAAGATAACGAAACCTGTAAGGAGTGTTTACTTTTCTTTACTGTTTTATCATTATACCGATCTCCCACAGGAAAGCTATATCTTAAGGAAGATCGATGAAATATTTGCTGGGTAAGCACTACAGGCTCTTTTGCCGATCTCTTCAAGAGGTTTTTCTTAACGAAATTCTCCTTCTTATGTGAGCTAACAAGTTGAGTTCGCCACATCCTAATGAGTATTTATGCGCAGCAAAAACCACTTCAAGAGACGGACAGTTTATTGAAATATCGATAGTTTTTTCCGCAAACTACAAGTATGACGGTCTGAACTTCTAAGAATCTGATAGAACTCTTCATAAAAGAAGAGAACTCAAGATTTCCCCCCGGTCTTCGAAACATTTGAGATACTGGGATCTGGATTCACGTTTTGCAGGGCTAGGTAATTAAACTCATGTTCATGATTGATGTCGTGCTGAAAAACACCCCTTCCATCCTGTCGGTGCAGCGGAAGGCTGCCGAAGATGCAGAAGCGGTTTACAAACAAATCACGGAGGCGATCGCCAACGGCAATCCTAAAGTTCTAGAACTCACCTGTGAAAAAGAAGCCAGCAAGCGGATCACAATGGTTGTAAGCGAAGTGATTGCAGTGCAAGTTTCTGACAAGGCCGGTGCCGGTAGCACCTCGGGCCGTGCCCCTGGCTTCTTTGCACTAACGGCGGGTGAGTAGTTCGTCCCCTATGACCGATTTGGCGATCGCAACCCACGACCTTTCCTTTAGCTGGTCGGATGATGCGCCCATTTTGCAATCTTGCACATTGTCTGTGCCCAAGGGCGAATTCTGGATGCTCCTGGGCACTAATGGCAGTGGAAAATCTACGCTGTTGAAATTATTGGGGGGGTTGCTCAAACCCCAGAGTGGAACTCTAGAAATTCAAAAACCCTTTGGGTTTGTCTTTCAGAATCCTGATCATCAACTAGTGATGCCCACCGTGGCAACGGATGTGGCCTTTAGCCTGGGCAGCGATGGTCTATCCACCCTGGAAGTACGGCATCGCGTGGAAGAATCCCTCGCAGCCGTCAACTTGCGGCACCTCCAGCAGCGCCCTATCTACGCTTTGAGTGGAGGGCAAAAGCAGCGCGTGGCCATTGCGGGAGCGATCGCCCGTCACTGCGAAGTCTTGCTGCTAGATGAGCCCACCGCCCTGCTCGACCCTGAAAGCCAGATCGACCTGGTGAAACAGGTACAGCGCATTGTCAGGGAACGGGGCATCACTGCTCTGTGGGTCACCCACCGATTGCAGGAGCTCGATTACTGTGATGGAGCGTTCTTACTGGACCAAGGCCGCGTCGTCGACCAAGGCGACCCCATCCGTCTTGAACAACGCATGATGGAGCTGCAGGGAAGCTTTCTGTAGTATCTGCTTGCTGTACTGCGAGATGCCCTCCATGAGGACATCTCGCAGTACAGCAAGCTTTTTCATATTCAGGAGAAGGTGCGAATTTCCTACTGAAGCCACGTCGTTAGTGCATTCGGCCAGCGTGGCTGCTCCGTTGCTGTACTGAATGCACCTGCACATCGCCAGGTATGAGAAACATCTATAGATTACAAGATGAAATATTTACATATTGCAATAAAGAAAGGGATGATGAGGTAGGTTTCGCTTCACTTAACCACACATACCTCTTCCAATGCCGCGCAAAAAGCCGCCAGCCATGTTGCTGGTCGACGGTTACAACATGATTGGGGCCTGGGCAGATCTCACCGATGTGCGCGATCGCCATGGCCTTGAAGAAGCGCGCCGCCAACTCATCGAAATTCTGATTAGTTTTAGTGCCTCCCGCGACTACACCACAGAGGTCGTTTTTGATGCCCACTATCAGATGACTCAGGGCAACCGTGAGGTCTTAAACTCCTATTTCTCCGTCTATTACACCGATTACCGCCAAACCGCCGATAGCTATATTGAGTTGATCTGCTGTCGGCTGCGATCGGCGATCCAAGCATCGCACCAACAGATTATTGTCGCCACCTCCGACCGCGCCCACCAGCAAACCGTTCAGGGCTACGGAGCTAACTGGATGTCGGCCCAACAATTGCAGACTGAAGTGGCTCTGGCCGAACGCCAATTTCGCAAACGCCACTCCCACAATCAAAAATCCTCGGGTCGCTTCCTGATGAATGGTCTCGACCCAGCGGCTCAGAAACGGTTGGTGGAGTTGCGTATGAATATAGAACGGAAAGCACCTCCCAGTCCTTGAGGGCACAATCATTTTTTGCAACAAAATCAAACCTCCTATTTTTACTCTATCAAAGCGAAAAAATAGGGGGTTTGATTTTGAACCAGCGCAAGACGACAGTAAAGCCAAGCTGTTTCTAGAAAGCTCTTACAGCAAGGCTTTTCAGATTTTCCAAAAAAATCTTTAAAAAAGAGGGCTGTAAGGGTTGTCAAGAACAACCGTTTATCGATAATATAAATTTCGCACTGGCGTTCCTCCGTAGCTCAGTGGTAGAGCGGTCGGCTGTTAACCGATTGGTCGCTGGTTCGAATCCAGCCGGGGGAGTTGAAATAAAAAAGAGGGCGGAAGCTTCCCCCTCTTTTTTATGACCAAGGCCATGCGTTTGTCGGTAATATAAAGTTTGAACGGGCATTCCTCCGTAGCTCAGTGGTAGAGCGGTCGGCTGTTAACCGATTGGTCGCTGGTTCGAATCCAGCCGGGGGAGTTGAAATAAAAAAGCGATGACAATGTCACCGCTTTTTTATTGTGCGTACTCTATGTGACAGGCTACGTAGCGTCCTGTTTCCCCGCAAACAAATTCCAATTTCCCAAACGATATGATCAGGAAATTGTTGGGTTCGTGGCCCCTGCTGTAGAAAGCGTGGCATCCCAGAAGCGAGGTAAGCTTTGAAAGCGTGGAACGAAACCACTCAAAATATTGCATTACTGGGTCTCTGGATTGCCCTGGGCCTCGGGCTACGCTTACTCAACCTGACGAGCAAGCCTGTCTGGACGGATGAATTTGCCACTATCGTCTTCAGTTTGGGTAACAGCTTTCGCACGGTGCCTCTAGACCAGGTTATCCCCATGGCGGATCTCCTCGCACCATTACAGCCAGACCCCACCGCAACCGCTCAAGATACGATTCGCCATCTGCTGACAGAGAGCAACCATCCACCGCTCTACTTTGTGCTGACCCATCAATGGTTGGAGTTATTTCCTTCTGTACAGGGGCTAGTGTCCGTGTGGGGTGTGCGATCGCTCTCCGCGATCTTCGGCACCCTTTGTATTCCTGCCTTTTTTGGCTTAGCGTGGCTTGCTTTTGGTTCACTCCGCGTAGCCCACTTGGCCGCGGTTCTGGGAGCCGTCTCACCGTTTGGCATCTATCTGGCTCAGGAGGCTCGTCACTATACCCTGGCAGGATTATGGGTAACAGCCTCGTTGGCATGCCTGGTAGCCGTTAGCCGCCAGCTGGCACACCAAAATCCACCGTCCTGGTGGGTATGTCTCGCCTGGATTGTCGTCAATGCTCTAGGGTTTGCCACACACTACTTCATGGCCTTCACGCTAGTGGCTGAGGGGCTAGTGCTGCTGGCCCTGGCGATCGCCCGATACCGCCAGGATGATCACCTCCCCCTAAAGCTCTGGAACCGTGTTGCCGTGGCTATGCTTGGCACCCTTGCCACGATGCTAGTCTGGGTTCCCGTCGTCCAAAACGTTCAGAATAGTGCCCTCACCGATTGGATTACCCCAGAGTCTCAGGGATGGTTGGATGGGTTGGCACCTCCAGGACGGATCATCGCCAGCCTCGGCGCCATGTTCTACTTGCTTCCAGTAGAAGCCCGAGAGCTTTGGGTCGCCATTCTTTCAGGAGTGGGGCTGTTGGCTTTGGTGAGTTGGTCATTCCCAAAATTTTACCGGGGGCTGCGTCGAGGGTTAAGGCAACCTGAATGGCGACTCCCTCTGATTATCCTGGGCGGAATGGTTGTGGGGGCGATCGCGATCTTCCTGGCCTCGGCCTATCTCCTCAACCTCGACCTGACCCTGGGTTTCCGCTACACCTTTGTCTACTACCCCGCCGTCATTGTGTTAGCGGCTGCTGCCCTGGCCAGCCTGGAATATCGTTCAACCTTACGACCTGCTGAGGGATTGCGTCGCTGGCAGCAGGCAAAGGCTGGGTTTATCACAACAGTTTTGGCCTGGGGTTTAGTGGGTTCTCTCCTCGTCGTCAACGACTTAGGCTTCCGCAAAACCCACCAGCCTGATGTTGTGGTGCGGTGGATGAAGGACGAGCCCGCCGATTCTACTCTTCTGGCCATGGCCCATCGCACTCATAGCCAAACCGGGCGGATGATGGGCGTTGCCCTGGAATGGCGAAAGCAAATACCCGATGTCCCTGAACCAGAAATTTTGCTGGCGTCCCACACGGCTGATAATCCCAATCAGGCTATCCTGACGCTGCAAGAAACCTTACAAACCCATGTACGCCCCTTTGACCTGTGGCTAGTTAATTTTGCCCCCGTCTCCGATCAACAATTGCGGGATGTTTTGAAGGACGAGCAGTGTGCCGTTGACACGAAGCGCCGCCGAACCGAGGGATATAGCTTCCGTCGTTATAACTGCCAACCTCGCACTTAAATCAACTTCAGTTTGAGGCAAAGACAAATTCGAGAAGGGCATCATGCATTACCCTTCTCGAATTTGTTCACTTTCAGCTGATACCAACTACAGTTCGTAACCTCAGTTCGGGATAAGCTGCAGTGCTCATTTTGGCGTGCGCAAAGCGCACACCAAAATGAGCATTTTCAAGTGCCGCGCGTTGCGCGGCACTTGAAAATGCCCTTAACCTGAACTCAGGTTTCGTAGAGTTCCAGGGGGAGATTATCAGGATCTTTGAAGAAGGTGAACCGTTTTCCTGTCAGTTCATCAAGGCGGATGGGTTCTACTTCAACGCCTTGAGAAGTCAGGTCGGCGATCGCTTCGTCTAAACTTTCAACGGCAAATGCCAGGTGACGTAAACCACAGGCTTCCGGATACTGAGGACGCGCCGGGGGATCCGGGAAGGAAAACAGTTCAATTTGTGCCTGATCATTAACGCGCAAATCAAGTTTGTAGGATTGGCGCTCAGCTCGGTAGGTTTCCTGAATGATAGGAAATCCTAAGACCTTTCCATAAAAGTGTTTAGAGCGTTCATAATCCGAGCAAATAATAGCAATGTGATGAATTCCAGCAGGTTTCATAACGATGGGTTCGGTAACGTCCAGAGTTGCAGTAAGCCGTGAATCAACTGGAAAGATGAGCTCAATACTTACTCAGATCAACGATGCAATGACACTTCAAGCCATGCTTTCAACCAACTGCCTGAGCTTATGCATCGCAGATATTGACATCTCGATGATCTAAACATGTCTCAGTATCAATACCTTCACCATTTTTCCAGCAATTCTCAGTATGGGCATCAAAGCTAAGAGTTCGCGCCCGTAGGGCGTGAACTCTTAGCTTTGATGCCCGAAAACCGCGCGCCAAAGGTGCGCGGTTTTCGGGTCTGATTTCAAAACGAGAATTGCTACTATTTTTCTCAAGGCCTTGATTTTGTGTGTGCGTCGCGTATACAAAATCAAGGCCTTGAGAAAAATGGCGAGAATGTTGAGTATTGATGGGAGTTGTATCATCCCCCAAGTGCAAAATTGTTCCAGGCTTGAGCGTCTTCCTCCACTCAATAGCTTCTGATGTCCTCACTAACCGGACCAAGGCTATACACATAAAGCAGGGGGAGGATAGGCTTGCTCCCATCCTCCCCTTGTACAAGCCGCGAGCTCTCGGTTAGCCGTTAGCGCTCACTGCCCTCAATGAAATCGCTGGCATAGGTCATGCTGCACATCGTTCCATAAACAGTGTGCTCACCACAGGAAATGCCGGTATAGCGGTAATTTTGCCGCAGAATTGCCTGACGATGGCCTCGGTTAGAAACTCCATCATCGACGATCCATTGCATGACATGCCAGCGGGCTACATTAATGGGGCTATAGCTGAGATTTTCTCCAGCCTGGCTTCCTGGCGCGGCTTCCCAGGAACCGTAACGATTCAGTCGATCAAAAGGGGTGCTGCCATCACTGCCGTAGTGGCCATCGGCTCCGAGCGACCCCAAATCCCTGACATGGTCCCGAGCAGCATGAGACATCCCTGGGGATGGAGTTAACACAGGCAGGGGAGCCGTATCGCGGAGGGCGGCGATCGCTTCGTCCACGGCCGCCACGCCTTCTACCGTCTCGATAGGTGGCAAACCAGGCAACCGCAGCAAGTTGCCATCAAAGTATGACCTCAAGTTTTCCAGTTCATCGGCGTAACGGGAGGGTTCAGCTCGAAGACGATTAGTTTCCGCTACGATCTCGCGTTCCACTGTTGAGAGGTAATTAACCGTAGATACGGCCGTAAAGTACTCAGTAGTTGCCAGCGGAGGAATGCGCGTTGGGAGCGCTGGTTCCATAGAGGAACCTTGAGAGACCTGTTGCACGGCACGAGTCGTAGGCGTAACCAGAACAAGATTGGCAAACTTTGGCTCCGTTGGGGCAGCCTCAGCATTAGCCGTTATACCAACAGACGCAAGAACTCCCATCCCTGCTAGCAGCAGAGCGGACGCCCAGGATTTGGAATATGACATATCGGAATAGGGGAGAGCCTTACCGATTAGGTTGGTGAGCGGCTCAAATGAGGGCGATCGCCAACCCAATCGGAAGGAATTTTCTGTTTAGTCAATTGGGCAAACTCTCATAGGAGAAGGCACAAAAACCACCAGGCCTATGAAAGTTCGTTGACTGTATGAAAATTGTATGGCGAATCAGGGAGAGGCTAAATCCCTAAAACCTTGAAATTGCAAGACTTTGCAAAGACTTCTTACTTAGAAAAAGAATTCATGTTTCCACGGGTTGAACCGGACTTTTTCTCCCGATGGTTGAGTTCGTTGGTCATATTTAAAGCGTGTGAATGGGATGTGGTGAAAGGGGCACTTCGTGCCTCTTTCACCACATCCCATCCATACATCTATAGCCATGTGCAAGTGCGTTAAGTACAACAACGGTGGTGTGGGGCACTTCGTGCCCCACACCACCGTACTTAATCAACGTTCTAGACGTGTGGTTGTTGTGAGAGGGTGTCCAGCATCTCTTTCACAACAACCAACCACCTATTTGCAACATGCTCAGTTAGTCAAACAAAGTAGCGGGCCACGGCAAGCGCTCCCAGGGTTGAGTCACCCGACTGAAAGCGCATGCCTGTCACCTCAACCACAAAGTCCCCCGAGGCAGCAAAGGTTGCCTGAGTGTTATTGACTGCCAAAAACTGCCGTCCCTGCCAGGCAAAGAATACGCCCTCACTTGCCCGTAGCCCCTGGATTCCACCCTGGCGCGCATTCTTATCCCGATAAGCAGCCTGAGCAGCAGCAGCCAAAGTTGCCGTTCGTTGCAGGCCTGCGTTAAAAAGGCCAACCGGACGGTTACTTGTCGCAGGATTGCCGTCATAGTCGAGACGAATGCGATCGCCCCCTGCCGCATTGAAATCCATAATTCGATCCATCGGGGCCAAGCGGGAGTTAGCCAAGGCTAATGCCTGACCAGCTCCCTGGTATTCAAATACATCGCGCCCTGTGCCCCCAGAAAGGCGATCGCCCCCTGTGCCCCCATTCAGCGTATCGTTACCTGCCGCACCCGAAAGTGTGTCGTTACTTGCAAAACCCAGCAGTAAATCGGCTCCTGTCGTCCCAACTAAGGTATTTGCCGCCGCATTTCCTCGAAAGATTGAATAGGGATCATTATCAGTCAGCGTCACCGTTGCCGAATTGACGGAGCCAATCGTATAGCCACTGTCAGCAACCAACGATAGCTGTACCGTTTCCGTAGCCTCAGCCAGGCTGTCATCCACTGCAGTAATCGGCAGATCCGCGTAAGTCGCTCCGGCAGCCATCACAATGGCTCCGCTCAGGCTGGTATAGTCTGCGGTCGGGGTTGCTTGCCCGGTTCCTGCCGCAATGGAATAGTAGAGGGTTAGAGCCGTGCTGGTATCCCCTGTGCGGGTAAAACGGAAGCGACCGGGATTACTGCCAGCTTCAGAGGCAGTAGCATCAATCGCTTGAAGCGTAACGACCGGCAGAGCGGGTGGACCATCATTATCTAACAGTGTGATAGTTGCCTGGGTTGAGGACGCCAAATCATAGTTCGTCCCGTCCACCAGGGTGAGAATAAGCGTTTCATCCCCTTCTACGAGGCTGTCATCCAAAGCTGTAATGTCAAGGATCGTGCTGGTTGCGTTAGGGGCGATCGCCACCGTTCCCGTCAACATTGGCCCATAATCTTCACCGGATGCCGATCCACTGATCAGATACTGCACAACTAATTCTTGACTGAGATCGCTGCCAGTGCGGCTGATTTGGAACTGGCCTGGGGAGCCGCTGCCTTCGGTGAGAGTAGAGGTGAGGGGGGCGATCGCCACAATCGGCGTCAAAGAGGGCCGCGTAGCCGTGACGCGAATATCATCAATTCCAATCCACTCATCACTCCCACTCGCATTGGCCGTCATGATGCGAATTTGAAGCCGCTCCTTGTTTTCAGCAGCACCAGGAAGCGCCACACTAACGTTGGTGACAAGAGTAGCCGTATCAGGGCCACCACTGGCATCGGCCACGTACCCTGCTGGTAAGTTCATAAACTCGCCTGCATCCCCAATGCGGTACTGCAAAGCGACGGGCTGAATCGAGTTGTTAGGAGAACTGTCTAAATCTCGTAGGCGGTATGAAAGCTGAATGTTGGTGACACCCGTTGTATCAAGGTAGAGAACAATATGCGGAGCATCCGCTGTGCCCGAACCATTTAGAGCAACGGTAGGATCATCAACCAATTCAAATTCTGCGACCCCACCTACTGTCAGGAATCCAGGAGCAATCTCGTTGGCATTGACATCTATGGGGGTACCACTGCCATCTAAAAGAATCAGTTGCGGGCTAGCCCCAATACTGCCAGTCAAGCCATCGCCTCGAAACCCTTGAATGCTGGGAACACCACTCCAGTTATCAGCCTCCACAATTTGCCCTGTGTTGCTCCAATCTTGGAAAAAGTCAGCCGTTGCAATACGAAAATAGTCAGCCGTCATGGTGGGCGTTCCCAGGTGAATGAATCGGTAATGAATACGTAAGTTGAGTTGTTTTCTTCCAGTTCTTTCCGAAAACAGCCGCGATTCTACGCATCCCGTCTCATTCTTGGCCTGACAGAATTTGTTCCCATCAGGGAAAGTTAGGGATTTACAGGAAATTTATGGGAGCTCAGGTGTTTTTGAAGGGAACACTGTGAGTAGATTTTCTGAATGCATTAATTTTTCCTTCGAACGCACAGAGGTTTCCCGCCCAAATCAAGGCGTAGACTCACGTTCACTGCTTCCAGGGAAATCGTGTCACCCCTCTCAATCCAGTCTTTAAGGGCTTATGCTAAAAGAGGTTTCCTGAGTAGGTTAAGGTGTGATAGCAATCACTCCATATCCCAGGGGTTTCGTCACCGATCCAGAATGAAAACTAAGCTACGTTAACCCTAGAGAATCTTCCGCTATTCTTTAGCAAACCCTTCAATAACATTAGGCTGGGTTTCCAGATGTTTAACGCTACAGAACTCCTGATTTCCGACTTCGTGACCAAGCTCAAGGAGGGATACCGCCATACCTATGGGGGCTTAAAGTCTGACTATGAGGACATTATTGGTTGGGTTGGCGCAATGGCGCTAGAAAACATCGCCAACAGTGATGCCCTCTACCATAACGTCGAGCACACCATTCTCGTTACCCTCGTTGGTCAGGAAATCTTACGGGGTAAGCATATCCGAGAAGGGGGGGTGTCCTGCGAAGACTGGCTCCACTTTATCGTTTCCCTGGTTTGCCATGATATTGGTTACGTCAAGGGCGTTTGTCGTGAAGACCGGGATGGTTATTACGCTACAGGCCAGAGCGAGCACAGAGTAAGCCTGCCAGCAGGGGCCTCTGATGCCAGCCTGACTCCCTATCACGTCGATCGCGCCAAGCTGTTTGTAGACGAGCGGTTTGGTAGCAACCGTCTGATCGACGCTGACATCGTGAAAAAGAATATTGAGTTGACTCGCTTCCCTGTCCCGAGCGATGAGGATCACCAGGACACAATGAATTATCCTGGGCTAGTGCGGGCCGCCGACCTCATCGGTCAGCTCAGTGACCCCCGCTACCTCAAGAAGATTGGCGCACTCTACTACGAATTCGAAGAAACTGGAGTGAACCAGCATTTGGGGTACAGCCACCCCGGTGACCTGCGGAAAAACTACCCCACCTTCTACTGGAAAGGAGTTTTCCCCTATGTGAAGGATGGTCTCCGGTACCTCGCACTAACTCAGCAGGGACAGCAGATCATTGCCAACCTGTACTCCAACGTTTTTGTCGTCGAGCATGATGATGTCGCCCTGCCTATGGTGCAGGTCTAATCTCGCCCCTTGACCCCCAAAGCTAGAAACCGCATTTATCGACAGCACTGTCGGTAAATGCGGTTTCTAGCTTTGGGACCTTGTCCTATTGGTGGAGGCGCAAAACATCTGATTAATATAGCTTTTCAATCTGCTTTCAGGTTGTCAATTCGGAAGCCCTTGTGGAAGCATGGAAAGAGTGACTCCCTTGCCCTCCGGATAGAAGCAACCCATGGCTAAACCGTATGTCGATCTCGATCTGGCAGGCTTGATCGATCATTCCTTTCTCCTCCAAACCGCTACACCGGAGCAAATCGCCAAAATTTGTGAGGAAGCCGATCGCTTTCGGTTTGCGGCTGTCTGCGTCTTACCGACTTATGTGCGTCAGGCTGTAGATTTGCTCAAAAATAAATCTCCAAACGTCTGTACCGTTATTGGCTTTCCCACGGGGGCCAATACCTCAGCCGTAAAGCTCTACGAAGCCCAGGAAGCGGCTGAGAGCGGTGCAACCGAGCTAGATGTCGTACTAAACCTGGGTTTGTTAAAAACGGGGCAATCCGAAGCTGTTTACAAAGAATTGGCCGAAATTAAAGCCGAAACCGGACAGGTGATGAAAGTCATCCTTGAAACTGGTCTGCTGACGGATGCAGAAAAGAAGCTGGCAGCGGAAATTAGTATGGATGCCGGAGCTGATTTCGTCAAAACCAGCACAGGTTGGCTTGGTGGCGCAACAGTAGCCGATGTGCGTTTGCTAAAAGAAGTGACGCGCGATCGCATCGGCATCAAAGCTTCCGGAGGTATCCGTACGGTGGAGCAGGCCCTCGACCTGGTCATGGCAGGCGCCACCCGGTTGGGAACCTCTCAGGGAGTACAACTGATCAACCAATTGGAAGGGCTCGATCTAAGCCAAGTGGAGGAGGAGACGCTGCAAGAATACTAGTCAGCTCTCAACTCCCCATTTACGGAGCAGGTACATGCCAGGAACCTATAAGGCAACAGGAATCAATTTGAAGGGAGTACCGATGGGGGAGAGCGATCGCCTCCTGACCATACTCACCCGTGAGTACGGCCTGCTCCGAGCCGTCGCGCCCGGTTCTCGCAAACATGAGTCAGGGTTACGCGGGCGTAGTGGGTTGTTTGTGGTCAACGATCTCTTCCTGGCGAAGGGGCGAGGGCTCGACAAAATTATTCAGGCCGACAGTTTGGAATCCTTTCCAAAACTAAGCCTGGACCTACGGAAGCTAACTGCTGCTCAATATTTAGCAGAACTTGCCCTCTATCAGGCTCTCAGTGAGCAACCCCAGCACGACTTATTCGACACTCTGCAGGCTAGTTTGAGCCAGCTTGAACAAGCGGATGGTGAAGACATTCTTCCGTTGCTCGTGCAAGGTATTATGCAGATGATACGGTTAGCCGGGGTCGCCCCTGAGGTCGAACTCTGCTCAGTGACGCGCAAGCCCATTGCGGAAGGCAACACTCAGGCTCGCTGGCAGGCTGGGTTTCACCCCGCCGCAGGGGGTTTGGTGCAACTTTCAGTGTTTGACAAAATCACTCACCGGGAACGATACGCTCCCACAGGAGATGATCCGGCTTTCCCTGATGTTGTGCCATTCGCTAACAATAGAAACAGCACCCGTGAGGGAGAAGCAGGAAGTACGTCCCCGGAACCAAAACCAAGTGCCTTTCAAACCCAGTCTGCTCCCACCCCTGAACGTCGTGATGTTCAAGAAGGAACCCTCGTGCGACAGTCTCGAGGCTCCTACCGCTCTCGGGCTCCTGTTGCCGGAACCCGTCTGACCGCTAATGAGTTGGCCTTACTTCGTCAACTTGGGCGATCGCCCCAAACCGGGTCAGAGGAGCCCTTTGTGGCTTCCGCCTACCCGTCTGAAACATGGCTTGCTATGGAGCGAGCTCTGCGCTACTACGCGCAGTACCACCTTGAACGCACCATTCAATCAGCCAGCCTGATGGACTCGTGCTTTGCTCCGTTACCGTCTACGGTTTTGCCCCACGCATGATGCAACGGTTTAACTCTGATTTAGACATCTCCTACAAAGCGTCCAAAATGGGCGAGGAAGAGGTTTGCGAACTCGCAAATCTAGACGATAACGGGGTCAGCGCACGTTCTGCTGCGCCACCCCAATCGGATCATCACTTGGATGGGACCGAAGAGGACGTTAGTGGCTCCGATACTCAGTCCACAGAAACTGGGTCACAAAATGGGCACACGGCCGCTTCCAACCCAGAATCCCCTACAACTAGCCAACCGGTTGGAATATCGCCCCCTACTGAAGCAGAAGCTGAGGTTGCCATTGAACGGGGTTTCTGGCCTGTACTCCGGAATACAAACTTCCTGTCGCTCTGGAGTGGACAAGTTTTTTCTCAGTTAGCCGACAAAGTCTACCTGGTGCTGATGATTATGATCATCACCACTCAGATTCAGAGCACAGGGCAAACGGTGAGTGGGTGGGTGTCCTCTATCATGGTGGCGTTCACCATTCCAGCGGTGCTCTTTGGCTCAGTCGCCGGGGTTTTTGTCGATTACTGGCCTAAAAAAGGGGTTCTGGTTCTGACCAATCTGCTGCGTGGGGTGCTGGTACTCCTACTTCCGCTGTTGCTGGGCGTTGCTGGGGTAGGGTCGATCGCCGGAGTTCCCATAGATTTTGGCGTCCTGCTGGCAGTCACATTCCTGGTTTCAACCCTGACTCAGTTCTTCTCCCCCGCAGAACAGGCCATTATTCCTCTACTGGTCGAGCGACGTCATCTCCTCTCTGCCAATTCCCTCTACACCACAACAATGATGGCCTCGGTGATCATTGGCTTTGCTGTCGGTGAACCGTTGCTGGGTCTGGCCGATCGCGTCATCGCCCCGTCTATTGGTGCTGGCAACTTAGGGAAAGAGTTGCTGGTAGGTGGCAGCTATGTCATCGCCGCTGTACTGCTGTTGTTGATTCGGCCCCATGAGCCGAGCGATCGCCCGCACCGAGAGCAACCTCCTGTCTGGCAAGAAATCCGTGATGGTGTGCGCTATCTCAACAGCCAGCCTCGCGTTCGGGCAGCCTTACTACAACTGGTGATGCTCTTCTCCATCTTCGCAGCCTTAGCGGTACTGGCCGTTCGGATGGCTGAGGTCATGCCAACACTGGCCTCCTCTCAATTTGGCTTCCTGCTAGCTGCCGGTGGCATCGGTATGGGTCTTGGGGCACTGTTGGTCGGGCATATTGGGCACGATTTCTCCCGAGAACGGCTCAGCTTCTATGGCGCCATTGGCTTGGGTGCTTCTCTAGCAGTCCTCTCCTTGTTTACCCAGCAACTTGTTCCAGCTTTGTTAACCCTGGTCTGCTTAGGTGCCAGTGCTGCCGCCGTTGGTGTCCCCCTACAAACAACCATTCAGGAACAAACCCCTGAAGATATGCGAGGAAAGGTGTTTGGCTTGCAAAACAATGCCGTCAATATTGCCCTGAGCTTACCTTTAGCCCTGGCAGGCATAGCTGAAACCTTCTTGGGACTGCGGGTTGTGTTTCTGGCCCTGGCAGGATTGGCGATCGCCAGCGGCCTATTCACCTTTAGCCTCTCTCGCAAGAGCTCACCCTAAGCAACCTGAGTCCGGGTTAAGGGCTTTTTCGAGGGGCGTGCGAAGTGCACCCCTCGAAAAAGCCCTTTTTGGTGTGCGCTTTGGGCATACCAAAAAGGTCACTTGGGCTTATCCCCACCCAAGGTTAAGTAAACAAACGTGTGTAAGGCTATACGTATTTTGGATAGGTGGGCGATCGCACTAGGACGCTTGTTGAAGACCTTGATTTTGCATGGATACAGCGTGCGAAAAATCAAGGTTTTCCAAAAACTGTCCCGTCCGTTGGTATCAAAAACGATTAAACAATGATTAACTTGTAACAAGATAAGCATTTTGCTTTGTATCGAACGATAAAAGCTCCCTTCAGATCGTTGATCCGTATCAGTTAATGCATATAGCCTGGCTCGGAAAAAAGTCGCCCTTTTGCGGCAATGTTACCTACAGTCGTGAAGTTACAAATGCTCTGTTAGGGCGAGGCCACCGGGTCAGTTTTTTTCACTTCGCCCAGGAAAGCCCTGGTAACACCCCGGCCCATGAGGGTGAAGAGGTTTCCCTCCCCTGCCTATTTCACTCGCAGATTTATACCATTCCATCACCCCGCTCCAGCAAAATTCTGACCCAAGCATTGGAACGGCTCAAGCCCGATGTAGTTCACGCCTCATTGACACTCTCCCCACTCGACTTTGTCCTTCCAGAAATCTGCGAGGAGCTGGGCATACCACTCATTGCGACCTTCCATCCACCTTTCGACCATCGGGTTCGCAATCTCACCTCAGGTACCCAGCACCTCACCTATCAGGTTTATGCTCCTTGTCTGGCCAACTACCAGAGAGTCATTGTCTTTTCCAATCTGCAAAAGGAGCTGCTGATCCGTCTAGGGGTTCCTGCTGACGTAGTTGCGGTCATTCCCAACGGGGTGGATGCCGATAAGTATTGTGCTGGCTTCTCCACCATCAAATCTGACCTGAAGGCCGATCGCCTCTTCCTCTATCAGGGAAGGGTTGCTCCCGAGAAGAACGTCGAATCTCTGCTCAAGGCCTGGAAGCGAGCCAAAATGAAGCCGGGTAGTAAGTTGGCGATCGTCGGCAGCGGCCCCCTGGCTGCAACACTTATGCCCTTCTACGGTCCAGAACAAGGAGTTCACTGGTTGGGGTTCGTTGCAGAAGAACAACGGCGCATTGAATTGTTGAGAGGGGCTGACGTCTTCATCTTGCCCTCATTAGTAGAAGGGCTTTCGCTCTCCCTGTTAGAAGCTATGTCCTGTGGCGTCGCTTGCTTAGCCACTGATGCCGGGGCAGACGGTGAAGTGCTCGAAAATGGGGCCGGAGTTGTACTCGGTACCCAACGGGTCTCTACGCAGCTCCAAACTCTATTACCTCTCTTCCAAGATCACCCCGAACTGTCAGCCATGCTGGGATTGAAAGCGCGACAGCGCGTATTAGAACGCTACACGCTCAGCCGAAACATTACTCACCTGGAGAGCTTGTACCACGAGGTTTTAGACGAGCAGCGCTCAAAGCCTGCTTTGCTCCCTTCAATTATCTCTCAGTAAGATCTCTCGTTGTCACTAGTAGGCTACTGCGGCCTAAGTTCGCGACTTATGTTTTTGTGTGGGGTGCTTCGCACTCCACACAAAAACATAAGTGATGGATTTCCGCCTCAGCGTACTAGTAGCCCATCACATCTTACCTGGCACCCTTGGCACCTTGTGAAGTGCTAGATTGCTGCCTCCACAAGGAGCAGCAGTTTAGTAAAACTGAGGTTTTCTAGGGTTCAATCGAAGCTGCCCTATAAACGTTACAGGGTGTTATGATGGGAAAGCGCCATTTTTGCCCGTATATTACGTGGAATTTTTAGAGTTAGATCTCTAACACTGATAAATTTCACAGGGGCTGTCCGAATCTTCTTCACGCCAATTGCTCCCAGGAGCATCATGGCATAAGTGATTGAGCAGCTTCAGGCTATGCCTGAACGAGTTGGCGTCTTGGTACCCTCCGACACCCAGATTTAAGGGGGCTTTAAGGTCGTGGCTGAAAAAGAAGAAACCAAGACAAAAGAGACAAAAGCAGCTAGCACAAAAGCATCAGAAGAAGGCTCTGGGCTGAACGCCTCAGAGTTTATGGCAGGTGCTCGGGAAGAGTTAGGCAAAATTGTCTGGCCATCCCGGCAGCAGCTAATCAGTGAATCAGTTGCCGTTTTGCTGATGGTTATTGTCTCTGCCACCCTGATTTACCTGGTCGATAACCTGTTTTCATGGGCCTCCCATCAGGTGTTTTAACCTATGTATGTGTCAGACGACTCCGACAACGAGAATGTGTTAACCCAGCCGAGCGGCGAGTTAACTGAGAGCGACATTGCCGCTCTCCACAAGTCCGCTCGTTGGTATGCTGTGCAGGTCGCTTCGGGCTGTGAGAACCGGGTCAAGCTCAACCTGGAACAACGGATCAAGACACTTGATGTGTCTGACCGCATCATCCAGATTGAGATCCCCCAAACTCCTATCCTGAAACCTCAAAAGGGCAACAAGCCGAAGGAAGGCGCTGAGAAGGTGTTCCCCGGCTATGTGCTGGTGCGTATGGTGATGGACGATGATGCTTGGCAAATCGTCAAAAATACACCCAACGTCATCAACTTTGTAGGTGCAGAACAGAAGCGTCGCTATGGCCGGGGGCGCGGGCACGTAAAGCCCATGCCGCTGTCAAACGCGGAAGTTGAGCGCATCTTCAAGCGGACACAGGAACAGAAGTCGGTCGTGAAAATCGACATGGCGGCTGGGGACAAAATCATGGTGTTGTCCGGTCCGTTTAAAGACTTCGAAGGTGAGGTCATTGAGGTCAGCCCTGAGCGCAGCAAGCTGAAAGCTCTGCTGTCAATCTTTGGCCGCGACACGCCGGTGGAGTTGGAATTCAATCAAGTTCAAAAGCAGAGCTAGTTCATCAATGGCAAAAAAAGTTGTAGCGGTTATCAAATTGGCTCTTGATGCCGGCAAGGCCAACCCTGCTCCACCCGTGGGTCCCGCCCTGGGTCAGCACGGGGTGAACATCATGGCGTTTTGCAAAGAATACAATGCAAAAACGTCTGATCAGCCTGGCATGGTTATTCCTGTTGAAATTTCGGTCTATGAAGATCGCAGCTTCACGTTTGTTCTGAAGACACCTCCCGCTTCCGTTTTGATTCGGAAAGCTGCTGGAGTTGATCGGGGTTCTGGTGAACCGAACAAGAAGAAAGTGGGTTCGATCAGCGAAGCTCAGTTGCGTGAAATCGCTGAGAAGAAGCTGCCTGACCTGAACGCTAATGATGTCGATGCGGCGATGAAAATCGTGGAAGGTACAGCCCGTAACATGGGTATTACCGTTAAGCGATAAGATTCCGCTCAATTTAGAATTTGTCAACCATGTTGGGGGAGAAGAAATTCTTCGCTAACACCCCGAAGGAGTAAAAATGGTAAAACGTTTGTCACGACGCTTGCAGGCGTTGGTAGAGAAAGTTGAGGATCGGGCTTACGAGCCGTTGGAAGCGCTGAATCTGGTTAAGGAAACAGCGACGGCTAAGTTCCCCGAATCTGTCGAAGCTCATATTCGCTTAGGTATCGACCCCAAGTACACCGACCAGCAGTTGCGTACTACGGTTGTGCTGCCCAAGGGCACTGGCCAGGATAAGCGCGTTGCGGTTATCGCCCGAGGCGAAAAAGTAACCGAAGCGAACAACAATGGTGCGGATCGTGCCGGTTCTGAAGAACTGATCGATGAAATCCAGAAGGGTATGCTGGACTTCGACGTTCTGATCGCGACCCCGGACATGATGCCCCAGGTTGCGAAGTTAGGTCGTCTCCTCGGCCCCCGGGGCTTGATGCCGTCCCCCAAAGGTGGTACGGTAACTTTTGATCTGGGTCAGGCGATCGCCGAATTCAAAGCGGGTAAACTAGAATTCCGTGCGGATCGTACTGGTATTGTCCACGTTATGTTTGGCAAAGCAACCTTCCCCACCGAAGATTTGCTGGCTAACCTGAAGGCGCTGCAAGAGACCATCGACCGGAACCGTCCCACTGGCGCAAAAGGTCGTTACTGGCGATCCATCTTCGTTTCCGCTACCATGGGGCCATCCATCGAAGTGGACGTCAACGCTCTGCGTGACCTGAAGGCAGATGCTGCCGCCTAATTTGTAAGTTTTCGAAGTTCGTTTTCGGTTCGACTAATTGGAGATTGCCTCTGACAAACCGTTAACAACTGAATCCACCAGCCAGAGACAGCAGGAGCGTCTCGCTTAAAATTTCCTGCCGAGGTTGAAGTTTTATTTGGGAATACCCATCCGCTGGGTATTCCCAAGTGTGAACTGAAACCCGGCCAATTGCCGGGTTTTTTGCTGGTTGGATGAATCAAGTTTCCACATTACCCAACATAAGGAGGTGAGAACGAATGGGTAGAACATTGGAAAACAAGAAGGAGCTCGTGGCGGAGCTGAAAGCAGAACTGAGCCAGGCTCAAATGGCGGTTGTGATTGACTATAAAGGTCTTTCTGTAGGAGAAATTACCGATCTCCGTCGCCGTTTGCGTCCTGCGGGTGCATCCTGCCACGTTGCGAAGAATACCCTGATGCGGAAGGCCGTTGCAGGGGACGACAGCTGGGAAGTCATTACGACCCATTGCAAGGATTCTTCTGCCTTTCTGTTCTTGAAGGACGATATCGGCGGAGCCATTAAGGCATATCAGGATTTCCAAAAAGCCACCAAGAAGACTGAAATCAAGGGTGGCGCAATGGAAGGCCGGGCGCTGAGCGAAGCCGACGTAAAGGCGATCGGTGACCTGCCTTCTAAAGAGCAACTCATGGGCCAGATTGCCGGTGCCATCAATGCCGTTACCACCAAGGTGGCTGTCGGTATCAAAGAAGTACCGTCCGGCCTGGGTCGTGCCCTTCAGGCATACGCCGACAAAGACAAAGAAGGCGGCGAAGCAGCCTAATTGGCACTGCGATAGGTTTCAGGCTTAGCCCTGGAAAACGTTCGACACACTGTTCGAGACATCAAACACATCTTAGGAGTTACCCTAATGTCTGCTGCAACCGATGAAATTTTGGAAAAGTTGAAGTCCCTCACTCTGCTGGAAGCCGCTGATCTGGTGAAGCAGATTGAAGAGGCTTTCGGCGTAAGCGCTGCGGCTCCCGTTGGCGGCATGATGATGATGGCCCCTGGTGCTGGCGCTGCCCCCGCTGAAGAAGTTGAAGAGAAGACCGAATTCGACGTGGTTCTGGAAGAAGTTCCCGCCGATAAGAAGATCGCAGTTCTGAAGATCGTTCGTGAACTGACCGGTCTGGGTCTGAAGGAAGCGAAGGAAGTTGTTGAATCGACTCCTAAGGCTGTCATGGAAGCCGTTGCGAAGGACGCTGCTGAAGAAGCTAAGAAGAAAATCGAAGAAGCTGGCGGTAAGGTTGCCGTTAAGTAAGCTGCTGCGTTTTGCATAAGAAAAACACCCCTTCCCGTTGGGAAGGGGTGTTTTTCTTATGCATTTTTAATGTGTGAGGTTTGCTCCACATACCTCACACATTAAAAATGCATAAGTCTTCTCTAGATTCTTGATGAGTTGCAAAAACCTGGCTTGGAGGCGCGTCGCCCTCCAAACCTCCCGTCTGGAGGACGGGCGTCCCTCCCCCAGACCCCCTAGACAAGGAGGTTTGCAGGTGATGTGTTAAGCCGCTTCGCATCTGTGGGGTTTGGAGCAGGTTTGGGTAGTGTCGTTACACAAGGGCATGAATCGTCTTAGCGTTAGAGCTAACCCTGCACTGGGTCAAGGGTTTGGCGATCGCCCTTACTGCACCAGTCTAAAATGTATCGTCCAGCACAGTTCGCTTCTGCGTTCCCTGGTTCTATAGTCTCAACCTAAGTTTCTGCATAGAAACAACACGGGTTTATAACCAGAACTATGAATAGGGAGATGCTTCTAGGGTTCCGATTCAATTCCTGAGTATTGAATGGCTGGTCCGAGAGAAGCAGGCTGATCAGTAATACTGCCGATCGATTGCAGTATTACAGCGCTCAGCTACACGGCGGGATAAAAGCCCGGGAGATCTGCAAACGTTGCTTGCAGTGTCTCCTGGGCTTTGTTTTGGTGCCTGCCTGACCGATTACGGGTTATTGCGATGCGATCGCCCGACTGACTATCTACCCCTCGTACCTGCCATGACAGATCCGTCTTTGTTTCAAAGCCCAGATGCTAACGCTCAACAATTCGAAGCTCAGCGGGCGCTGGAGCTAGAGTCGCGCCTTCCCCTCACCGGCTGGCAACAGGAGGTGAACAAGGGACTGGAGTATGGGTTGGAAGCGGCGGAGAGTATTCGCGATCGCACCATTCCCACCTTCTCCCGTGGCGAACTGCCTCACTATGCAGGTATCAACACCTTCATGAAAGCTCCCTACCTGGAGGATGTGCGGAGGGTAGGGGAGTATGATGTGGCGATCGTTGGCGTACCCCACGACTCTGGTACCACCTACCGTCCCGGCACCCGCTTCGGTCCCCAGGGTATTCGCCGCATCTCCGCACTCTACACGCCCTATAACTTCGAGATGGGTGTTGACCTGCGGGAGCAAATCACTCTCTGCGATGTGGGCGATATCTTCACCATTCCCGCCAACAACGAGAAATCCTTTGATCAAATTTCCAAAGGGATTGCTCACATTTTTAGTTCCGGCGCGTTCCCCATCATCTTAGGTGGCGACCACTCCATCGGATTTCCAACTGTGCGTGGTGTCTGCCGTCATCTGGGCGATAAAAAAGTGGGCATCATTCACTTCGATCGCCACGTTGACACGCAGGAAACCGACCTGGATGAGCGGATGCACACCTGCCCCTGGTTCCACGCCACCAATATGGCGAATGCTCCGGCAAAGAACCTGGTGCAGTTGGGTATCGGTGGCTGGCAAGTGCCTCGTCCCGGCGTGAAGGTATGCCGTGAGCGCTCTACCAACATTCTGACCGTTACAGACATTACTGAAATCGGCATTGATGCAGCGGCAGAATTTGCCTTAGAGCGGGCGCTAGATGGAACCGACTGCGTATATATCAGTTTCGACATTGACTGCATCGACGCAGGGTTCGTCCCGGGTACGGGTTGGCCAGAACCCGGTGGCCTGCTGCCTCGGGAAGCGCTGGGACTACTGGGCAAAATCATCCAGCGTGCCCCGGTTTGTGGACTGGAAATCGTGGAAGTGTCACCCCCCTATGACATCAGCGACATGACCTCACTCATGGCGACTCGGGTGATTTGCGATGCTATGGCCCACTTGGTACTGTCTGGGCAACTGCCTCGTAAGGAGAAGCCCTCCTATATCCACGAAGAATGCAACATGAACGTGGATCAAGCCTGGACATAAGTTCGCCGTTATAGGGGCGTTCCGTGAAACGTCCCTACCTGCTCACCCTCACCCCTTTTTCCGGCTATGCATGAAACCGATATGACCAAAGCCCTGATTCTCACCCTCAAGGATTGGTGGGAAGGAGAGGGGTGCCCGGCGATCGCCCGCGTCCACTTAGTTGTCGGCAAGTTCACCTGCGTCGAACCCGTTAGCCTGCAATTCGCCTTCGAGGTTCAAACCCGCAACACCTTCCTCGACGGCGTAGAGCTTGTAATTCGGGAAACGCCACTCATTGCCTTCTGCCACACCTGCCAGGGCGAATACAGCCCTGAAATCGGTATTCAATACGCCTGTCCTACCTGCAAATCTCCCATGGAAGACATTCGCTCAGGCCGCGAGTTGAAGATCGATCGCGTGGAAGGTGCCATACCTGCTCAGGCCGATCATTCTTGCGCTTAAAACTATTGCTGCACACTCCACATCCTTACTCCTCAAACCTGCCATGCATCAAACTTTTGACGCCGCCCTTGGGATTAACTTGCTCCACGCTAATCAGGAAGGTGCTGATCACAATCGTGCCCATTTCGATGAATGGGAGATTACCTGCTTCAACATCATGAGCAGCCCCGGCGCAGGCAAAACAGCTTTGTTAGAGCGCACCTTGAGTACCCTTGCTGCCGAGTTGAAGATTGCCGTTATTGAAGGCGATATGACCACCGAGTTGGATGCCGATCGCCTTCGTCAATACGGTGTCCCCGTCATTGCTATTAACACCGGGCGTTCTTGCCATTTGGATTCGAAGATGGTGGCGGGAGGACTGCATCGTCTCGCGCACGAGTACACCCCTAGCGAGTTTGATTTAGTGCTGGTGGAAAACGTGGGTAATTTGGTGTGTCCTGCTGAATTTGAGGTGGGAGAACACGCGAAGGTAGCACTTCTAAGCATTACTGAAGGCGAAGATAAGCCGCTGAAGTATCCAGTCATGTTTCAGGAAGCACACTGCTTGCTGATCACAAAAATGGATTTAGCTCCCCACCTGGATGTGGATGTGGAACAGATTGTGGCGAATGTACGCCAGATGAATCCGCACTGCACCATCATTCCTGTATCAGCCAAGACAGGTGAAGGCTTAACAGAGTGGTTTGATTGGGTGCGTCAGCAGGTCGTTTTAGGAGGCACTTACCGAGCCAACCGCATCTCTCATAGCCACAACCACGATCAGGATCATGATGCTGCTTCCGAATTAGCACTGGCAGACCACACTCACTAACGGGCAGCAATCCTTTGATCAGACAAGAGGCTTAAGCACCTGGCCCCCAATTTTTGATTATTTAACTCTGGAACCAACCCACCATGAAACTGCGTAGATTACTCTCGTTCGCGTTTGTTTTCCTGTTTGGTTTGTTTGTTGCCGTCAGTTGTACTCCCAACTCAGGCAGTTCCGGCTCAACCTCATCTGAAGCATCGGCTAGTGGCCCCGTTGCTATTGGCTTTAGTGCCTGGCCCGGCTGGTTCCCCTGGCAGGTTGCTGAAGAGGAAGGGATTTTTGAGCAGAACAAAGTGAACGTGAATCTCACCTGGTTTGATGGCTATCTCGATTCCATCAACGCATTATCAGCCGGGCAGCTAGATGGCAACAGTCAAACCCTCAACGACACGCTGAGCATTGTAGCCGCTGGTGCGGACGTAGTCATTGTATTAACTAATGACAACTCTACCGGCAACGACCAGATTATTGCCCGCGAAGGCATTAACTCGATCGAAGATCTGCGCGGTAAAAAAGTCGCGGCAGAAGAAGGGACAGTGGATCACTTCCTATTACTGCTGGGATTGCAAAAAGCTGGGATGACTCAAGCGGATATTGACTTTCAACCACTGGAAACAGGAGCTGCTGCTGCTGCCTTCGTGGCTGGCCAGCTAGATGCCGTGGGAGTTTTCGCGCCCTTCACAACTCAGGCATTAGAACGCCCTGGCAGTAAAGTACTGTTCACCTCCAAAGACTTTCCAGGTGCTATTTCTGACCATCTGGTTGTGCAGCGCAAATTGGTCGAAGAACAGCCTGACACGGTGCAAGCTCTCGTCAACAGTTGGTTCGCCACTCTGGATCACATCAAACAGAATGGGGACAAAGCGATCGACATCATGAGCAAGCGGGCCGGAGTCAGCGTTGATGATTACAAAGAGTACGACGCCGGTACCACGATTTTCTCAGCCGAGGACAACTTGAAAGCGCTGGAGCCTGGTAGTGATATGACTTCCCTACCCTACGCGGCGGAGCAAATTTCTAAGTTTCTTCAGGAAGCTGGGTTGCTTAAGCAGGCTCCCGACCTCACTCAGCTCTTTGACGATCGCTTCGTAAAAGCTTATAAGGCACAGACTTAGGACCCTGAGCACTACGAGAATCGAGACAAGAGATGTGCAGTTTCTCGTAGTGCTTCCTCGCTCCTAGCCATCCTTCCAATCTCTTCTCTCTGCTCTATGACCACCTCACCGGATTCAGTCTCATCCATTTCGGCTGCCAAGTCGGATGGGCGATCGCCTGACATGCTCCCTCCTACGGTCTTCTGGCGCATTGCTGAAGCCATTCCTGCTCGATTGACCCTAATTTTAGTTGTCCTATCTATCACGGTTCCTTTGGTATTGTGGGCGGTGATTTCAGGGTTTCTCAGCAATGGGCAAGATGTATCACTCTTTCTGCCGACCCCGGCTCAGGTATGGACAGCGTTTGTGCGACTCTGGAGTGATGGTACGCTACCGAAGGACATTGGCTTCAGTCTGTTTCGGGTGCTGTGCGGATTCTTGCTAGCCGCCGCTATTTCAATCCCGTTAGGAACACTGATGGGAACGTTTGCGAGTGTGCGATCGCTCCTCGAACCCATCATCGGCATCGTTCGCTACATGCCCGCTCCAGCCTTCATTCCCCTGCTCATTCTCTACTTTGGTCTGGGGGAAGTTCCCAAAATTCTCCTCATCTTCATTGGCACGCTGTTTTTTAACACGCTGATGGTGATGGACTCTGTGAAGTTCGTGCCAAAGGAGTTGATTGAAACCACCTATACCCTTGGGGGTAAGCGATCTCAGGTGTTCTTTCAGGTGATATTTCCTTACATCTACCCCAGTATTCTCGATGCCGGCCGGGTCAATATGGCGGCTTCGTGGAACCTGGTGATTGTAGCGGAATTGGTGGCGGCGACTGAGGGTTTGGGTAAGCGCATCAGCATTGCTCAACGGTTTCTCCACACCGACGAAATTTTTGCTGGGTTGATTGTGATTGGGTTAATTGGGCTGACGATCGACCTGTTGTTCCGCTGGTTATTGCGGTCAACCTGTCGTTGGCGATAACTCCGAACAGGACAGGTTTTGCCCCGAATCCCTGGTTCTTCCATGAACCTTGTTACTAAACCGGCCCTTACAAAATTTTGGAAACAGACGATTTTCTTTTCATTGCAGGACACGACTATGCACCTTGAAGTCAACCACGTCTCGAAGCATTTCTCGTCTCGCAACAGCCGTTTGGTGGCATTAGATGACATCAGCCTGCATGTGGAAGGGGGAGAGTTCGTTTGCGCCGTTGGGGCTTCAGGTTCGGGGAAATCCACGTTACTGCGAATCATTGCTGGTTTGGAGCAGCCGACAATGGGTGAGGTGCGGGTGGATGGATTGAAGGTTATTGGCCCCGGTGCCGATCGCGGCATGGTGTTCCAGAACTACAGTTTGTATCCCTGGATGACTGTGGCGGATAACGTTGGATTTGGTCTGAAGCTGCGCCATCTACCTGTGGCTGAACAACGGGAACGGGTGCGCTATTACCTGGATGTGGTGGGGCTCACTAAGTTTGCGAAGTCTCTGCCCAAGGAGCTGTCGGGAGGGATGAAACAGCGGGTGGCGATCGCCCGTGCTCTAGCTTCCCAGCCCAAAATTCTCCTCATGGATGAACCGTTCGGTGCGCTGGATGTGCAGACGAAGGAAACCATGCAGCAGTTCTTGCTAGAGGTTTGGCAACAAACCAACACCTCGATTCTGATGATCACCCACGATGTGGAAGAGGCTGTGTTTCTAGCTCAGCGTATTTATGTGTTGACGGCTCATCCGGGTACAGTGCAGCAAGAGATCGTGATTGATCTGCCAGGCGATCGCAATTATCACATCAAACGCCAGAGCCGATTCCGCGACTATGCCGAAACCATCCGCGATCTGTTGCGGGGAGAGCCTGCTGCCTCAATTCCAGCCTGATATCTCTAGAATTTTGTTCAGAAACTTTCCGAAGAACCAGAGATCCTTCGGAAAGTTTTTGAACAAAATTCTAGAGAACCAAAGGAGCCATTCGGCTAGGCTAAACTGACGGCATTGCACGATGAGCCATCATGATTCAATCCGTTAAAACAGAACCGACACTTCTTGCCCTCGATTTCGATGGGGTGCTGTGCGACGGTATGGCCGAATATTTTGTGACGGCCTGGCGCGCCTACTGTCAAATCTGGACCCCTGCCGACCAAACCCTCCCCGAGCATCTGCGGGGAGCCTTTGCTCGATTGCGGCCCCTGGTAGAAACGGGATGGGAAATGCCATTAGCATTGCGAGCACTGCTTAATGGTATCTCCGAAGCAGAAGCTTTGGCTGATTGGAATGGCATCGTCCAACGACTTCTAGAGAAAGAAGGTCTGACAGCCGCAGAGCTAGGAGCCGCCGTCGATGGCACCCGAGACGAGTGGATTTCCACAGATGTGGAAGGTTGGCTTCGACTTCAGAAGTTTTACCCGGGGGTGTGCGATCGCCTCAGGCAGACGATGAGCAATGGCCTTCCTGTATTTATTGTCAGTACGAAGGAGGGCCGATTTATTCGGCAACTCTTAGGTCAGGGTGGAGTTGATTTTCCTGAGGATCACGTGATTGGGAAGGAAATCCGTCAACCAAAATCCCAGACATTGCGCGACCTGCGCCAGCGCTTTGCGGACTCTGGGCCGGTACGAATCTGGTTTGTAGAAGATCGGGCGCAGACTCTACACAAGATTAAAGGGGATTCAGATTTAGAAGATGTGGAGCTATTTTTAGCGAATTGGGGATATAACACATCGGGCGATCGCCAGACGGCTCGCCAAGATCCCCGCATTCATCTCATTTCCCTCAACCAGTTTGTTCAACCCTTTCCCCAATGGCTCCCCAGAGATTAACTCGAATAGGTTCTTAACGTCAGTTCGGGATAAGCCGAACCGCCCATTATTGCGTGCACGATGCGCACGCAATAATGGGCTTTTTCGAGTGCCGCGCGAAGCGCAGCACTCGAAAAAGCCCTTAACCCGAACTGAGGTGTTCTTAGAACAGGTTATTTCATGTCTCTAGAATGAAAGAGAGACGTTTGTTGTGGCAGGGAACGAGAACCTATGTTGAAGCGTTTAGGGCACGTAGCCATTTGTGTGCAGGATTTAGACAAAGCAGCTGAGTTTTACCAGAACCTGGGGATGGAGTTGGTGTGGAAAGACCCCGATTGGGCTTACCTGAAAGCTGGAGATGATGGTTTGGCATTGCTCAGCCCTCACTATTCCCAGTCGGGTCCACACTTTGGTTTTATCTTCAACGATCGCGGCGAAGTCGATCGCGCTTATGAAAAGCTAAAGGCTGAAGGAGTTCACGTCACTCAAATTCACGAACATCGTGATGGAACGGCTTCGTTCTATGGTCGTGACCCTGATGGTAACTGGTTTGAATATCTCTACGAACCCGCCCCAGTAGCTGCTGCGGTCTAATCAACCTTTAGAAATTCCCATATTTGGGGAAGTGATGGCAAAGCCACCATTCCCACCATTAGGCGGGTCTTTAGCTGCGTTGGTGATTCTGGTTGAAGGGTTGATGCTGAGCATCAACCCTTCAACCTTAGTGTTCTGTTTCGTATTGGGGGACTGTGGCCGCTGCCACTTTTACTAAATCAACAGAAGGGCAGAGGTCTGCAAGAGCACAGCGATCGCACGCTGGATTCCGCGCATTGCACACAGCTCGCCCATGATAGATCACTCGAATGGACCAGTTCTCCCAATCCGGTTGCGGGATGAGCTTCATCAAATCTCGCTCAATCTTGACTGGGTCACTCTCCTTGGTTAAACCAAAGCGATTGGTCAGCCGTTTCACATGGGTATCTACCGTAACCCCGGCATTAATCCCAAAGGCATGAGCTAGCACCACGTTCGCCGTTTTTCGGGCAACTCCGGGCAGCGTCAGCAGATCTTCCATCCGCTGAGGCACCTCACCGCCGTACTCGGTCACAATCCGGCGACAGGCTCCCTGAATATTTTTAGCCTTATTGCGGTAGAAACCCGTGGATTTGACCAGCATCTCTAACTCAGCAGGATCAGCAGACGCCAGGGCAGGAGCATCGGGAAAGCAACTAAATAGAGCTGGCGTTACCATGTTGACACGCTCATCAGTGCATTGAGCCGACAGAATGGTTGCCACCAGGAGCTGCACAGGAGTTTGATAATCCAGTGAGCAGGTTGCATCAGGATACAGGCGTTTGAGGCGCAACAGAATCTCCAGCGCCCGCTGCTTCTTAGACGCCCGTCGACGAGTGGTAGTCATAGGGGGCGATCGCCTCGCTGATTGAAAAGTGAACGAATCAAATCCTGAGCATTAGTATTCCTTTAAAACTTTTTGACGGGTCAAAGACCCGTCAAAAAATTCTTAAATTTAATGTTCAAGTGTCCGATACCCAACACGTGAACATTGACAGAACACTAGCCCTTACTGAAATAGCTTTTGTACCACACCCAATTGTGTTGTATCGCGCACGATCAGGAAAATACCTAAGCCCAGTAGCAGTACCAATCCAGTCTGCATAACGTTTTCCTGAAAACGGCTTGGCAGTGGCTTACCCCGCACAGCCTCAATCAGCAGAAACGCCAGTTGACCACCATCTAGAGCCGGGAGAGGCAGGATATTAATGATAGCCAGGTTGATACTGATAATGGCTGTAAAAGGGAACAGGCTGGCCAGGTTGTTCGCTGCCATCGCGGCTCCCTGCTCAACAATCTTGACAGGGCCAGCCACCTGATCGGCCACGGCAGCGAAGTTGGTAATCAGGGTAAAGAAGCCTCGTGCCGTCATGATCACAGCGATCTGAAACTGACGAGCACTTTCACTGAGAACTTCAAACAGGCTATGGGGACGACGGAAATCGATGGAGCCATTAGGCCGCAATTCAGTGCCAATAATGCCATCACCTTTGTCGTTGGAACGGGGAGTCACTTGCAGGTCGAATTGGCGATCGTCCCGTTGCACTCTGAGGCTAAGCGATTTGTTCGGGCTGTCTAGGATAATCTCTCTAAATTGACTATTTGCCTCTTGCCCTTCTCCTAGAACAAGATCATCCACCGCCAGAATTAAGTCACCATCTTTCAAGCCTGCCTGAGCAGCGGGTACATCGGTAGATGTCACTCGAGAAATTAATACCCCCGGTTCAAAGTGCGGTTGTTGAACACCCACAACCCCTACTTGCGTTGCAAACACCAAATAGGCGAAAAGTAAGTTGGCAATCACCCCCGCACTGATAACGATCGCCCGATCAATCACAGGGCGGTTCTTCAGCAAGTTGGGATCATTATCAGGAATGGTGCTATCGGGGTCTTCATCGGGAAAGCCCACAAAGCCACCCAGGGGAAAGGCGCGGATCGCATACTCGGTTTCAGGCCCCTGGTACTTCCAGAGGATTGGCCCAAAGCCAATGGAAAAGCGGTTAACATGAATTCCCTGAAGCCGAGCGGCCAGGAAGTGCCCTAGCTCATGAACCACAATTAACAAGGCAAGAACTGCGATCGCCGCAAAAACCGACATAGATTTCCCAACCTGAAGAGCAACAACCTAAATCGCACACATCTATTGATCATTTTAGAGGTTTCATCAAAGCATGGCCTGGATTTCCCTGGAAATCCTATCTTGGACAGACCTCGCGTAGTTTTGTTAACCTGAGTCCGGTTTAAGGGCCTTTTGGCGTGCGCAAAGCACACGCCAAAAGGCTGAACCTTTATTGCGGTGGATGGTGGGCGTGCCAGTGTCGTGCAATATCGACCCGCCGACATACCCAAACGCGATCGTGTTGCTGCACATAATCGAGAAACCGAGCCAGAGCAGCTGTACGAGCGGGCCGACCCACTAAACGGCAGTGCAGGCCAATGCTCAGCATTTTGGGAGCATCTTGCCCTTCGGCGTACAACGTGTCAAAGGCGTCGCGTAGATAAGCAAAAAATTGGTCCCCTGAATTAAATCCAGCATAGGTGGCAAATCGCATGTCATTCGTATCCAGGGTGTAAGGGATGACCAGATGAGGTCGCCCATAGTCATACACCCAGTAGGGCAAATCATCGGCATAGCTGTCAGCGTCATACAGGAAACCACCCTCCTCAACCACAAGTCGCCGCGTGTTGGGACTGATCCGCCCCTGATAAAAACCCAACGGTCGACTTCCGGTGACTTGGGTATGCAGCTCAATAGCTTTGCGAATGTGCTCCCGTTCGGTTTCTTCACCAATGTATTGATAGTCAATCCAGCGATAGCCGTGGCTGGCAATCTCCCAGTCTGCTTCATTCATGGCCGCTACTGCCTCAGGATTGCGGGCCATCGCCATCGCTACTCCATACACCGTGACCGGCAACCCTCGCCCTGTAAAGAGTCGATGTAAGCGCCAGAAACCAGCCCGGCTGCCATACTCATACATGGATTCCATGTTCATATTGCGAACACCAAGCAGAGATTGAGCCCCTACACTTTCTGATAGGAAAGTTTCGGAGCCGGGATCTCCATGCAGAATGCAGTTTTCACTCCCCTCCTCGTAGTTGATGACAAACTGCACCGCAATACGGGCTTCATCGGGCCATTGAGGATGGGGAGCATAGCGACCATAACCAATTAAGTCGCGCGGATAATCGGAAGCGTAATACTCAGCAGACATAAGCCTCTTAAAGGTCGATACAGGAAAAATCAGGTTGGTATTTCAGATCTGTGTTCCTCACTGGGCGAAACTGTTCCCAATTTCACCTAGTGAAATAAGTCAGAAACAAGTGTGTTTCTTCGGGGATGGCTTGCTATGGATGGGATACCCCGGTCCACCACAATAACCAACCACAAATCTGAAACCAACGAGAGTTATTGGAGCACACTTAGTCAAAGGAAACGTGTGGGCGATCGCCTCCACACCTACTCCCACTTCAGAAGCTGTCTAAAAAGCTACAGCATTTCCTAATCTAATGAGGTGAGGAAGAGGGTTATGGGTTTCATGTTGAATAATGAACAACAACTTCTCGTACTGTTTTTATATACAGAATGGGAGGTGGGATGTGTACGCGTCACACCTCCCGTCCTGTGCAGTTCTAATGGTTTGGTTCCACGAAGTAAAAGCTAAGCAAAATTACGACTTATAGCCAAATTGTTCTGAATCTTGCAGAATTGTCAACGCTAAGATTACAAACCGAAAACGATATTTGCAAAGGCATAAAACACTTTGTAATCTAAGAATCAGTTATTTCTTTAAGATACTTTTGTCTAAACGTAGCAAATTTCGGCAATGTCACGATCTGCAATTAGAAATTTGGCAACTTTCTAGCGTCATCTACATCTACCCCCTGAAAACCTTCTATGCAAAAGCAGGATCCTTATCGCGAACAACTCAAAGCCGAATTTGACACACTGTTCAATTCATTGGGCCTCAAAGAAAACCAGAACCAGTACCTACGTGGGCGTTGGATGGATCAGGTGCTCTGGATGGAGGGGCGTGCCTCAAAAGCTCGGGATTGGTACTACCGACTGCGTCTAACCACTATCATTGGTGGTGTCATTATTCCAATCCTGGTTAGTCTTAATCTGCCTGAAACTCAGCGCAATTTATCCAACGTCATTCGCTACATCACGATTGGGTTAGGAGGCATCGTTGCCATTAGTTCAACGGTCGAGGAGTTTTTCCATTACGGCGAGCGGTGGCGACACTACCGACGTAGTGTTGAGTCATTGAAAGCTCAAGGGTGGCAGTTTTCGCAACTGACGGGTTCCTATTCCAGTTTTGCAACTCATGCCGATGCGTTCACGGCTTTTACCCTACAAGTTGAAGACATCATTCAACGGGATGTAGAGGTTTACGCCACTCAGGTTATCAATGAACAACAGGTCAAAAAGGAAGAACAAAATACTGGCACACCGAACTACACCAACCCCGTTTCTGTTGAATACTCCGCTCCCGCCCAACTTCCATCTGCTGGATATACAGCCTCTAGCGACCTTGGAACATCCACAGACTATGGAACTTCTCCCCATTCTGCCAATACTGGAACTCCAGAAGACTACGTGACAGAAACCAATCCGGAAAGCTATACCAATCCGGCCTAATGCTCTTTATGACCGTTGTTAGTGTTAGAGCCATAGCCCTTCTGGGCATGCTGGAATTAATTTACTGGGTGCCAAGGAACCATAGGCCAGCGTCTTTTCATCGATCGGGGTTCCTTACAGATGTGACCGTTCAAGGATGATTCATCCTTGCTTACCTTAATCCCGAAGCCGTTGAGACCGCCTTCCATGAAACAGGTTGATGAGCTGGCCTTTCCAAATGGACACCAGGCCAAAACAATTCGCATTCATCGTAATTCTGATGTTTTGACCTCCTTGAAGCAGCTTGGCTTGCATCCACCCTCCTCAACGTTGGTGCTGGTTGGCGGAGCCAGCGGTATTTCACCGGAGGCGATGGAGCAGTTGCGATCGCTTTTCTGCAACACCCTCGCGCCCCTAGCGGAGCGGCTAGGGTTAACCGTTGTGGATGGGGGCACTGATTCTGGTGTAATGCAGCTCATGGGCCATGCCCGTCAACATATTCAGGGCAGCTTTCCACTGTTGGGCGTCGTGGCCCATGCAATGGTAGCCTTTCCAGACCAACCTGCCCCTCCTGACGGGGCTCCACTAGAACCGCATCACACCCACTTCATGATGGTACCGGGTGCGCTTTGGGGCGACGAGGCCCCCTGGATTGCAAAAGTTGCAACGGTTCTCTCGGGGGCACGTCCCTCGCTGACGGTCTTGGTCAATGGTGGCATGATCGCCTGGCAGGATGTGGATAACAGCTTGCGCGAAAACCGCCCTGTCCTGGTAATGAGCGGCAGTGGACGCACCGCTGATGTCTTGGCAGCAGCTTTGGCAGGCGATCGCAGCAACGACCGCGCCAACCGCCTAGTCGAATCGGGCCTAATGGAAGCGATCGACCTGGCGGCCCCACCTGAAAACCTCCAGCAAGTTTTTGAGGCTCATCTCAATCCAGCCATGCCGATCAGCCAGTAATACTCAGCACTTACGCATTGTTGTGGGTGAGGTTCTCCGCACCCACAACAATGCACTACAGGTAGCGGGCTTGCGTAAGTCCTGATACTCAAAACGAAGTTTGCTGCCCTAGAGGGCAGCAAACTTCGTTTTGGGTCTATCTATCAATTGCGGTGATTGTTGCTGTAGCGCACTAGAGTTCCGGCCCACAGCAGCTTCTCACGCAGGGTTTGGTAGTAGGAGTAGTTTTCACGCAAAATGATAAACTGCGCCTGACATTCTGCCTGACGAATGTCAACTCGTTGCCCCGGCCAGATAGAGGTCGCCATCACCCCATCCATCCATAGTTTGGTGGTCATGTCATGATCGGCTAGAGGCCAGATACTAACGACAGAGCCCGGGGGCAGAACAATCGGACGACTGGAGAGGCTGAGAGGGCAAATAGGCGTGACAGCGATCGCCGCCATTCCTGGATGCATAATTGGCCCATTCGCCGCCACCGTGTAAGAGGTTGAGCCCGTTGGAGTCGCCACAATCAGCCCATCCCCCTGGTACTGATCGACCACCTCGCCATCGA
This sequence comes from Leptolyngbya sp. PL-A3, assembly GCF_039962325.1. Taxonomy (NCBI): domain Bacteria; kingdom Bacillati; phylum Cyanobacteriota; class Cyanophyceae; order Leptolyngbyales; family Leptolyngbyaceae; genus Leptolyngbya; species Leptolyngbya sp. PL-A3. The sequence continues at coordinate 33,402 of NZ_JAMPLB010000058.1, forward strand.
TCTCCATTTCCAGAATAGAGGTGACCATGCGATCAGCCGAGGCAGGTTTAACTGCCATTTCATTAAGAGCGAGGAAGCGATCGCTCATAGGCTCCATATTGGAACGGCTGCCTTCGTAGGTACGGGCCTGCAACATCATGCGCCGCTGTACTGCAAAGCGATCGCTCAGAAGACGGTCCCAAACCTTTTCCGTATTCTGAAACAGTTCCAGGGATTCGGTTAGAAAACCAAGGTGGCCGCCAACATTGACCGCCAGAATAGGAATCCCCTCCTCTGATAAGTGGCGAGCTGCTGACAGCACCGTACCGTCACCGCCCAGCACGATCGCCAGATCAATCGGATGCGTCACTGACGCTAAAAACACGGGATAGGGGTTATCTTTAGCTCCACTCGGCCCAACTAGAACCCGCACGCCCCTCGCTTCCAGCTCACGGGCACATCGCTCGGCCCACTGCTGACTATTGGGATCTCCGGATTTGTGGGCAATAATGACCTGTTGTAATTGCACCAGTTAATCAGTAAGGCGTCTAGAACATTTCCAGTGTAAGCCCAATATAAGAATTGGCTCAGCGCTAAGCACTGAGCCAATTCTTATATCAGTCAATTATCAATCAATCCGATTGAAGTCAGATTACCACTTCAAAAGGTTGAACTGTTCCATATCCACCGTATCGCGGTTGCGGTAGATAGACAGTACGATCGCCAAACCTACAGCCGCTTCTGCCGCTGCAATGGTAATCACAAACACCGTGAATACCTGACCTTTAATGGCAGACGGATCCAAGAAGTTGGAGAACGCCATCAGGTTGAGGTTGACTGCATTAAGCAGCAGTTCAATCGACATCAATACTCGAATCGCGTTACGGCTCGTCACCAAGCCATAGATTCCAATACAGAAAAGAGCGGCTGCCAGCAGAAGGAAGTATTGAAGTTGCAACATAGGGGGTTTTCTTCAGTCCTATTCGAGCAAAAGATGACTTTTCTTGAGGGCACGTAGCACCCCAAAAAGCTTAAGGGCGATTCGTAGTCGTTAGTTCGCGAGGACGCTCAGGCAGTGTCAAATTAGCACGCTCATCAATCTCACCCGGCAGGAACTCACGGCGAGCCAGAACGATCGCCCCAATCAGCGCCATCAGCAGCAACACCGACGCCAACTCAAAGGGCAGCAGGAAGTCACTGAAGAAGTGCTTACCAATCTCAACCAGAGCTGCATCCCCAGCGATGGGGGCCGAAGAGAGTGCCCAGGGAGTAGCCAGAACCGTTGTTGCCAACAAGGCAAACAAGCCAAAGCAAACAGCTGCCGTCGCGGCCTGACCGACCCAAGCATTACGCACAGGCTGGAAAGGCTGACGCTTATTTACAAGCATGATCCCGAACAGGATCAGTACGTTAACCGCACCGACGTAGATCAAAATCTGCGCCGCTGCGACGAACCCGGCATTCAACAAGATGTACAAGCCGGAAATACTAATGAAGACGGCTCCCAATAGAAACGCCGAATAAACAATGTTATTCAGGAGCACAACGCCCAGGGATGTAACCAGCATCATCAATGCCAGCACCCCAAACGATACAACTTGAACGCCCTCTGCTAAATTCATAGCTTCGCTACCTTTGCTGGTGTTCTCGAACTCGTTTTACAGATTCACAGAATTACTCAGCCTTCGCAGGCGGAGCTGTTGGAGTTTTGGATTCCAAACCTTCGAGGATCTCCTCAGGCAGTTGCCCAGCCCGGCGAGAACCCTTCGGCAGGTTGTGGGGTTCCGTAACACCCTTGGGCAGGTAGGCTAGCTCCCGCAGAGGCGTCACCATCGGGTCTTGCGTCACCTTGTAGGGAAGGCGTCCCAGGGCCACGTTGTCATAGTTAAGTTCGTGGCGATCGTAGGTGCAAAGCTCGTACTCTTCCGTCATGGAGAGACAGTTGGTGGGGCAGTACTCCACGCAGTTTCCGCAGAAAATACAGACCCCGAAGTCGATGCTGTAGTGGTTCAGCTTCTTCTTCTTGGTTTCTTTGTTGAATTCCCAGTCCACTACGGGCAGGTTAATGGGGCATACGCGGACGCACACTTCGCAGGCAATGCACTTGTCAAATTCGAAGTGAATCCGGCCCCGAAAACGCTCAGAAGGAATTAGTTTTTCGTAGGGATATTGCACCGTAATAGGACGGCGAGACATGTGGTCGAAGGTAACCGAAAGACCTTGACCAATGTACTTCGCAGCCTGCACCGCCTCTTTGGTGTAATCCCCAACCTGTTTGAGAAACTTCAGCATGGTTCTTCCTTAGGTATTGCAGAGCATGTCGGAACGGCAGATGAATGTATTGGCTTAGCCACCAAAGGCCATAGGAAATGCGAGTTTCAACCCAGCGGTAACCAGCAGGTTTACCAGAGAAATGGGCAGCAAGAACTTCCAACCCAAATCAAGCAGTTGGTCGATTCGCACCCGGGGTACCGTCCAGCGGAGCAAAATCGCCAGGAACAGCAGCAGGTAAGCCTTGAAGAGGGTCATCACAATTCCCAGGCTAGCAGAGATGATCTGGAACCAGGGTTCTGTTTCGCTGACATTCAACACACCGGCGACCCAGCTCACGGGAATGGGAGACTCCCAACCACCCAGGTAAAGAACAGCAAACAGCAGAGCCGACAGCACCAGGTTGGCATAGGAGCCTGCATAGAAGAGCATGAACTTCACAGCGCCATACTCTGTCTGATAACCCGCTACCAATTCTTCTTCCGCTTCGGGCAAGTCAAAGGGCATCCGTTCGCACTCGGCCAGAGCTGCAATCCAGAAAATGATGAAGCCGACCGGCTGACGCCAGATGTTCCAGCCCAGGATGCCGTAGCCCGCCTGCTGGTCAACGATGTCAATGGTGCTCAGGGAGTTGGACATCATCACCACCGCCAGGATGGAGAGTGCCAGAGGAATTTCATAGCTGATGGACTGAGCGGCGGCCCGCAGCCCCCCCAGCAGCGAATATTTGTTATTGGAGGCATAACCTGCCATCAGCAGCCCAATGGGAGCAATGCTGGAGAGAGAAACCCACAGGAAGATCCCGACGCCCAGGTCTGAAATCAACATGTTTTGCCCAAACGGCACAATGATGTAGGACAAAAACACAGGGACGAATACCAGCATGGGTGCGATCGCATACAACCAGGGATCCGTCTTGGCAGGAAAAACGTCCTCTTTTGTCAACAGCTTGAGTACGTCTGCGGCGGGCACCAACATACCCTGAGGGCCCATAAACTCGGGGCCAATCCGCTGTTGGGCTGCCGCCGAGATTTTCCGTTCTAACCAGGTGCTGACTAGGGCCAGAACCGTGACAGCACCCACGATTAAGACCATGGGCAGTGGAATCCAGACGAGCTTGGCTGCTCCGTGAGGCAGGCCCAGTTGCTCCAGAATCTGGACAAAGCTTGCTTGTAAATCAATCCCTGGGTTCATAGGTAGTTAGACCGAGCGTTAGGATCAGGGCTAAGAATTCTTACCCAACAGTATACCGACTGAAGGTGAGGCAAAATTAACGTGGATCGCCCGTCAGTTATGATAAATTCCTGGCATCAGGATAAGTCTGCCTAAAGGTTGAGTATTGATTTCGCAGTCAATCATAGAGTTATATCTATAAATTCATGTCATTTCATGACAATTAGGTCTTAAAAGCCAACACTTTTAAGAATAAGGAACAAAAGATGGGAAACTTTTAATTTCTCAGTAATATTGGGTGCTATAGCGTCGCGTCGATTTTTGGCCAAAATCTGTGCAAGTTCCTTCCATTCCAGAAGCGAATCATCCGCTGATTCGGTCGCTTTCTCACTATAGCGATCAGGAGCTGCTGACGTTATTTCAGCGACACCCCGACTCCGGACAATATTTCACAGCAATATTTTGTCGTTATAGCCCACTGGTGTATACGCTTGTGCGGCATTCGGCGCGATCGCCCGTCCAAGCCGACTACCTCTTCGCCCAAACCTGGCGGCACATCTTTTATGAACTGGGCGATCTGGATCTGAACGCCCTCCCCGGTGAAAATTCAACCCTTCAATCCTGGCTGATCAACATTACAGCCGTCTGCATCAACCGGGCCGACCTCCCTCCCGTTGAATCGATCCACTATTCATTACAGGCTGCTCCACCTCCTCTCTGGTGTTATGTGGAGCGCTCTCTCAGCCAGCTTGTGCCCATTCAGCGCCTCATCGTGCTCATGGCCCAGACCTTTCACTGGAGCGAAACCCGCATCGCTGCTTATTTACAGGCCGAAGGAGAATACATCTCTCCGGCAGAGGTCAAGCTACAACTCCGCGCCGCTTATCGTCAATTAGAAGAATTCGTCCCCGAAGACATCCAGGAAATCTATATGGATGGTCGCGGGTTTGATCGGCCCATGAGCCCAGTTCCTAAACCTGGTTTGGACGTTTAAGGTAGGTATAGCGCTGGGCGCTCAGAACCAGACAGTTTATTTTTGAAAAGCCGCACGGCGTGCGATCGCCTAAGTCAATAAACAATAAAAAAGAGGGGAGCCTTGCTCCTCCTCTCTTTTTGAGGCGTCAGTCAGCCCTCCTGGTTGCGGAATTGCCAGGCCAGTTCCAGCACCTTGACCCAACGCTTGTGAACTTGCTTGGGGGTGCAGCGAAGGGTTTTGGCGATCGCCTGATCGGCAGCATTGGTGCTCTTAAGCTGAACCAGTTGGCGTTGTTCCGGTTGCAGGGTTTCCAGGAAAGCAGCCCACTTTTGGGGAGGCATCCCCAGATTTTGATCGAGGTCAGCGCCCAGCCATTGGTGAACCAGTTGCCAGCGCTGGGAGCGCGCGAACTTCTCCACGTGGTACTTAAATCGCTGTTGCAGGTAATCGCGCTGACGAGGCGAGAGGTTTAGAATATCGTCAATTTCAGGAGCCGACAGATCTTGCAGCTTGAGCACTAGATAGTTAACGCAGTCTTGCTGATCCTGAGATTGAAGGTATTGAATGAGTTCACCGATGACGCGATCGCGCAACACAGAATCGGAAGGATCCACAGCATCAGCCACCATCTGTTCCCGCACCTGCTGCACGACAGGGGAACGGCTATGGGCTTCGGCTTCTTCGCCCTTGCCCGATTCCACCGCCAGTTCAATGTCAACAGAAGCTTCTTCCGGTTGGCGTTTAGCAAAGCCTTGAGCCCGCAGCACAATCAACTGCTGGTTACGTCGTCCCGGCAAGTTGATCCGGCGCTTGGCGTACTGCTCCGAGAACGCCATATATTCGGATAGCTCTAAACGAGAACGGGGAGAATAGTCTTCAGGCAGGTTATTTTCTTTACGAAACGCTTTTAATACTTCAATGTAAAACCCTTGCAGGAAATCTTCAATTAATCCATAGCGGCCCTGGAAACCCAGTTGCGCACGGCTGCGAGAAATATGGCGATAAACAATAGCACTCAGATGGCTATGCAACTCGACACGGCCCCGTCGAGAACCTAGCTTGTAGTAAGCCAGAATTTTCTGAAGCCGATGTTGAGCCAGGGTCATCTTCCAGGTGCTAATCTGGCCAGAGCTTTGAATGCGATCGCTCTTCTCACAAATACGCTCTACTTCGACTGCGATGCGTCGCACAATCGCCTGGGCACCAGCAGATGGGGCAACTGACAGCGTCTTCTGCAAATCTTCAAGCAGCGCTTCCATGAGCGCTTCGTCAGGTTCGCTGACAGAAGTAGAATTGTCGAGGTCATCCACAGACACAATCTCAGCGGACGCATCATCTGGGGTTAGCCCATCACTCGTAGGCTGAGTATCTTGCGATGGTGTGTCAGCGGATTCAGCAAAATCAGAAAAGTTCGCGGGTTCGACGTTCATGGCGGAAGTTGGTGGTGATGCACAGAATTGAGTCGTGCGGCGCTAGACATTTGGAACTGAAAGTTCGCTTCGCCTCTCTGCCACAAACTTGTCTACATCTCAATTCTGAGGGACTACGGGCAGACCTGGACAGAGGTATGGCACTTTTTGAGGTGGTTGACTGGCACACCGATTAGACGGGATGTGATAAGTCTGCATTAAATCGCTACATTTCTTTCAACTGAAGGCTTCAAGGGCACTTTTAGGAGCTTGAGTTGACTGTGACACCCTGTGACAGTTCAGAACTTTGGTCAACATGATTCATCCAACCTCCAAAGCTAGAGGCAGATCATCTACCGCCTCCCAGCCCAGCCCTTGGCGGAGTACCACAGGCTCCTCCCCTGTCAAGTCGAGTACAGTGGACACCTCGTGACGTAACACTGAATCCTCATCGTCAATCACGATATCGACCAAAGGACCCAGAAAATCGAATAACTCTGGCTTACTGACATCACGATGATCCATATCAGCAGGAACAGGAGCGGATGATGAGATCACAGGGTTTCCCAAAGATTGAAGCAATGCCTGACAAATGGCATGATCAGGCACCCGAATCCCCGTTGTCTTCCGCTTGGGGCTCATAACTAGCCGAGGAACCAGCTTCGTTGCAGGCAATAGAAAGGTGTAAGGCCCGGGCACCAAACGACGAACCAACCGATAGGATGAATCTGCCACATAGGTATAGCTGGCAATGTTGGACAGCGAGGGGCAGAGAAACGTTAGGGGCTTCTCGTTAGAGAGCCGTTTAATTTGCCGCACCCGTTCGATTGCTGCCTTTGAGTTCAGGTCACAGCCAATGGCATAGACCGTATCAGTGGGATACAGCATAACCGCTCCCCGTTGGAGAGCTTCTCGAATCTGCTCAACCTTCCGCGTTTGCGGTGTTTCTGGATGGAGGGTATAAATTGTTGCCATAGTTTAAAGATGACAGAAATCACCCGATTTCTGCTGTTAAGTTTCATCTGCCTCACAGAAGCTTCAGGCACAATCAGATTGAACACATTCCACTTCACACCGGCTTTCAGTAGCAGGTCGCATTGAACTCCGAATCACGCTGACCCTATTTATCTACACCCCTAAGCCCAATGACGAAGATCGCTTATATTGAGTGCCCAACCGGCATTGCTGGAGATATGTGTCTGGGAGCCCTGGTGCACGCAGGCGTGCCCTTAAACTACCTGAGCGACCAATTGAAGCGCCTGGGCATTGGGGATGAGTTTCACTTGTGGTCTGAAATCGTGATGCGTAATGGCCAGGCCGCGACAAAGGTGCATGTAGATTTGCTGCGGGGAGACGGGGATGAATATGCCACCTTTGCCGCCTCTGATCCTCGTACGGTTCACCATGAGCATGGCCAGGGAAGTGAGCATTCCCACAACAATCCCGTCGGGTCTTCTGTCAAAAATCGCCGACTGCCTGACATTGAGCAAATAATCCAGGAAGCTGGGTTGCCTCCTCGGGCAGAAGCCTGGAGCCTGGCCGTATTCCGGCGCTTAGCCGAAGCGGAAGCCGCCGTTCATGGCACAACCATGGAACATGTCCATTTCCATGAGGTAGGAGCCACTGATGCCATTGTAGACATTGTGGGCACCTGCTTGGGGCTGGATTGGCTCAACGTCGATGCTGTCTACTGCTCAGCTTTACCTATCGGTGGTGGAACTATCCGCGCTGCTCACGGACGATTACCGGTACCTGCGCCTGCCGTCCTGAAGCTTTGGGAGCAACGACAAGTGCCTATCTATAGCAACGGCATCGAGCGTGAAATGGTCACACCCACAGGTGCAGCGCTGGTCACCACTCTGGCTCATGAGTTTGGCGCACCACCTCCCATGCGTTTAACTAAAGTGGGTCTGGGAGCTGGATCACGCAACTTCTCGTTACCCAACATTCTGCGGCTGTGGCTTGGCGATACCAGAGTAGACAGCGGGCAACCCGAGAGAACTACCATCGGAGTAACACAACCGCATGCTCACTCTGCTAGCCATACGCATAGCCACGAGCATTCTCCTCATGCCTCCGATGACTCCGAGCAGGCTCATGATTACTCCCATGAGCATGACCCAACCAGTACTGAAACGGTAACGGTTCTCGAAACTCAAGTGGATGACGTTAGCCCACAAGCGATCGCCTTCACCCAAGAAGCCCTCCTCGCCGCAGGGGCTTTAGATGTCTTTACCCAGGCAGTTACGATGAAAAAGTCACGGATGGGCACCTTGATCACCGTAATTTGTCGACCAGAACAGGCCGAGGTTTGTGAAACCCTTCTATTCCGGGAAACTACAACTCTGGGTATCCGTCAAAGCCAGCAACAACGCCACATCCTGCAACGTCATTTTGAGCATGTAGATACCCCGTATGGCAGTATTCGCATCAAGCTAGCTCGCCCTGCCACAAACGCACCGATCTCCAATGCACAACCTGAGTATGAGGACTGTGCCAAAGCAGCTCGCCAACAGAATGTGCCGTGGCGTGAAGTACACCGCATTGCCTTACAAGCCTGGCATGAACAAGCTAATACCAAACAAATATGAAGCTGCGCCAAACTAGAAGAGTCCTCTTTGAGGTGATGGGCGATGACAGGACGTCCTTTTCAAGTCACGGTGACGGAGAGCCTGGAGCAGTTAGAG
>NZ_JAMPLB010000059.1:0-39252 GCF_039962325.1 Leptolyngbya sp. PL-A3
CTCTAACTGCTCCAGGCTCTCCGTCACCGTGACTTGAAAAGGACGTCCTGTCATCGCCCATCACCTCAAAGAGGACTCTTCTAGTTTGGCGCAGCTTCATATTTGTTTGGTATTACCTATGACGAGGGTCATTCTTCTGTGCGCTTCGCACACGCCCAATCAAAGGCGCGGGAAAAATGGCGAGCCTTGTTGCTTCAACAGGACTTACGCAAGTCCGCTATCCGTAGTGTATTTGTGTTGTGGGTGCGAAGCACCCACAACACAAATACGTAAGTCCTGTTCAAACAACACGGTTCTTGAGATACCCTGTTTGGGGCTCCTTAACTGACCTATTTCTAGGGATGCTGTATGGATGAAGGCCGCTATGGGCTTGTGTTAGTTACGGCTGGGACAGAGGCAGAGGCTCGGGCGATCGCCCAAGCTCTTGTTTCGGAAAGATTGGCGGCCTGTGTCAACCTGTTTCCAGTGCAATCGACCTACCGCTGGCAGGGCGAAGTCCAGCAGGATGCCGAGTGGCAACTCTTTATCAAAACCGACTTACAGCGTTTTGCTGAACTGGAAGCCCGCATTTGTGCCCTACACTCCTATGAAGTACCAGAGATCATTGCCTTACCCATTCAGGCTGGCTCTGCACTTTATATGGCCTGGTTAGCGGAACAGACCACAATGTAAACGAACGGAATATTCAAACATAGTTTTCGCTGGCTATCAGAAGTTTTCCATTTAGAGCATTTAGGGTGTGTGGGGTGCGAAGCACCCCACACACCCTAAATGCGTAAGCCCTGAATTTATACGATCTGCTTAGAATGCAGCTTGATCAGGTCAGCTGGAGCGATCGCCCCGTGCTCCGTAATCAAAGCCGTAATCAAATTAGCCGGAGTGACATCAAACGCGGGATTGTAGAAAGACACGCCATCAGGACAAATAACCGTATCGCCAATCTTGAAAACCTCCTGCGGATCCCGTTCCTCAATGGGAATTTGGGAACCGTCAGATAGGTTAAAGTCCACCGTTGATAAAGGAGCGGCTACAAAAAACGGGATGCTATGAGCTTTGGCAACCAATGCAACGCTATAGGTGCCAATTTTATTGGCAGTATCTCCATTGGCGGCAATGCGATCGGCCCCAACCACGACAGCATCAATCATCCCCCGCTGCATGCAGTGGGCTGCCATGTTGTCCGTAATCAACGTGATCGGGATGCCCTCTTCCACGCATTCCCAGGCCGTTAGTTTAGCGCCCTGCAAACGAGGACGGGTTTCATCGGCATAAAGGCGTTCCAGTCGATCCGCACGCCAGGCTGAACGTACGACGCCTAGAGCTGTCCCATAGCCAGCCGTAGCCAGGGCTCCAGCATTGCAGTGGGTCAACAACCTCAGCTTGTCTGGAGTCTGGGGTAAGGCTGCTAAACCGTGGTCACCAATTTGATGACAGGTTTGCAAATCCTCGCTTTGAATCTTCTGTGCAGTTTCTAGCAGAGTTTGTCGTAAATGCTCGACAGGGCCGATGGTCTGACGGGCCACCTTCACCATGCGTTCGATCGCCCAAAACAAATTGACGGCGGTAGGGCGAGTGTCACGGATTTTCAGGGCGACAGTTTCCAGCTGGTGTAGAAACTCATCCCGGTTGGTGGTTTTAATTTCCCGGGCTCCCAGCACCATGCCGTAAGCTGCTGCTACACCAATAGCGGGGGCACCTCGGACGATCATTTCTTTAATGGCGATCGCCAAATCATCGCTACGACTAATGCGTACTAAATCATATTCCTTAGGCAGGCTTCTCTGGTCGATCAGTACCAGGTGATCATCCTGCCAAACCACGGGATAAACGGAGTTTAACGATTCCATAAAACGACCAGCCAGCAGTAGATAGCAACAAACGTAACCACCGATTGAGGAATCATAATAGGGTCAGGTCCAGTGTATTGTGCTGCACCAGCCTTATGATGATTCCTCAATCGGTGAATAAAAAAAAGACATAGCTTACCCGTGCCCACTATAGACCGTTCACGCGGCATAAGGATAGCGATTGTCAGGGAAACGTCACGACCCAGTCTCATAGCACTACGCGGAACCAGGAAGATTATTTTTGACAAGCCACACGGAGTGTGGCTTGTCAAAAACGATGTAGTCCTCGCTAGATTGTGTAAGGCTATGCAACGTTTTGCTGGGCTCAGTTTCTCAAAAAAATATGGAGGAGCCAAAGACCCCTCCATAAATTCTATAAATTTAACGGTGATGAGCTAATGAGCTAGGCTTGCTCCACCAGGCTCTCCGTGAGCCGGGGTTGCATCTGCTTGAGAATGCGATCGGCAATCTGAGGCCCGGTTAAACCAAGGCTCTGCAACGACTCATCGGGAGTGGCATGATCCACCAGGATATCGGGTACCCCAATCCGAGTGACAGGAACAGCGATATTTGCATCCAACAGTGCTTCCGCAACCGCTGAGCCAAAACCACCCATAATGCAGCCTTCTTCCACCGTAACGACGCGGCCAATTTGCTTCGCCAGGGGTAGAATGAGCTCGGTATCCAGGGGTTTCACAAAGCGGGCATTTACCACAGTTGCTTCAATGCCGTGTTCGCTGAGAATTTCAGCGGCTTGCATGGCTGGGTTCACCATCGTGCCATAGCCCAGCAGCAGCACATCGTCACCATGTCGCAACAGCTCAGCTTTTCCGATGGGTAAAGGCTCCCAGCCCTCTTCCATCAAAGGTACACCGTAGCCGCTGCCACGGGGGTAACGCATGGCAATAGGGCCGTCCGTGTAGGTTACCCCAGTAACCAACATCCGCTGCAGCTCAGCTTCATCCTTGGGAGCCATAACAGCCATGTTGGGGATGCAGCGCAGATAGGCAATGTCGTAAAGCCCCTGGTGCGTAGGACCATCTGCACCAACAACCCCAGCCCGGTCTAAACAGAAGAACACGGGCAGGTTTTGGATGCAGACGTCATGCACGATCTGATCAAAAGCTCGCTGCAAGAAGGTGGAATAGATGGCGACAACAGGACGGATGCCTTCGCAAGCTAAGCCAGCTGCCAGGGTCACAGCGTGCTGCTCGGCAATACCCACATCAATGTACTGATTCGGCAGCTTTTGGTGCAGTTTATCCAGCCCGGTGCCCGTTGCCATAGCGGCCGTGATACCCACAATTTTGGGGTTATTTTCTGCCAGGCGAGTCAGGGTGTGGCCGAAGACTTTGGCGTAGCTGGGTGGGGTGGGTTTATTGGAAGGTTTTGCTTTTCCGGTAGCCAGATCGAAAGGATTTTGGGCGTGGTAGCCGACTTGATCTTTCTCGGCGATCGCATATCCCTTACCCTTGGTCGTCGCTACATGCACCAGCACTGGGCCCTGGATTGTGTGAGCCTGCTTAAAGGTGGTGATCAGCTCCTCCAGGTTGTGACCATCGACCGGGCCCATGTAAGTGAAGCCCAGTTCTTCAAACACAGCCCCAACTTTGGGAACAGCCAGACGCTTCATCCCTTCCTTGACGCGGGCCAACTCCGGTGAGAGAGATTCGCCCAGGAAAGGCAGGTGCTTGAATTCTTCTTCCAGCCGATCCGTGAGGAACTGCATCGGCGGGCTGAGGCGCATCTTGTTGAGGTAGCGCGGAATCGCTCCCACGTTGGGAGAAATGGACATCTCGTTGTCGTTTAGCACCACCAGCAGATTGGTGTGGGGTAAGTGGCCGGCATGGTTAATGGCTTCTAGTGCCATCCCACCCGTAAGCGCACCATCACCAATCACGGCGGCGACTTTGAAGTTTTCGCCTTTCAAGTCCCGAGCCACTGCCATACCGAGGGCCGCAGAGATGCTGGTAGAAGCGTGGCCTGCACCAAAGTGATCAAAGTCGCTTTCGCAGCGCTTGAGGTATCCGGCAACCCCATTCCTCTGCCGTAGTGTGTGGAAGCGGTCATAACGGCCTGTAATCAATTTGTGGGGATAGGCCTGGTGTCCGACGTCCCAGATTACTTTGTCATGATCCAGATCAAGGGTTTGATACAGTGCCAGGGTCAACTCAACAACCCCCAGACCCGGTCCCAGGTGACCGCCCGAGGTAGCTACCGTCTCCAGATGCTTTTCACGAATCTGGCGAGCGATCTGTTGCAGTTGATGGATGGAGAGTCCGTGCAGTTGATTGGGATGGGTAATTTCACTCAGGTGCATAACCGAAATACCTTGCAAACCTTGGATTCTACTGAGGGGCTGTTAATGTTTCAATCTAATGCAACTGGGGTTTTAATTAGATTTACTTTTGATTACGTTAAGGGGTGCTTATGTGAAGCATTGTAACAAGGCTAAGCCAGAAATAATGGTCTGACGCCCGGCAGTATGGCAACCCCTATAGCCATGCTGCAAGATTAAAGCCTTGATTTATCGCGAAATTTTGAGAAAACTGGATCCTGATCACTACAGAAAAGCGGTAGTAAGGACTCATTAGCCTCATAACTCTAGTATCACGAAATCTGGCGATCGCACACGCTCTTTCTGTGCCGTTTGCCCAAAGTCACCTCAGGTAACGCCTTCCGTGGTCCTGAGAAATTACATTTCTTTGTATTGCATCCCATACTCCGAAAGCCCTCACAATCGTTAGAACAGAACTCAATGATCGTGCTGCCAGACTTTTGGGGAATTCTTGAAGAGGCATCCATCTGAAAAGCCGTTTCCACTTGTCCATTAATGGAAGCCATTCGATTTTCGAATGGTGAATTCTATAAAATAGCTAAGTCCCTGAACGACCGTCGGGTTTTGCAATAGTTCTGAAGCCGAAAGCGTTTAGGATATCGGAAGGAAGCTGAAGACACTGTTGCAGGAAAAATTCCTCATATTCGCAACACTTCAACAGCATCATCCTTTGATACAACCGTTATAACGGTGGAATAATAGACTTCTATTGTGAAGTTGATGGATGTCGCTCAATCCAAACCCTGCGTAATCAGGTGCTGGATGCCCTGCAATACCTTTTTCTCGTTGCCCACCCACGCCTTTCAAGAAGGGGTTTATGACAGACGCACAACGCCCACCCACACCACCGCCCTCTATGGCTTCTCGGACGCCTCCACCCCCTCCGCCTGGAGCGCGCCCAATGGCGAGTCCTGATCTCGGCCAAACTCAGCAGTTGCCGCCCCAGACCTTTGCCAATGCAGGGGCTGCGGCTCGTCCCAGTGCAGGCCCAGCCACTACCGTTAACGCGGCTCCCCCACCAGGGATGGGCGCAACGATGCCAACAGCACGTCCTGCGGCTCCTCCCAGTGCGCCCCCTCCTCCTATGGGGCACCGTCCTGCGGCTCCTCCTCGAGTCACCAACAACCGGAGTCAGCCGGGTGCTGGGCAACCGACCCTGGCTCAGCTAGTACGAGAGGCTTTTGATAAGGGCTTCTCCGACATCCACGTAGGCGTGTCCGAAGTGCCTCGTTTCCGGAACCGGGGTGAAATCGACGCCACCGATTATCCTCCTACGGATAAGGAAACTTTCATGAGCTGGCTGCAGGAGGTGCTGACCGATGAAGAAATCCAGCGCTTCCAGGAGACCCTCGACTTCGACGGAGCTGCTCAGTACGAGTTCTCTCGGGTTCGTATCAACATCTTTGATACGTTACGAGGGCCTGCCATGGTCATGCGTTTGATTCCTGTCAAGATTCTCAACCTGGATCAATTAGGGGCACCTCCTGTGCTGCGGGATCTGTGCCACTACCACAAGGGCTTGATCCTGGTGACGGGGCCAACGGGTTCCGGTAAATCGACCACTATGGCCGCCATGGTGGACTATATGAACCGGGAAATGCCCAAGCACATCATCACCATCGAAGACCCGATTGAATTTGTGCACACCAGCCGGAAGTCGCTGATTAAACAGCGCGAGGTTGGTCTTAATACCCTCAAGTTTGACAGCGCTCTGAAGGCATCCCTGCGGGAAGACCCTGATGTGATTCTGGTTGGGGAAATGCGGGATAAGGAAACGGTGAATACCGCTCTGAAAGCCGCCCAAACTGGTCACCTTGTGATGGGAACCCTGCACACCAACAGTGCTGTGAAAACCATCGAGCGGATCATCGGTCTGTATGAGCCGGATCAGCAGGAACCCATGCGATTGGCGATCGCAGAATCCCTTGTGGCCGTTGTGGCTCAGGGTCTCTGCCGGACCACCGATGGAAAGCGGGCCGCCTTCCACGAAATCATGGTGAACACGGATGCGATTCGTGACTACATTCGCCGGGGCGACCTGGATGAAGTAGAAGCGCTGATTCCACGATGCGAATTTGACGGCATGTGTACCATGAACCAATCCCTCTACCGCCTCTACGAAGCTGGTCGGATTACGGAGGAGACGGCGCTGGAAATGTCACCGAAACCCAACGAAATGGCTCAAATTCTGCGGGGTCGTGTGTAAGCCAAATTGGATTGGCTCATCAACCTAATAGAAAACCCACCCTTTGGGTGGGTTTTCTATTAGCGAGGGAAGGATGAAACTTTCATAAGAACGGAGATTTCGGGCAAGAGCTAAGGAATCTGAACTTGCGATCGCAAATTTGAACTTTTTGTTCGCCATGCAACAACTCACGCTCTCTGGGGCGGCACTCCATCACAATAGAACAGTATTGAAATCCCACGGTTTTGGGGATGTCTCGCACCTATGGGTTCCGGTTTCTTTTCTGCTCCCAGCCTCCCCGATACCTTCAAAGGGCTAGCCTTGTTCACCCCAGGCGGTGATTTGGTCTATTGCATTGATCCCGATAAAAAGAGCCGCTGGCATCTTCAGTTGTGCGCCCTTCTCCAGGAGATTATGGGACTGGCAGAACCCCCCCATTTTCTGGTGCCCTGCTTCACCGCTACATTGGACCGTTGGCGCGATCCCAAGGATCAGCAGCTTTACCTCCACGCTGAGGCTCATCCTCTCGTGATGCGCTATCAAGTTTTGCTGAATGCGGTGTTCAGCACGGACACCCTCGTATGGCAACCGGCTCCGGTGCTGGAGGGGGTTTGCGATCGCCTGATTCTGGACCGTTACCAACCCCAGTTCCCTCAACTCTGGGAAAACCACGATTTGATCGTGCGGTTTACCGGAGCCGAACCGGGCGAGCCTGAAGACAGACCATTAGAACCGGCACCGGGATATGTGTTACGGCTCTATGTGTCGGGCCACACTCATGCAACGGAAACGATTTTGAAGAATCTGCATGAGCTTTTGGAGCGATCGCTAAATCGCCCTTATACCTTACGAGTCGTCGATATTCATAAGAACCCCGAACAGGCTGAACAGGATAAGGTGACTGCAACGCCCACCCTGGTGAGGGTTTATCCTCGTCCAATACGCCGCTTAGTCGGAGATTTTAAGGACGCCAATCAACTGCTTCAGGTCTTTACCTCTCTGGAGCTGTAGGAAACGTTTTAAGGGTGTTTAGTGCCGCCTAGCGCGCGGCACTAAACACCCTTAATCCAACTCTGAGGCTAGTAGAGATGCACCTGTTATAAGGGCACTAACCGCAGCGATGGGGTAAATCGCCGCGAGGTACCCAGGCTTCGCTGCGATGGTAGCCGCTGAATCAGCGTGGCCAGTTCCTCCAGGCATGGATACGGCCTACTGATGAAGTGTTGATTCTCAACCCAATAAATTCGGCCCCACTCATCATGAACCGCTTTCAAGACACATTCTCGCTCCCATGCCAACTGAAAGATTTCCGGTAGACTCATAGACGGTGGATCGCAAACCAGGGGCGGCCTGATCCTCGCGATTTTTAAGGACGATGAGTACCGTAATTCTTCCCGAAAATTCTAAAAAAACTCGGCTGTACTCCCTCGATTTCCGTGTCCTTGCTTAATCCCTGTTGCAAGCTGTTACAACTATCTAGAGCTTGTTTTAAGGAGGTTTCTGCATAAGAATTTACCCAGAATGTTGGTGCTTTGCCCGCGTCGCGGGCAAAGCACCAACATTCTGGGGGTAATTTCATTACTGGAAATCTCCTAAGTTGTTTTTTTCATGGGTGAAGCGTACGAAAAAACAACCCTTCCAGCAAGTTCTAAGTGTCCTAAAATCCCTGATAGTACGTGTTTATTTCCCCCCACGGCTCTCGTTTTCTCGCTTCTGTATAAGGATCCCCAATGCCCCTCCAGCCTTCTCGCATTCTGGAATTACTGAACGCTAGACGGGACGAGTTTTCCCAATTCAACCAGGTGGCCGTCGGGCAGGTTGACCAATACTTATCCTCCTTAAAAGACTTTGTTTCGCTTTCAGACAAGGAACGGATGGCGCTGTTTCGGCGAGTTGGGGGCCGAGTGGGAGCCTTTCCCCTGGAACCCTTGCAGGAGAAGGATCACGGGATTGTAACATCAGGATTGCAGTGGCAGAACCGGGAGGATAGCCAGGCCTGGGTGCGCGATCGCCTCTCCGGCGTCACAACCTTTGCGGTCGATGGCTCCCAGATTTATCCCGGTAAAGATTTATCCATTCCCATTGCCCTGGTGCAAATCGGCTGGTTTGAGAACCACCACCGGGCCGATGGTGGTTACACCAAAGACGTGCGCGTTGCTGTGTTAACCCCACAGGATTTGCGTACGGAAGCGGGAGATATGGCCGATCGCATGGTGAATATGCATCGCTACCAGATGGAAATTGAACGGCTGGTGGAATACATCGAAGCCCATCCCCACGCTGAGAACTGCCTGCTGTTTCTGGATGGTTCTCTGGTAGCCACCTTTGCTCTGCGCTTCGATGAGGAAGCCAAGAAGGTTTACATCCAATCGTTGCTGAGTTTATTACGGGCCAGCGAGCGCCACCGTGTGCCCCTGGTAGCTTACATTGACACTTCCTACGCGGATGACCTGACGCTGATGCTGCGGCAGCTATATCAGCTACCCGAAGCAACGGTAGTGCATGATGCCCAGCTCATCAATCGGCTCAGAATGCAGTGGGGCGATCGCACACCCCTGTTCCGCTGCGATCGCACCGAAATCCTCAATGCTTACGCCGAGCAGTCTGACCGCATTGGCTTTCTCTATCTCAAAACGACCCGTGACAACTACCCCGTGCGCCTGGAAATGCCGCTCTGGCTATACGAAGACGAGCGCCTGGAGCAGGTTCTGGACTGGGTGCGAGCCGAGGTCATTGTGGGAGGCGGCTACCCCTACGCCATCGAAACGGCCGATCAAACGGCGGTGTTACAGGCGGGCGATCGCCAAGTATTTTACCGCCTGCTACAAGAATGGGCCGATCGCGAAGACCTGAAACTTCGGCTTTCCCGCAAGATGGTGAGTAAAATGCGGCGGCGCTAACGGCCATTCAGGTTGCGGAGTAAGTGTTACTTCCCGCATATCGCCCCATATCGCCCTATGTCATCGGGTTAGGACTGTTTAGCTTTTGAAACCTCCTGCGTGAATTGTTGCGCGGCTTCGCTGCGCAACAATTCACGCCCTCAAAAATCGACGCCTGTAGGAGGTCTGCTCTATCGGGTTAAAAATTCGTTGGAATTCAAGGAAAATTCAGCTTCCCTGCTTATGATGGCGGTGGTGTGATTGGGCGTGATGTGAAAGTTTATGGTGAAACTGTTACGGTTGGCCTCATTGGGGTTGTGGATGGTTACCACTGGCTTGGTTCTTTCTCCTGCATTGGCTTGGGCCGCAGCACAGTCAATTTCCCCCTCCGCTACGGAAGAATCTCCAGTCACGTATCGCCGGGACATGGCTCAGGTCAATCCCCCGCTGCCTACCAACCCGGCTCCCGGTTCCACCCCTGTACCTGAATCATCTGACCCATTTCTGCAACCGGCTCCCCTACCTCTTCCCGTTAGCCCTCCAGAAACTCCCGTACTCGAACCCAGCCCAACGCCAACGCCGGCTCCCTCACCTGTCCCTGCCCCTGACGCTCCAACCGTTTTTGTAAACCAGATCGACGTCCTGGGTAGCTCGGCGTTCTCAGAGGAGCAATTGCAGGAGGTGGTGCAGTCGTTTGAAGGGCGATCGCTCACCCTGGAAGAGCTTCAGGAGGTGGCTGACCGTATTACCCAGCTTTACTTGAATGAAGGCTATCTCACTTCACGAGCCGTGTTGGTGGACCAGGACGTGGTCGATGGGACCGTCCAGGTGCAAGTGATTGAAGGCAGCCTGGAATCGATTGAGATTGAAGGTAACGAGCGCGTTCGGGATAGCTATATTCGTAGCCGAGTCGCTTTGGGGGCGGGTACCCCCTTAAACCAGTTCACCCTGGAGGATCAGCTACGACTGTTACGACTCAACCCGTTATTTGAAAACGTAGAAGCCAGCCTGCGAGCGGGCAGCGGCCTAGGACAAAGCATCCTGACGGTGCGGGTGACGGAGGCCAATCCCTTTTCGGGGAGCGTCAGCCTCGATAACTATTCTCCAGCCAGTGTGGGCTCAGAGCGGATGAACCTGGAACTGGGCTACCGTAACCTGACCGGATTTGGGGATGAGTTATTAGCCGCCTACCGCCGCACCACGACCGGAGGCAGCAGTCTATTTGATTTTAACTACCGGATTCCGGTTAACCCGATGGAGGGAACGATCGCTCTGCGGGCTGCTCCCAGCGATTTTCAAATTACTGACCCTGAATTTGATCAGCTCGACATTAGCGGTAACACGGATTTATACGAAATCAGCTTCCGGCAACCCCTGTGGCGATCGCCCCGCGAAGAATTTGCGCTCTCTCTGGGCTTTAGTTACCGCGATGGGGAGACGTTGTTTGAGAACCTGGTGTTGGATGAAAGCACGACATCGGTCTTTCGGTTTGGGCAAGATTTGGTGCGCCGGGATCCACAGGGGGCATGGGCGTTGCGATCGCAATTCAGCCTGGGCACTGGCTTATTGGATGCCACGACCTCTGGCCGCCCCGATGGAGAGTTTTTTAGCTGGCTGGCCCAAATTCAACGGGTGCAAACCCTGGGTACGAATCATTTGCTGATTTTGCAGGGCGATCTGCAACTCACTCCCGACCCCCTTCTGGCTTCTGAACAACTAGCCTTGGGCGGTGGGCAGTCTCTACGAGGCTTCCGCCAGAATGCCCGTCTGGGAGACAATGGTTTCCGCATCTCAGCGGAAGATCGCATCACTCTGGCCCGTAATGAATCTGGAGCGTCTACCTTTCAGGTCGCTCCCTTTGTAGATTTTGGGGCTGTCTGGAATGACCCAGATAACCCGGTTGAGACGCCTGACCAATCTTTTCTGGCAGGAATTGGGGTCGGCTTACTGTGGCAACCGACTTCCCAATTTCAGATCCGGGTTGATGCGACTGTTCCCCTCGTTGACTTAGCTGACCGAGGCGAAAACGCCCAGGATGAGGGCATTTATTTCAACGTAAATTATTCTTTTTAGTCTGCAAGAACATATTGCATGACGCTCTAAGAACCAGGATGATTATTTTTAAGAAGCTAGGCTCCGCCTAGCTTCTTAAAAATAATTTGTATTGATAGATTGCAATGCTATAGCGGGTGAACAATGCTGAACAAGATCAGGACTGACGCAAGTTCGCTATCCGTAGCGCATTTGTGTTGTAGGTGGGGTGCTTCGCACCCCACCTACAACACAAATGCGTAAGTCCTGAAGATGCCGAAGCTCTGGTATTCTAGCCGGGAATGTGTTGGCTGAGTTGTTGTTGAAGCTGGCGCAGAGCTTGGCAGGTACGGCTATACTCCGAGAGCAGGTAAGACACTTTTTGGCTGAGAGACGCCTCAGAGAGCGAGCTGGCTTCCTCCTCCAGGTCTCTACATAGCCTGGAAAAGGTCATGGCTCCGACAATGGCACTGCTGGATTTGAGGGTATGAACGGCTCGAATGAGAGTTTTGCGCTCTTTTTCCTCACGGTCCAAGTGAAGCATTTCTACTTGAGCTGGGGTTTCTCGAAGGTAGCAGTCAATCAACTCCAGTAGAATGGCATCGGCCTCCTCCCCCACATCATCTCGGAATGCATCTAGCGCATCCGAGTCAATGGCGTTTTCCATGATAGCTTCTGGCTCCATTGAGCACACATGAGGTTGACATTGACTGAGGGCGTTGGCGAGATGTTCCAACCGAATGGGCTTGCTCAGGTAATCATCCATCCCAGCCTGTAGGCATTCGTCGCGATCGCCCCGCATTGCGTTAGCCGTCACTGCGATCAGCCGAGGTCGACACTGCGGCCACATCCGATGAATTTCTCGAGTTGCCGTAATGCCGTCCATCTCAGGCATTTGTACATCCATCAGAATGACATCGTAAGTGCTTCGCTGCAATGCTTCCAGCACTTGTACTCCATTGGATACGATGTCAGCTTCATACCCCAACCGTTGTAGCAACTTGAAAATAACCTTCTGGTTGACGAGGTTATCCTCGGCCACCAAGATTTGGAGGGGGATAGACTCCGCCAATAGGGTTGGGTCAGTCGGTGGGGGAGGAGCCATTGTTGTTGACCCAAAGAGATTTGCTAACAAGCTGTAGAATTGCGATCGCCTCACAGGCTGATTCAAATGCCCGGCCCACGGAAAGTCTCCCCCAGGGCGACCTATTAGGGGAACCCCAATGGGGGACAGCAACACCGCTGGAATAGGGGATGGCGCTTCCTGAAACTCTGCTGCACTCAGTAACACCTCTAACCCTGGCAGTTGGGAATCAACCAGAATGGCATCAAACCCCAACCCATCGCGCAATTGCTGTAGCGCTTCTGCTCCCGAATTGACCATACAAGCGGCGATTTGCCAGCGCTGAGCTTGTAAAAATAGATGATGCTGGTTGACCCGATTCGCATCGGCTACTAACAAGCGGCGGCCTGTCAAAGCTGGATCTGCATCACGGGGAGAGACGGTTTTGGCCGCGATCGCCTCTACCACGACACAAAAGTAAAAGGTTGAACCAATATTCGCTTCACTTTCGACCCAGACGCGCCCGCCCATCATTTCACTGAGCCGCTGGCTGATTACCAGGCCCAGACCCGTTCCCCCATAGTTGCGGGTAATGGACGAGTCGACCTGGCAGAAAGGTTGAAATAAGCGATTCAAGCGATCCGAGGGGATGCCAATACCGGTATCCTTCACGGCAAAGCGAATGGCATACCGAGGGAGCCGGGTGCCGGATAGTTCACGGGCATCCACGCGCACCGTTACACTTCCTGCTTGGGTAAACTTCACCGCATTGCTGAGCAAATTGACCAATACCTGACGCACTCGAGTTTCATCGCCCACCACCTGGGCCGGTACTTCAGGATTGATCACAAAAGCCAGGCTTAAGCCTTTTTCCGCAGCTTTGGGTGCCAGTAGTTCGATACCCGCCTCAACACACTCCTGCAGGTCAAACAGCGTTTGTTCTAACTCCAGCTTGCCCGCTTCGATTTTAGAAAAATCCAATACATCGTTAATGATGGTCAGCAGAGTCTCCCCACTGGAGCAGATGGTTTCAACAAAATCACGTTGTTGAGGACTCAAAGGGGTCGCCAATAATAGCTCTGCCATGCCGATCACCGCATTCATTGGGGTACGGATCTCGTGGCTCATGGTGGCCAGAAAATGGCTCTTAGCCTGGTTGGCTTCCTCTGCTTCTTGCTTGGCTTGCTCTAGAGCGATGCTGGCCCGTTTGCGTTCAGTAATGTCAATGGCTGTGCCTAGCAGCCGATAGGGTTCGCCATCCGGGGTGCCATCGAAAATTATTTCTCGTACCCGGAGCCAGCGCCACTCACCATTGCTGTGTTGCGTGCGAAATTCCATTTCCAGGGGTTCGCCGTCTTGCATCTGGGCGATCGCCTGCTTCCGTTGCTCCAGGGTGTCATGATCCTCGGGATGAATCAGCTCGATCAGCTCAGATTGTTGCATTTCCTGAATGCGATGAGCGGGATAACCCAGAATATCCGTAACCTGGCGATTCACGAAAATAACCCGCCCCTCAAGCAAGTCAATCAGGTAAAGCAGGTTAGGAGTGGTTTCTAAAATTCGTTGAATGAAGCGTTGATTCTCCTGGTGGGTAGCGTCTGCCTGGCGCCATTCTCGCAGGGCCCGTTCCCGCTCAATAATTTCTCGCTGTAACTGCTCCCGCTCAAGTAGTAAGTCTTTAACCCGTTCAGTGACCCGCCGTTCGACCTCCTCTTCCAACGCCGTTTGGAACTGAGCATCTTGCGCGAATGTTGATAGAAATGAAGAGCTTTGCCCAGGACGCTTTCCCGACGGTACTAAACCGCCTTCAGAGGAATAAGTCAGGGGATGCGTTTCGCTCATGGGACAGTCAAGCTCGGGGTTAGTCAGATGGCAATCACATCACGGATGTGGACAAAGCAGGGCGTTGATTCTGCTGCTAGAGTTCCACAAAACAAGCTGAAATCATCAACGAGGCATCAGCTAGCCCGACTCACTATCGGTAAAACCTTAGTGGAATGGCATTCTGAGTTTCTATTACAGCGCTTTGCGCTTGAATTAGCTACGGTTGTTTTTGTAAGAGCCGCGCGGAGCGCGGCTCTTACAAAAACAACCAGATTTTAAGCGCTTGAAAAGCGCTGTAGGTGGTAGCAACAATTGAAACATTCTGATCAACTAACCCAACATCATACGGTTGTGATGGCTGGGCAATGATGCCAGTCAAACTTTGTTAACCTGCGTGTGGGTTAAGGGCATCTTCGAGTGTCGGTTGTTGCGAGGCATTCGAAAACGCTCATTTCCGTGGTCGCTGAGCGATCGCAAAACGGTCACTCCAGCCTATCCTGAACTGAGGTTTGTTAGGCTCAATTGGGCTGAGAACGAGAATGCTTTTTAGTAAACGGACATAAGGGTTAAGTACGGAATGATTTTGAATGGGAAACCCCAGGTTTGCTATTCAAAACCATGCCTGAGATCTGTGATGCCAGAATTGCGATAGGGTTGCTCTAGGTTGTTAAAACCATAAGCTACTTTTGCTTTTCGTGGTCGTAGGTTATGAACGTACTACCGATAGTCAAACGTCCCTGGTGGGGACGGGCGATCGCCCTCCTCGCCCTATTTCTGACCCTAACGGGGTGTACCCTGCCGCGAGTCAGCGCTGAAGAACGATTGTTTTTGCCTTTAGCGGTGGAACTTTTAGATACCTATGAAATTCCCAAAAGCTCCTTTGAGGGAGTGCCGGTGGGTGGGCTGTCAGCGATCGCCTACGAGCGGGTGAGCGATCGCTTTCTGGTGCTAAGCGATGATCGCAGCAGTGAAGCTCCAGCCCGGTTCTATACCATGGCAATGGAATTAGACCGTACGGAGCCTGCTCACCCAACCATTAGCGGTATAACCGTTGAGCGAGCGACGCCGCTACATAACCAGGATGGGACGACCTTCGCCGCCGGAAGCATTGACCCAGAGGGATTGGCTCTGTCTCCCCGGCAAACGGTCTTTATCTCCAGCGAAGGGGATACTAGTCAGGGTATTCCACCGTTTATTCAGGAGTTTGATCGGGAAACGGGGGAGTGGCGATCGTCTTTGCCACTGCCTCAACGCTACCTCCCAAAGCTCGATGAAGAGGCCCCATCGGGGGTGCGCAATAACCTGGGATTTGAAGCACTGGCGTTGGACCCAGGGGGCACAACGATAAGCAATGGTTATGGAGAGCCCTTCCGAATTTTTGCAGCGGTTGAAGGAGCTCTGGCTCAGGACCAACCCACCGTACCAGAGGCACCCGAACCCTTGCGGCTGTTGCATTATCTGGTAAGTGAAAATGTTCCGGCTTTACTGGCTGAGCATCTTTACTATCTCGAACCCACACCAGCGGGAGTGCTTTACAACGGGTTGACGGAATTACTGGTGCTGGGGCAGGGCGGTCACTTTCTGAGCCTGGAACGGACGTTTGGGGCGAATGGGGCAGGGGCTAAGCTATTTCAGTTAGCCGTCGCCAACGCCACGGATACTTCCAGTATTAGGGTGTTTGAGGGGGACTTGAGTCTAATTCAACCGATTCACAAGCAATTGCTTTTAGACCTCAACACGTTAGGATTTCCACTGGACAACCTGGAAGCCATGACCCTTGGGCCACGGTTGCCGGATGGTAGCCAGAGTTTGATTTTGCTGAGCGACGATAACTTTAGCGATCGCCAAACCAATCAGGTTCTCCTCTTCCGCATCACGGGTCTTTAAGGTTTTTAGCTTGGAGATACGAAATGGGGTGGGATATCGTTTCTCATCCCATTTTAGGAGATTTCCAACAATGAAATTACCCCCAGGATGTTGGTGCTTTGCCCGCTTCGCGGGCAAAGCACCAACATCCTGGGTAGATTCTTATGCAGAAACCTCCTCATGTCTTTAGCTATGGGTTTTGGCTTGCATGTGAGTTTGGGACATCAATAGTGTTTACAAAGCTCTCAATGGCTTTTAGATAAGACTGATGTCCTGGCTCATAAATTCTGACATGATCGCCCCCTTCGATTAAAAATAGTTGCTTAGAACCTGGAGCCGCTTCATATAAACGCTGACTCATTTCAGGTGGCACAACAGAATCACGGGTTCCATGCAGAAATAAAACTGGAATTTTTAGTTCTTGAATTTTAGCAAGGGAGTTGAATTGCTCTGTCAGAATCAGGCTGATGGGAAATAGCTGAAGCAATTTTCTATGCTGAATCGCTTCTCTCATGGAAGTGAAGGAGCTTTGCATAATCAACCCGCTGGCATCAGGGTGTTTTGTAGCCAGATTGAGGGCGATCGCTCCACCCAATGATTCTCCATAAATCACAATCTGATCAGCAGGAATATGCCGTTGGTAACGAAGATAGTTCCATGCGGCTTCTCCATCCTGATAAAGCTGGGCTTCATAGGGAAAACCTCCATCACTACGACCGTAACCCCGGTAGTCGAAGACCAGCACTGAAAATCCCAGTTGCCGAAATGCTGCGACTCTTGCCAGATAGTTGTAGTCGCCGATATTGCGCCCGACCCCGCAGAAATACAACATGGTTTTAGGCGAGGTTAGAACATTGAGAGGCTCATTGGATACAAACTGAAATGGTTTTTCAGGAGATGGAGCCGGAACCCACCAACCCTGTAATTTTTCTCCTGATTCTGGAATGGATGTCTAGACATCTTCATAGGGGAGATTGAAAGCCGAAGCATTAGGTTGCATCGACAAATCAGGTTTAGGGCGGTAGATAAAATAGCGTTGCTGAATAGCAATAAAAAAACAAATTGAGGTATAAGTGAATGCGATCGCGCTCACGGCTGTCAGCCACAATTTCCATTGATACAGCCTTTGCCAATTAGAAATAGGTATAGGGTTTTTCATTTAAAGAATTTAGTGTGCTCAGTACTCGCTGTAGTTTGTTTAAATTTGCAGGTTCACGGCTATAGAATATTGCACTTAAAAAAGTTGCCTGAGAGAGAATTGGGATTAGATACAATCAGGTTTGAACAAATTCCATACAACCTGAGGCATGATTTTATATTCTTAGGTTTGCAACACTTGGTTGTGCGCTGGTGTCTCCCAGTGTTGGTTTTCCGGTCCAATTCGTTTATCACTGCTATATGCCGCCGCAGAAGTATTATGCCGTTATGAAAGGCCGCAAGCTCGGGATCTTTACCACCTGGGCTCAATGTCAGGCTCAGGTGAAAGGATTTCGGGGAGCCGTTTTTAAGTCCTATCCAACCCGGGCTGAAGCAGAGGCGGCAATCAAGGCATTTGATGCGGGGGAAGCTCCCTCGATTTTTGCAGCGGCCTCGCGATCGGCTTCTAAAGCTTCCTCAGCAGGGCCTTCTGAGATTATTCAGGAGAGTATTTGTGTGGATGCGGCCTGCTCAGGCAATCCTGGCAATGTGGAGTATCAGGGTGTCTGGACAGCCACTAAGGAGCCAATTTTCCACAAAGGGCCGTTAGCGCAAGGCACCAATAATTTGGGGGAATTTTTGGCGATCGTCCACGGGCTTTCCTATCTGCAGAACCAGGGATTGACCATTCCGATTTACACCGACTCTGCAACGGCGATTCTGTGGGTTAAGAAGCGAGAGGTGCGCACAACGCTCGCTCGTACCTCTCGCAACCAGGAAATCTTTGACCTGGTCGATCGCGCCTTAGCCTGGTTACAGGTCAACGACTATCCCAACCGTATCCTCAAATGGGAGACGTCGCAGTGGGGGGAGATTCCAGCAGATTTTGGCCGTAAGTGAACCGTATGTAATGCGACGTGTAGTTGAAAACCTAAAACCCTCAATTTTCTGTGAACGGGCATGTAGTGTGCATTCACAGAAAATTGAGGGTTCTATTGTTTCTAGGCAAAGGTGCACATTGTGTTGTATGGGGATGAATGTGGGACAGATCCTCACATTCATCCCGCATGCCTCACTCAATTTGTATTACGTTTTTGCTTGGAAATCTTTCAAGGTTTAAAGCCCCTGTGTTAGAAGTGTTTCGTAGGTTTCCACCACAAGGGCTTGAAACTTTCGGAGTATGACTGATTCGGCTTGTTTCGGGGCGTAAAACTGCCTGTTTTTTGCCCCAAAATAACCTGAATCTACAACAGCAGTTTTCGTAGTGTGGAGTACAACGGGGCGATCGCATCTCCGTCAGGATCGAGTTGTCGAGGTTGGCTTACACCGGGCTTGAAATCTGGCTCTTAGAGTTATGGATGAGCCCGCTGTACGGCAGTTTGGAGTCCTTCCGTCTCAATTTTTCGTACTTCATCATCTGAATTTTTTGGAGCATTCGAGTGTTAAGTAATGCGGTGAATCAATTGGAATTGGTGGAAGCATCAACTGCTTTCAATCCACGTCAAATTCTGGCGACCGATGCGCTGAGTAGGCTAAACGAACGGTCAGATTGGAAGGGCTGGGTTCAACTGCTTGGGCACCTGGCCGTGATGGGAATCAGTGGCTATTTGTGGGCCAGCCAATGGGGAAATTGGCTGGTGGCACTACCCGCACTTGTGGTTTATGGTTTTACCTTTGCGTCTATGTTCGCAGCGTTGCATGAGTGCGCCCATCGAACGGCCTTTGTGAACCTGCAAGTGAATGATGCCGTGTGTTGGCTGGCAGGGTTGTTTTCCTTGTACAACGGTACGTTTTACCGGCGTTACCACAAGTGGCATCACCGCTTTACTCAAATCCCCGGAAAAGACCCTGAACTGGGCGATCCCAAACCGACGAACTGGCGGGAATATCTGTTGGAGCTGAGCGGTATTCCCTGGTGGGTTGGCAAAGTGCGTACCCACGTGAAAGTGGCTCGGGGGCATGTACAGGATTACCCATTCCTATCAGAAGGCTCTTATGACGAGGTGGTTCGCTCAACCCGTCTGCAACTGTTGGTGTATGGGGGGGCGATCGCCCTTTCTGTTGCTTTGGGTCATCCCTGGGCTTTCTTCCTCTATTGGGTGCTTCCTTTAGCGGTTGGGCAACCCATCCTACGTGCCATTTTGATGTCTGAGCACATGGGCTGTACTCACGATGACAATCCCCTCACGAATACCCGCACGACCCTGACCCTATTCCCCGTGCGCTTTTTGATGTGGAATATGCCCTACCACGCAGAGCACCACCTATATCCGTCAATTCCATTCCATGCGTTGGCCCAGGCCCATGAGCAACTGAGGCCATACTTCGCGCATGTTGAGCCAGGGTATGTTACGGTACACCGAAACCTGGTTACGAAGTTTGATCAGACAGCAGCATGAGTGACGCGTCGAAATCCTTGACCCTGAAAAACTTCGAGCTGCAATGCGGAGCCGTGCTGCCTGAAGCCTCAGTGGTCTATCAGACCTATGGAGAGTTGGCGGGCGATCGCTCCAATGTCATCCTCTATCCCACCTCTTACGGCGCACAGCATCCCGATATTGACTGGCTAATCCGCCCGGATGGCATTCTTGACCCCAAACGCTGGTTCATCATTATTGTCAATATGTTTGGCAATGGGTTGTCCAGTTCCCCCAGCAACTGTGTAGAATGTCGCCTGAGCGAGCAGGGTTTCTGGTTTACCCATTGGGATAATGTGCGAGCCCAGGATCAGGTCTTGGAGACTTTTGGGATCAAGCGGCTAGCTCTGGTTTATGGCTGGTCGATGGGAGCACAGCAAGCCTACCATTGGGGAGCTTTGCATCCTGAGCGGGTAGAACGTATCGTTGCCCTTTGCGGCACGGCTCGTACAACCGATCACAATAAAATCTTTTTGCAGAGCCTGCGAGCTGCCCTGACGGCAGACCCGGCCTGGAATGGGGAACGTTTTGAAGCCGTACCCGATCGCGGCTATCGCGCGTTTGCCCACATTTATGCCAGCTGGGCCGCCTCCCAAGCTTTTTATCGAGAAGGCTGGCATCGGCGGCTAGGCTATGACTCCGTAGAAGATTACATCGATCGCGCCTGGGAGCCGGGTTATCGCAAACGTGACCCCCATAATCTACTAGCCATGATTGATACCTGGCTACGTTGTGATGTGGGCCATAATCCTGTCTATCAGGGCGACTATGAGCGCGCCTTAGCCTCCATTCAGGCTCGTACCCTGGTCATGCCGGGAACGACGGATCTTTACTTCACCCCCGAAGATTGTCAGATTGAAGCCTCTAAAATCCCAGGGGCTAAGTATCACCCCATTCCCTCCATCTGGGGCCATCGCGCGGGAAATCCTTACCAGAACCCAGAGGACGAAGCCTTTATTCGTGCTGCTGTTCAGGAGTGGTTGGGCTAGAGGCGGGCGATCGCCCTCTCAATCCTATTATCTGCTAGACACCGGGTGTTTCTAAAACACCCGGTGTCTGTCTTTTTCCTAGAAAATCCAACGGTCCTGGTAAGTGTACAGCATGGACACTTTTGAAAAGGCGAGCGTCTGACAATAGCCATGATCCCTACGACGTCCGGCTGGCTGACGAACCGCTATGACCACCTCCCTCTCTGCCATTGCACGCGATCGCAACATTCGCTACTTCCTCATCTCGTTTACCGATCTGTTTGGGGTACAGCGGGCTAAGTTAGTGCCTGCTGAAAGCATTGACACCATGGCCAGTAGCGGAGCAGGCTTTGCCGGGTTTGCAGCCTGGTTGGATATGACCCCGGCGGATCCCGATATCCTGGCGATTCCCGATCCTGAGCGGCTCTATCAGTTGCCCTGGCAACCGGAAATTGGTTGGATGCCTGCGGATCTCTACGGCGTGGACGGCCAGCCTATTGAGCAGACTCCCCGGTTGGTGCTGAAGCGTGTCTTGCAGCAAGCGGCAGAGATGGGCTTTCGGATTCGAACTGGGGTAGAGTGCGAGTATTTTCTGCTGGATGGCACCGAGCATCAGATCTCTGACCTGCGCGATCGCCAGAGCAAACCCTGCTATGACCAACAATCTCTCATGCGTCGCTATGATGTTATCCGCGAGATTTGTGATGGGATGCTGGGGCTGGGTTGGGGCGCTTACCAGAATGACCACGAGGATGCCAACGGTCAGTTTGAGATGAACTGGACCTATGCCGATGCTTTAGTAACAGCAGATCGACAGGCTTTCTTTAAGTACATGGTGAAGGCGATCGCTGAAAAACACGGTCTGCGAGCTACCTTCATGCCGAAACCTTTTGTTCATCTCACAGGGAATGGTTGCCACACCCACATTTCTGCCTGGGATCTGGAGGGTAAGGAGAACCTGTTCTTTGATCCGCAGGGGGAACTGGGACTTTCGAGTTTGGCCTATCAATTTATTGGGGGTGTGTTGCACTCAGCGGAGGCGTTGTGTGCGATCGCGGCTCCCTCAGTGAACTCCTACAAGCGCATCAACGCTCCAGTGACGCTCTCTGGAGCGACGTGGTCGCCCAATACCATTAGCTACAGCGGCAACAACCGCACCCATACCATTCGAATTCCGGATGCTGGGCGCTTTGAACTGAGGCTGCCAGATGGTGCAGCGAACCCCTATCTCCTTCCCGCTGCGCTGATTGCGGCTGGGCTGGATGGCATTCGTAACAAGCGCGATCCGGGCCCTCGAATGGATAACAACACCTATACAGAACCCTCTCCTGCGGGGACGGTGCGATCGCTCCCCAGTAGCCTTCCCGAAGCCCTACATTTCCTCCAATCCAACGAAGTGCTTCCTGCCGCAATGGGAGATTCCTTTACATCTGCCTATCTCAAACTGAAGCGGCAAATGTGGAATGAATATAGCGCTCACATTTCCACCTGGGAGTTGGAGAACACGCTGGATTGTTAGCTTGATCTGGTGTGTGCTTGAATTTGTGTGCCAAATGCACACCAGATTCAAGTTTATTGAATTCGACAACTTGCCATGAACCTTTCATCAAGCTTCCTGAAAAAATATGTTTTTTGATTCGCAGGGCAAGTCTCTGTGACAGGATGGTTCTAGCGTTGAGTCTACATCGCCGGAAAAGGTATGCCAGAATCTTCAACCGATCGCTTTCGTTCCGCCACAGAATTTCCTAAAACGGTTCAAAACCTCGATATAGAGCAGGCTGATGCTGTGTATCGTGAGATGCGAGATTGCTTAATTTTCACGAACCGTAGCCGCGCCCAGCTGATTCGCCGCAACGAGGAACACAAGACAAAGACAAGCTTGCTGAAGGAGGACGTGCAACGCCTCCACGGCATGATTCAAAAGCTAGCTGGAGAGAAACAGCAAATCGTCGAGAGCAATGAAGAAACCATTCGTGCCCTTGAAATAGAAATGCAAAACATGATGTCTCATCTCGATGAGCTATCTATTGCCTTCGAGGGCGTGGCAGATGCTGAAGCGTCTCGCAGCCCTTTAAGCCTGGTTGCTTCTCCCGGTCGCTTCTTCCGATTCTTAAATGCGGTCAGAGCGATTGTGATGTGGTGGCGTGATGAGCGCTCCGAAAGTAGCCCATCCCTTCCGGTTGCGTCTCAAACCACTGCTTTGCCGGGTGATACGGTCAATGGAGAGGAGGATCGACGCGATCGCCCCCAAATGTATCAAGACCAGGCCTCCATCAATCGCTCCTTACTGGATCGCTAACGATTATGGGTAAGCAACGAGTCACCCAGTTGTTGGCACAACTGCGGGAGAACCAGGCCAAGGATCTGGAGAACGCTGCAAACATCTACACAGTAGCCCAGGTTGCCGTGAATGCCTTGGATGCGGCAGAAGGCCAATCGACTGAACCATCCCAGCAGAAAGCGTTACCCGAAGTACCTCTTCCAGCCATTCCCACTATTACAAAGGCTGCATTACTGGAGCAGTACGGCTCATTTAACGGTTGCCGTCTAGCTGCCAAAAAACTTGGCATTCGCTTTAGCAAAACCCCCTCCTGGGCCAAAATGGAAGCGGCATTTAGCTACCGGGAAGCCTGCCAGCAATTAATTCAGCAGTATCTAAAGAAAAATCCTAACGAACACTTACAGGGGGTCGCGTTGGAAGTGTCGCTGGACTTGCCTGAATAAGGTAAGGCGATCGCAGATTCTCAATTTCGCAGAAAATGCGCGACACTCGTGCCGCGCATTTTCCATGGAACGGGTTGCTTTCTATGAACGCAACCTGTGGCGAATACGATTGCTTAAACCGTCATGATGTCAGCTTCTTTGTCTTTAAGAAGCGCATCAATTTTGCCAACAAACTTGTCAGTCATCTTTTGGATGCTGTCCTGTAAATCTCGCGCTTCGTCTTCGGAGATTTCGCTGGCCTTTTCTTGCTTGCGGACACTGTCAACGGCGTCGCGGCGGACGTTGCGAATGGCGACTTTGCCTTCTTCAGCGTACTTGGCGGCAATTTTGGTCAGTTCCTTACGGCGTTCGGTGGTCAACGGTGGGATGTTGAGCCGAATGTTGGTGCCATCATTGTTGGGTGTCAGACCAATATCCGAAAGGGAAATGGCCTTTTCGATGCTGCTCATGGAGCTGCGATCGTAGGGCTGGATCAGGATAGTGCTGGAGTCCGGCACGCTGATATTAGCCAGGGATTTGAGAGGGGTTTCGGAACCATAGTAGTCGATGGTGATCCGATCCAATAGAGCCGGATTCGCCCGCCCCGTACGGATAGTATTAAAAGACCGTTGAGTGGCTTCAATGGTCTTTTGCATGTGGTCTTCGAACTCAGCTAACTTCACAAGAGCCTCCAACTAACGTTCCTAGCGGCTCCCCTAAGAGGGCGCGATGGATGTTCCCCTGCACAGACAGGTCAAATACCATGATAGGTATATTGTTATCTTTGCACAGGGCGATCGCAGTTCCATCCATCACCTTCAGGTCTTTTTCAAGAACGTGGCTGTAGGTTAGGGTTTGATAACGTTTGGCATTGGGGTTCTTTTTCGGATCTGAGTCGTATACCCCATCCACCTTGGTCGCTTTGAAAACAACCTCAGCGTTGATTTCGGCGGCTCGCAGCGCAGCAGTGGTATCAGTTGTGAAGAAGGGATTGCCCGACCCCGCTCCAAAAATTACCACGCGGCCTTTTTCGAGATGCCGAATGGCTCGGCGGCGAATGTAAGGCTCGGCCACTTCTTGCATTTCGATAGCAGTCTGAACGCGGGTGGGGACGCCTTTTCGTTCCAGAGCATCCTGTAGGGTCATGGCATTCATGACAGTGGCAATCATACCGATGTAGTCGGCGGTAGCTCGCTCCATCCCGGCAGCGGCTCCTTTCATCCCGCGAAAGATATTTCCACCGCCTACGACCACGGCGATTTCAACTCCTGATGTCACGGCTTCGCTAATTTCCTCGGCAATGTTATCAACAATAGTCGGGTCAATTCCATAAGCCATGTCACCCATAAGGGCTTCACCGCTCAGCTTGAGTAGAACCCGCTGATATTTCTTCTCCATGGCGACAACCGCGTTTCCTTTAACATGAATTTTTGTTTTTGGAGTAGCTCCAACTTAAGATAACAGTCGAAGCTGACCATCGGACATCCGGATGAAAGCAGAAGTCTACCGGGCTCGCCATTGAAGGGGGCACCCGTAGGACGGAGTATAGTGAATAGCCGGAGCATGACCTTGAAGGAGAGCGGCGATCGCCTCCCTCAGGAAAGGCTGTTCTGTTTCCCCTGTATGTCCCCAAACACTACCACTGTAAGAAATCATTCCGGACTGATCAATCAAGAAAACTTCGGGGGAGTGGGTTGCCCCAAA
Source organism: Leptolyngbya sp. PL-A3 (assembly GCF_039962325.1). NCBI lineage: Bacteria > Bacillati > Cyanobacteriota > Cyanophyceae > Leptolyngbyales > Leptolyngbyaceae > Leptolyngbya > Leptolyngbya sp. PL-A3. The sequence continues at coordinate 24,963 of NZ_JAMPLB010000059.1, forward strand.
GGCTTCGGCGACTTCCTGGGTTTCGTCTCGGACGTAGGGAAAGGACAAATTTTGCTGCCGGGCGAAAGTGGCCATGGCATCCAGGCGATCGGACAAGGGTTGGGGTTCGGTATTAGCATCAATACCGATGAGGGTGAAACCGCTGGGTAAAAATTCTTGTTGGATTGCCATCAGATGTTGGAGTGCTGGCAACACGAGGGCGCAGTCATAGCTGAGAAAAACGACGCCAACTCCTTGAAACCGCATGAGGTATTGCCTCAGGTGGTGTACGGCACCATCAATGCCAGGGAGTTCGAAGTCGGGTGCGTAGCAGCCAACTCGGAGATCAGAAGAAGCCATGGTAGAGCCTTTGAGAAGGAGAGTGAAGAATAGGAGTGAGGAATAAATAGAGGACTAAAAATTTAGGCGGCCGCACCGTGGGGATTGAACAATGTGCGTTTTTCCGATTCTGATGTCTGGATTTATTGTGCCCGTTGGAGGGGGGGAAATCTCTTCGGAGAAGCACGGAAGGATGTCTAGTATGGCCGAAATCAACCGATGTTGGATGGGGTGGGGTGTGAAGCACCTCATCCTACCCAACATATGCTATGTGCTAGCGGGCTTTGTAGGCCCTGAGAGAGTTTTTGGGGGCTTCGTTATGCTGGAGGAGGATGGGTGTGGAGTGTTGGCCGCTGGGCCGGGGGACTTCCCCCCAAACCCCTGCTTTTTGGGGGCCTAACTCCCCCAAACCCCCGGAAGGAGTCTGGGGTGAGTCTGGATGGCTTCGGTAGAATGCTCTCCTGGTGCTGAGTGGCTTTTTAGAAAGGTGGCTGTGCCACTCTTTCAGGTGGTAGAGGTTGTTGGGAGGGATATGCAGGGGTCGTCGGTAGCTGGGAAGGATTTGGTGCTGGTGGGTGGAGGGCACAGTCATGCGATCGCCCTCAAGTCGTTTGGCATGCAGCCGCTGGATGGGGTGCGGGTGACGCTGATTACCGATGTAATGCATACGCCCTATTCGGGTATGTTGCCGGGGTATTTGGCAGGGTTGTATTCCTTCGATGAGTGCCATATTGACTTGCAGCGATTGGCAACTTTTGCCGGGGTGCGGTTGATTCATGCTCGGGCGATCGCTCTCGATCTGGTGAACAATCAGGTGCTGTGTGAGCATCATCCACCTGTCTCGTTTGATCTGCTGTCGTTGGATATTGGCAGCACCCCTGCGGTGTCGACGGTTCCAGGGGCGGAGAAGTTCGCAATTCCGGCGAAGCCGATTTCGAAGTTTTTAGATTACTGGGATCGGTTGGTGGCGGAGGTGGAACAGAATCCGCAGCGGCCTCTGCGAGTTGGGGTTGTGGGCGGTGGTGCCGGAGGGGTGGAATTGAGCTTGGCGGTACAGGCTCATCTACAAAGAATTTATCGGGAGGCTGGGCAACCGGACAGGCTGGAGTCGCATTTGTTTCAGCGCAGCCCGGAATTGCTGCCGGAGCGGGGTCGTTGGGCACGGCGCAAGATGCGACAGGTGATGGAGCAGCGTGGGATTGCGCTGCACCTGGGGGAGACGGTGGAGGAGGTGGGTGAGGATTGGGTGCGGTGTGCCTCGGGGTTGGAGGTGGAGTGCGATCGCCTCTTCTGGGTCACTCAGGCGGCGGCTACTCCCTGGATTCGGGAAGCTGGACTGGCTACCGATGAGCGCGGTTTTTTGCTGGTAAACGATCGTCTGCAATCAATTTCCCATCCGCAGGTGTTTGGGGCAGGAGATGTAGCGACCATGCAGGCCCATCCACGACCCAAGGCGGGGGTATTTGCGGTGCGGCAGGGCAAACCCTTGACGGAAAACCTGCGCCGTGCGCTGGAAAACCAGCCTCTAAAACCCTTTGTGCCACAAAAACAATTCCTGATTTTGATTGGGGTTGGTGATGAAACGGCTGTGGCTTCTCGCGGGGCCTTGGGCATCGGCCCTGCAAAATGGATCTGGCAATGGAAGGACCGCATTGATCGCAAGTTCATGGACAAGTTTAGTGATCTGAAATCCATGTCCGATAGCGCTCCCGAATCTGCTGATACGTTAGAGCCTGCCATGCGCTGTGCCGGGTGTGGCTCCAAAGTGGGCAGTTCAATTCTTGAAAATGTTCTGACTCGTATCCGCCAGGAACAGAGGCACCTCGAAGATTCCAACATTCTGCTTGGACTGGAGAGCAGTGATGACGCTGCGGTATTGCAAGTGCCACCGGGCCAAGTTCTGGTGCAAACGGTAGATTACTTCCGCGCCCTTGTGTCTGATCCGTACTTGTTTGGGCAGATTGCGGCTCACCATGCCTTGAGTGACTTGTTCGCGATGGGAGCGAAGCCGCAGAGTGCGCTGGCGATCGCCACTCTCCCCTATGCCCCCGACCAGAAAGTGCAAGACCAGCTCTATCACCTGCTGACAGGAGCCACGGAGGTATTGCATGAAGCTGGAGCCGCTTTGGTGGGCGGTCACACCACTGAAGGGCCAGAATTGGCCTTTGGGCTCACCTGTAATGGTCTGGCGGAGAGCGATCGCCTCCTCCGCAAAGGTGGACTACACCCCGGCCAGGCTCTCATTTTGACGAAGCCATTGGGAACGGGCACGCTGTTTGCTGCCGATATGCAACTGAAGGCGAAAGGGCGCTGGATTGAGGGGGCGATCGCCTCCATGCTTACCTCCAACCAGGCTGCGGCTCAATGCTTTCTGGACTATGGTGCAACGGCCTGCACCGACATCACCGGATTTGGCTTGTTGGGGCACCTGTTGGAAATGATGCGTGCCTCGCAAGTGTCCGTCACGCTGGATATGAATGCCATTCCAGTTTTAGGCGGTGCGCAGGAAACCCTTCAGAGAGGAATTTTTAGTTCACTTCAGGGGCAGAACCGAAAGGTGGAGGGGGCGATCGCCAACCTTTCCGAAGCCATGGCCCATCCCCTATTTCCAATTCTGTTTGACCCGCAAACTTCGGGTGGCTTGCTAGCGGGAGTGGAGGGCGATCGGGCACAATCTTGCCTCGCTGCTCTCCACCAGCAGGGCTATTCGGACAGTCAATTGATCGGGTATGTCACAGAATCAGCAACGAATTTTACCGTGACACTATCACAATAGATCTGATAAAAATGGCGAGCAGGTTGGCCTATAAGAAGTATTTATTTATATGGGATATGCTTTATTTATTACGTTTAACCCGCACGTTTCAGGTGTTGATGGATGGGATATATGTGGCAAGACACTGGCTCATCATCTCGAGAAATTGGATGATGTTGCAAGGCAGCTACAACTTTTACCACTTGGTGAAATGATCAGCGTTAGTGAAGAGTATTTAGAAGATTTAATTGATGAAGATATAAAAGGTTGCCAAGAACAGTGGCTTTTACCCTCTGTTGGCTTACTAACCGTTAATGGATTGATGAGTTTTATACAAGAAAATTCCAACCACTTTCACGCGGCGTCGCAGTTGCTAGAAGATTTAAGTCACTTGAGGCACTGTCTAAACCATGCGGATCAGCAGAGTACGCTTTTTCATTTGACTCCTGATTTCTAATAGAAATTGCACGTATGCTACCTAATCTTAGAAAAATTTTTTGAAATTATCAAAATAGCTAAAGTCTATTCTCCTTTGCTGCTTCCCTATGGTGCATTCCCTTCCATTTCCAGAATTTTTCTCTGCTGCTGGCCCTGTGCTAGATGTTCGGAGCCCATCAGAGTATGCGCAGGGGCACATCCCTGGAGCCATTAGCTTTCCGCTGTTTACAGATGCAGAACGGGCACAGGTCGGCACCTGCTATAAACAGGAGGGGCGAGATGCCGCAGTGGAGTTGGGGTTTGCGATCGCTGGCCCCAAATTTGCAGGATTTATTCAGCAGGCGAAGGCGTTGGCGGGCGATCGCCGTATCCGAGTGCATTGTTGGCGTGGTGGTATGCGGAGTGGGGCGGTAGCCTGGGTTCTGGAAATGGCAGGTTTTCAGGTAACGACCTTAATCGGTGGCTACAAAGCCTTCCGTCGCTGGGCCTTACAGACTTTTGAGGAACCACGTCCGATTGTCATTCTGGGAGGCATGACGGGAACGGGCAAGACTGACATTTTGCATGCTTTAGCGGAAACGGGGGAGCAGGTGTTGGATCTAGAAGATGTGGCCCATCACCGAGGCAGCAGCTTTGGGTCACTGATGCTTCCGCCCCAGCCGACCAATGAGCAATTTGAAAATCAGGTCGCGCTTCAATGGGCAACGTTTAGCCCACACCGACGGGTATGGATTGAGGCGGAAAGCAAGAGCATTGGGCTCTGCCGGGTTCCAAATGCTCTGTTCGATCAGATGGATCACGCTCCCATTTTGGAAGTGGTTCGCCCCACATCTGAGCGACTGGTGTTGTTAGTGGATTTGTACGCCCAGGCCCCCCTGGAGGGTTTGATTACGGCGACAGAGCGTATTCGTAAGCGCTTAGGCGGAGCAAGAACTCAGGAGGCGATCGACCTCCTCCAGCAACACCGCTTTGCCGAAGCCTTCGAGCTGATGCTGTTCTACTACGATCGCACCTACCAATACGACCTGCAACGGCGCACCGTGTCGCGCTATTCAGTGGATGCCACAGGATACTCTGCTGCAGAAATTGCCCGTTTGCTGCTTGAAAAAGCGGAGGTGCTGCCCCTCCCCTAATACCTTATTAATTTCGAACGATGTATCTGACACTTAATCCCACTCATCTCTACATTCATTTAGAAGGCTACGAACGGCTATGGTCGTTTCACCTGGGTTCTTGCATTGAGGTTCCCCTGAATCACATTGCCCAGGTCAGCACTGACCTCCCTCTCAGCACCTGGCGAGAACTCCGTGCCCCTGGCACGTCCCTCCCGGGTGTGATCAAAGCAGGAACTTATTACACTGAGCGGGGCCGAGAGTTCTGGTATGTGACCAAGCCTTCGGTGCTGACCATTGATGTTCGCGATAATTATTACAAGCGCATTGTGCTTTCACTGCACGACAATGAAGCATGGCGAGCTGAAATCACTGGATCGCTTGTTCCATCCAATGGGTCTGACTAATTCTGAAAGGGTTGGCGTGGCACTTTACGTCATATCGACCCTTTAGAACTATGCGGCCAGATATCATAAATTACTGAATTCCTTCTGGGCTTACTGTGGCTGCACCCTCTAATCTCCTGCTGAAATTAAGTAAACGATTGTTCTCGGAAGACGAGAGCCGTTCTGAGTTTGTGGATGCATTGACCCATCCACAGGACTACCCGTCCTGCATTCTGTGGTGTAAGCCGCGCCCCGAGGAAATGCCCTTTGCGATCGCCCCCGCTCTTTCCTGGCAACCCGACTTTGTTGATCGGGTAAAAGAGGACAAAATCGGCCAGCATCCCCTCCACCAGGAAGGCCATTTCTACAGTCTGGATCTATCGTCGGTGTTTGCGGCCTCAGCCATGGGGGCGATCGCGACTCCGGTTCGCACCGTCTTTGATATGTGTGCATCTCCCGGCGGCAAAAGTGTTTTTGCATGGCGCATGTTTCAACCGGAGTTGTTGCTGTGCAATGAAGTAACCAACAAGCGCATTGGGGCTTTGGTCTATAATCTGCGTCGCTGTGAGATTCGTCCGGCTCGTGTGGTAAGCGTGGACTCCAATGTATTAGCAGAAGAGATTCCACAAATTGCAGATTTGGTGCTGGTAGATGCCCCTTGTACCTGCCAATCGGTACTGGCAAAAGGTGAAAAGGCTCCCGGTTGTTTTCACCCGGTTTCGATTAATAAAAATGCCAATCGGCAAAAGCGGATTCTGGCCAATTCGGCCTCTCTAGTCGCGCCGCAAGGTCATCTGTTGTATATGACCTGCACCTATTCCACCGAGGAAAATGAAGAGGTAATGGATTGGTTCTTGGAGCGATTTCCCGAGTTCGCTCCGGTGCCCGTTCCGGCATTGCAGTCCTACCAGTCCCATTTAACAGAACGCCCTTGCTACCGCATGTTTCCTCAAGATGGATTAGGGGCGGGCTCCTTCAGCGTCCTATTTCAGAATCAAGCGGATGGGGAAAAACAAGACATTCCTGAGAGCTTCTTTACCCAGCGGCGAATTATTACCGTTTAACCGGATGAGCTTGTTCACTACCCCTTATGGCAGACGCTTTCAATCGGCTGTTTGAGTAAGCTACCGGTATCTTTTTCTGAAGGAATGGGGCTACTTCCAAGACCTATTACTGTAGAGGCAATTATCCTTCGCCCTACGGGTTCTTGAAAGGATGGATCGAAGCGATCGCCCACCTTACCTTTCTGCAAAAGTCAAATCCTACGTTGCAGGTATCGGTTGTACTATGACAAACACCATTGCACATTTACGTTTACCTGCCGGAAAAGATACATTCGATTTTGAGCGGGGTTCTATCTTTTTTGTCGGTACTGCAACGGTTGTGTTGCGGTATGCCGGGTTCACAATTCTCACAGACCCTAACTTTTTGCATCAGGGCGATCATGTGCATCTAGGGCATGGATTGCGAGCGCAGCGCCTGACCAATCCGGCTCTTGAAATTGATGCTTTGCCCCCGATTGATCTGGTTGTCCTCTCCCACATGCATGAGGATCATTTCGATCGCGTTGCGGTCGCAAAACTGGATAAGAGCCTTCCCATTGTGACGACACAACACGCTACAGAGAAACTCCAAGAGAAAGGGTTTAGAGCGCTTTATGCTTTGAATACCTGGCAAAGTCTAAAGGTATTTAAAGGGAATAGTGCTTTGACGATTACATCCATGCCAGGGCGTCACGGTCCGGGAGTGTTAGCAGCTCTACTCCCTCCCGTAATGGGCAGCATTCTTGAGTTTCAAGATGGCAATGATACCCGGTTCTGTCTCTATATCACTGGCGATACTTTGGTGATTGACCAGTTAAAAGAAATTCCAGAACGATACCCCAATATTGATATTGGGTTATTCCATTTGGGTGGCACCAAAGCGTTTGGAATATTGCTGACAATGGACGCGAATCAGGGGCTTGAAGCCGTGCAGCTCATTGCTCCAAAGGTGGCAATTCCCATTCATTACAATGATTACACGGTGTTTAAGTCACCTCTGGAAGATTTCCAGGCGGCTGTTGCAGCCGCAGGATTAGAAGACAAGGTGGTCTACTTGAGTCATGGGGATACTTACAACTTTGAAGTTGCTAATATTTCGCAGCTTCACTGAAGTTAGTTTGTAATTAGGCACTTCAGATCTTGCACCTTCCTAAAACCAAACCCCAGAAGTTCTATTTTCCTGCGTAACGCGCACGAGAATAGAACTTCTGTTTTTTTTAGAAAAAGGTTTTCGTTGCTAAAACACCTGCAGCAGCAGATGAAATAGCTCCAGTGGAGGCGATCGCAAACAACCACCACAATGCCTTAATAGCGCTTCTCTGAGCCGATTCTGCCTGTTCATAAGCCTGACGCTTCAAGCTATCGACTTGGGCCTGAATGCGGTTCTGCAACTTTTCAAGAGGTTGGAGAGTGCGATCGCGCATATTCTCCATCTGTTCTAAAGAGGACTGGCCGAGATTTGTAAGATTAGCCTGAGTTTCCTTTAAGAGATAGTCTAAGGACGGCTTGATTTCAGCCATATCCAAACGCATAGTTTCTGGTAATAATTCAGACTTGGCTAGCCGGGGTAACGCCTCAGCCAAGGTAAGGAGAGCAATGCCAATGCCATAAGTCACCGGCACTTTAGACCGATGGAGTAATTCCGCTAAGTCTAAATTACTGAGGGTATTATCAATAGTTTGTTCCAGAACTGATTGCAGTTTCTCCTGCAAAGATGAGGATGTATCCTGTGGTTCTACATCTAAACTTTCAACAGAGTTAGATAGAAGTTGAGAGGCATAGTGAGCTTCAAAATTTGACCAACTTTGCTCAACCTCCGTCATGATTTTCCGCTGTTTTTTAGCATTAATATCCTCCCGTTGCTCAAGCCAGAGACGCAATATCTCCGGTTCAAAGTGGGGTAAGGCTTGATTCTCAGGGAGTTTCTCTTCAGCAGCTCTAAAAAGTGTTTCTAGTTTGCGTTGAATACGTTTAGGTGTCAGGCTTTTAGAGTCTGTTTCCGTTAAATAGATTTTGATAGGTTGCCAGAAGGCTGCTCTGGCGAGTTGATCCTCGGCATTGGCTGGAGCGATCGCCTCAACCCTTGATGCTGCGATAAACGGTTGCAACTGCGCTTCGAGAAGTTGTTGAACACCCGCACGATTTAAGGCCGATTGAATCCCTTCACGAATCAGTTCTGCGGTTTCTTCTTCCGTCAAAGAGTCTGACGCATCATTGCGGAAGAGGGAGGCGATCGCTCCCCCAGCCCACCGCACTCCTCCAGTTGCCCGGTCGACGATAAAGCCCGCTACAGAATTGAGGGTACGGGTACTGAGCCATGTGAGAAGCAGCACATAGGCTGACCAGATGGTGAGCCCGGCGATCGCTCCCATCATGGGCTCAGCCACCTGGCTAAACCGTGTGCCGAGGAAACAGGCTGTGAACAGGACGATATTGACGGTAAACAGGAAGCCGAAGCCGAGGGTCGTAGCGATCGCTCCAGATCCAGATGCCGATTCTTCTGCTTCTAAAGGCTCTGCACGTTCCTTATTTTTGAAGAAACGCATGCCAAAAGCTGAAAGCCCCAAAACAAGACCTAAATTCGTCAACAGTAATTGAAAGCCTAATGCTGTGAGAAGGCCGACGACCAGGGTTGTCAGAAGTTGCGTCCATAGATCAGGTGACGCAGATCCAGCCAACGCCGACGGTATCTGATTCAGGTACATCGTAATTAGAAAATCAGCATGTTCCCTGTACATCTCCATTCGCCCGTTCGTCGAGAATATGGCTTCTATAGTTTAGGAAATAGAGAGTTATTTGTCGTCTGGCTAAAAGGAGATGATGGGCGTTTCTAGTTAAGCTTTTCTAACACCTGCTCATCTTGATGCTGTAGAAAATTGAGCCACTTTTTGAATAAGTATCTTGACAATTCACTCGAAAGTTTAACCCCTTTGCTGTTATTTCCAAACTTTTTATAGATGCTCTACTTCGGGTTGCTCGGATAAGCTGATAATTCGAGGAGTTAAAGTGTCATTACTAACAATGGGTAAGAATAAATTGAAAAAAAATGGCGTTGTTCACAAGAATGAGAACAATGGCATTGATATTTTAGGAGTTGATGCACGGCAACTTGGGACAGCGGTTGCGAGTGTTTTGGTAGCCGAAATTGCCAACGCTGCGGTTCAACGCCTGAGTGAGAAGACTTTTGGAAGCACCAAGAACAAGGCTGGTGTAGAGGATATTCCTGACCAGGCTGATCTAACGAATGACGGCTCTGATACTCTATCGGATACCGCTCAGTCTGGGAGACAAGCAGCTCGCGTGGAGTCTTCAGTAGGCGAAGCTGCCCAAAAGGTTCGCTCTTCGCTGAGTGACGTAACACTGAGTCTTTCGGATGTTGTGAATGTTTTGCGGGATGCTGGTCAGCGCCTCAAAGATCAATCTGGAAGCGTGATGAACACATCGTCCGATACCGTACTGAACGGCATTGCATCAGGAGCTACCGCGCTGCTCGAACGAGTTTCGCCCGATACTCAGGAAAGCCCTGTCAAATCGAAGAAAGGGTCGAAACACCATAAGAAAAAGCATAAGAAGAAAAAGCATTAATAGAGTAGGGCTGACACATTCTTGTCAGGTAGTGAATTCCCCACACTAACGAGAATGCACTGAATTAGAATGGGCCTGCATGAGCCGTGTGAGTGTTGCTGATGACAGATCTAGGGCCTGATTCAGGAGATTGTTTCGTACGTGGATCGTATGGAAAAACATCCCCTTCAGCTATTGGAGCACGCTCTAGTACGCTGAGGCGGAAATCCATCACCTATGTTTTTGTGTGGGGTGCGAAGCACCCCACACAAAAACATAGTATGCAAACTTAGGCCGCAGCCTACTAGTTTGAGACCAATGACTGCCTGCTGCTGTATTTGGTGATTAATCTTATGAACTCAAACGCTTCAGACTCCAAAGACTCTGTTTTCGTTACACCGGATCCGTCTCTGCTGCAATCAGACGAAAATAAGACCGATTTGAAGAAACAATATCCTGTTCCCGAAGAGGTTGTAGCGGGTGAGACTGATCTCCCTGAGTCGTCGAGTGGCGGTCCAACCTTTGATCCAGACGAAATTAGTCGAGGGGAAACTGATGCGGCGATCGCCTCAGACGATCGTAATCAGGAAAATCTGCTCAGTCGGCAGGTTGGAATTACGTTTCACTCAGGTAGCTGATACTGCTTTCAGCGCTTTTCAAACACTTAAAACTTGGTTATTTTTGTGAGAGTCGCGCTCCGCGCGGCTCTCACAAAAATAACCGTGGCTGATTCAAGCGCAAAGCGCTGCAAAGAACTCAAATCTATAAAGAGCGGGGTGCTTAGCACCCCGCTCTTTATAGATTTGAGTTCTTTAACTTAGATCTTAGCGAGTTCGGGTTGTTCGGTTGCCTTATGCGTCGTTTCTTCCACAGGTAAACCAAACACTTCAGCAGAGTTATTGGGGCTTTCAATCAGCTTTACTTTGTGTAGCTTGGCCCCAATGGTACGAATGGGTTGCTCGAGTAGATCGCGGATGTGAACGGCGATGTTTTCAGCGGTAGGAACCACCTTGCCGAAGTAAGGAATATCGTGGTTGAGAAAGGTGTGGTCAAAAGGCTCTACCACATACTCATCTACAGCTTTCTGGAAGGCCACCAAGTCTGCAATCATGCCAGTCCGCGGGTCAATCTCGCCCTTGATGGTGACTTCGAGGTGGTAGTTGTGTCCATGTCCATGCACTCGTGCACACTTGCCATAAATTTCCGTATTTTCTTCCAGGCTCAGATGCGGCAATGCAAGGCGATGAGCGGCACTGAAATGGGTGCTGATGGTGAGATAGGCTTCCATAGAGTTTCCTGCGTATTCGGCCCAGAGTTCGGGGTGTTCAAAAACCTGAATGTTGACAATCGGCAAATGTGGCGCAAGGCGGTTCCAAATGGCTAAAGCCAGGGCTTCCGTTGTCGGTAGCATGGCTTGAAATTCTGGCCAGACGTCGTTCAGGCACGAGAAATTGAGTTGACTAGTAACTTCGTGCTTAATGACGTGCTTGACGTCTGATAGGTTTAGCACCATCCCGTATTCATCCAAATCCCCCTCCATTGCCACATAGAGCACGTAGTTGTGCCCATGGCCAGGGGAGTTGGTGCATAGCCCAAAGCGAGCAAAGTTCTCCGCATCGCTAAGTTCTGGCAACCAGTAACGGTGACTGGCGGAGAACTCAGCGCGTCGGTTAATAATGCATTTCATGGATTTCTGGGGTAAGAGGAGAACTGTTAAGTTCCATTAACATTCCTTCTTTTAGGATAAACCGTTTTGAAGTGAGACTGGTTTATCAATTCAGGTTGCCGATTTTTGTTGATCTACCGAAGGTGTGCGAGGGCTACCCAAGCTTTGTAAATAAAGGGTGCCCACAGTTCCCAGAAATGTGAGGTAGGCGATCGCCTGCACTCTATACAACCGCTGGGTATACCCAAACAATGCCTTCAAAATCACCCCAGGAAATTTCTTATCAGGCAATACATCGCTGAAGTTCCACACCTGTGGCCCTAGGAAGCAGGAGCCTTGAGGGTTAGAACAGAGGTTGGCATATTGAGGAGCAACCTGGGCCAGTGCTGCGATCGCCCCGTCAAAGTGCCGCAGCATCGACACCACTAACCCTGCCACAATCAACAACAGCAGAATTCCCATGACCTGGAAGAATCGACGCAAGTTGATTTTGATGCCCAGTTGAAAGAGCAAAAATCCAACAATGACCGCTCCGGCAAGCCCGGCGATCGCCCCTACCGCTGGCATCCACCCGCCCGTAAACTGAGCCGCCAGAAAAAGTACGGTTTCGAACCCTTCCCGAAGGACGGCGATCGCAATCAGACTAAACACTCCCCACGCTGCATTCTCCTGTTGCAGCAAGGTATTAACCGAGCCTTCCACTTCGCCCTTCAGAGCCCGGGCCTGACGGGTCATCCAGATCAGCATCCAACTGAGAAGGGCGATCGCGATGAGCCCAAATACTCCTTCCAACGCCAATTTCAGGACACGCCCATAGCTGGACTCATTCGCGGCTAGCCAGCCCAGTAACCCACTGAGCCCAATCCCAACCAGGACGCTGGCTCCAACACCGAACGCAATTCCGGCATACACCCATGGGATGAGCCGGCTTTGCTCGGCTTGCTTCAGATAGGCCAGCACGATGCCGACTACAAGCGCTGCTTCAACCCCTTCCCGTAAGGTCACGACAAACGGCGGTAATGCTGCCGCAATATCCATAGATTCTTTAACTGCTTGGCTACGTTTTGATCATATAGCGATCGCCCCTCACCATAGAGCCCACAACTCTATATGCATCGCTTTAGTCGTTCACCACCCTCCTACCTTCAAACAGGGGTAAACGTAAGCCGTCAAGTACTAGTAGGCTGGGGCAGAAGTGTACAACCTATTTTTTGTGGTGGGTGCGAAGCACCCCACCACAAAAAATAGGCAACGAACTTAGGCCGTAGCCTACTAGTACGCTGAGGCGGAAATCCATCACCTATGTTTTTGTGTAGGGTGCGAAGCACCCTACACAAAAACATAGGTTGCGAACTTAGGCCGCAGCCTACTAGTCTCTGTAAGTCATGAATTCTAGATAAAAAATGTCTGGAAAGGTAATCTATCTTACAGCAGATTTTTTAGCCTTTTTACGGAAGGTTCATCAGGCTGTGAAGAATTAATCCTGGCTTCCTCAAATCACAATCTTTGGAGGAGGAAATTTGTAACTTCGAATACAGCAGTTTATAAAAACTTTGCAGAGGCCCGCGATGAAAGTCGTAAATCTACGAACAGAGGATCGGGGAGATTTGAAGCGCGCAGCAGCAACATTGCTGTGGGAAGATAACAAGCTGCCTTCGGAAGAGCTTTACATCGATGTTCCTGCCGCTTATGCAGAAGGCTTCTTTGCCAATCCCGATGCTTTTTTGGTTGCGGCTGCCATTCCGGCCATGTATTTTGGCGAGCAGCGCGTTTTTGTGGAAGGAGCTGTTTGCCCGACACTGAAGTATGGGATGCAGTCTGCCTTTCAATGGCTGCATCACTGGTATGGGATCGGCAACCCTCAGATTAGGATTGAGGCGGATGTGCAACACTCCGTTGAGCCCGTATCCCATCATCGTACGGCTTCCTTCTTTACAGGAGGTGTAGACTCCTGGTCTAACTTAATTCTGAATCACCTCAGTTATCCTCCTGACCATCCCGGCTTTATTCAGGACTGCTTTCTGGTTTACGGCGTGCAGCGGGTAAAACGCCATAACTTTGAGCGGGCAGTGAAGGAATTTAAGCAGCTTGAGGCTGCTGCACAAGTCCGTTTTATTCCCGTTTACACCAATATTTACAGCCACATTATTGATCGCGACACCCGTTACAAATTCTGGCAGGAGGCGTACAACGGGCCTGCATTGATAGCGATCGCCCACGCCTTTGCAAACCGATACAGTGCTGTTTCCATCGCCTCCGGCAATGACATTCCGAACCTGGTGCCCCTGGGAACTCACCCGCTGCTGGATCCTTACCTCAGTAGTCATCGGCTCCGGATCACTCACGATGGCATAACCCATTCGCGCCTGGACAAAACCCGGTTAATTACAGACTGCGATGTGGCGCTGCAAAACCTGCGCGTGTGCGATATGCCAGACATCCCGAGCGATCGCCAGAACTGCGGTCAGTGCGAGAAATGTGTGCGCACAACTGTAACCCTGGAAGCCCTGGGAGCCTTAAACCGAACTCAGGCGTTTCCCTACCAAAAGCTCTCCCGTCAAACACTGGCTCAAAAGTGCTACATCAAGCACTCAGGGATTGCCGTCATTTATGGGCAATTAATTCCTCAACTGGAAGCTCAGGGACGCCATGATCTGGCAGAGATCCTGCAAGCCAAGATCCGTCGCTATCGCATGGAAACGCTGGATCAGAAATACCTGAAGGGGTTGCTATTTGAAAGTTTGCGGCAGGCTAAAGCACTGCTCAAACGGGAGCGGGCACCTCAACCCATTGTAGAGAGCGTGCAGGATGTGACCTAGTGGTTTGTCAATTTTAAGTGTGGGGTAACCCCACACTTAAAAATTAAATTTAAGGAATTTTTGAGGGGTCGTAGACCAGCCCTTTCAAGGTGCTTTTTTATCTTTTTTAGATTTCGATTCACTCAGCAATCGAGCAGTGGAGACATGAGGTTTGTCTTTTTGCCGTTCGGGTTTTGGAACTTTCTTTTT
>NZ_JAMPLB010000006.1:0-214928 GCF_039962325.1 Leptolyngbya sp. PL-A3
GTCGTTTGCTCAGTTGTTTGAGTAACCCCGATTCGCCCAGAATATCCTCTGGCGTCTGACAGTCTGCCAACAGCTCATCGAGCATCTCATCCACGCGGTTAGTCTCTTTTTTCTTTCGTGCCATGATGCGGTCTCCTGAATTAAGGGGATTTTAGACCGCTTACACAAAATCCTGATCACTCTCACAATTTTGGTAGCAACATCTAGCTTCCAATTGCCGCTCAAAAAGGAGTTGCCTACTTTGCTAGACGAAGCGGCTACGGCTGCTCCAGTCAACTCACCGAGCAAATAAATGAACTGCTCCCCACGATCGCCCTTCGCCACCTCACAGCTATACAGGGCAATCTCTTCTACACCCCACTCCTTCAACCGGAAAGCTTGCGCGTCCAATTCCTCTAAATTCAACGGCTTTGCGCCCACGTGAACCACACCGGGTTCCCCGTGAGCCACGATCGCCAACCGTTTTGCACCTGTTTCTACCAATAAATGTGTAATGACCGTCAATGCATCTTCGTTGACATCAATGGTGTGGGCGATCGCCCCCGGCAACAGTGCCCCATAAAGGGTGTCTAAATCTTGAACCCGTTGATCAAAAACGACGAGTAGGGGGCGATCGCAAGCTTTATCCTGAAGCAGCTCTAAACAGAAAGCTTGAGTATTAGGTTTTGAAGAAGTTCTAACTTGAATACCCATGGTTGGGGAGGTGTATCGCTTTCCATCAAGAACAGTGGTATTCGTTTGATGAGGTGAAATAACACAAGCTGGAGTCATACGAGCTGCCTTCCGGTCAAGATGTAGGAACTGATTGAAATTGAAGTTGAGAAACCCACTAAACAGATACCCCAAGCAAGAGCTCAGGGGGATGCTAGGCATGGTTTGGGAAAGCACTATTCAGCAGTTAATAGGTATCTAGCATGCGGAAAAGCACTACCCTAACTATCCAGAAGGGAGCTTCAGTGCACAGACAGTACATAAAAACTAGGGTTTGCTTAAGAGGCTGTTTTCTTGCACAAAGCGCAAAAAAAACTTTCAGCCAGCTTTAGAACACACCCTAGTAGGTCTCAAGGGAAGCAGCATCTGCTGTGTCCTCTCCCCCCGACCAGCGCCAGTATGGTCTAAGTATTACTCCAGGTTGATACAACGAATAACACACAGTTTCCATATAACAGAAGATTACTTAGAAGTTTTTACATATATCCCATAGGGCAATACTCTGGACAGTTTTTCTGAAACCCTTGATTTTGCGTACGCGAAGCGCACGCAAAATCAAGGTAATGATAGGAGAAATTATCTATAGAAGATAAGAAGGAATTCTAGACTTTCATTTCATCAGTGAACTCGGGCATTATTGGTTCCTCTCTATCCATCATTACAGACTGAGGAGAAGTTCCTTCTAGAGCATGTTTTAAAGTTGACTGAAAAGTTGCTTTTCTCGTACGTAAAGCCCACAAAAAATTAACCTTGAAAATAGGCTTCAGTCTAATTTATAAAACATCCTTGAATAGCTGTGAGTCTACATCACATTAATTCAAATCACTCATGTGTTGTGTAGTGCGTAAAGCACACAACACATACAGCGCCTTGCGCTTGAGTCAGACACGGTTGTTTTTGTGAGAGCCCCGCTCCGCGCGGCTCTCACAAAAACAACCAGGTTTTAAGCGCTTGAAAAACGCTGTAAGTCTTGACTGTTACAGAAATGGTGGTGTGAAGCAGGAAGCGCCTTACAGCACCTTCAAACTTCAAAGGGTATGCTCCGCGAAGCGGACGGCACACCCTTTGAGGTCTATGTTAAATGAAGTTGAACTACTAAGAAACAAGCGATGAGTTGGCTCAGCGTAACCATTCAACTGGTTACGCTGAGTACCAGAACCTAGAGGTTGCCCAAAGTAACAGCTCCAGCATTCAAGCTGATAGCACCCGTGGGGGTAGTTTTACCCAGGAGCAGGAATGCCTCATAATTGGTTCCATTTCCTGCGTTGGCATCGAAAGCAATTAAAGTAGCATTTGCAGTTTGTCCTGCACCGACACCAAACGTGAAGGCGCCACTTGATGCATTATAAACCCCGGTAAAGGCTGCAATTGAGTTATTCGTCAGAGCCGTCTGAACGGTATTTCTCAACTGATTAGTGCCATTTCCGAGCCCAGTATAGGCCGTGCCAGTCAGTCGCAGTGCCTCCATACCCGTCAGAACATCGATATTCGCGGTATTGATATTCACACTGCCAGTAGCAGAGTTTATCTGACCTGTGAGGGCGATCGCTCCGTTTGTGGCAGCATACGCAGCCGTATCAGTTCCAGCACCCCCCACTAAGAGATCACTGGCATTCCCCCCAGCACCCGTTAAGCTGTCAGCACCACCGGTTCCAACAACAACTCGTCGAGCGCTAGCAGCCGTACTGATATTGCCTGCTACATCCTGAGAGTACAGGTAGTAGCTAGTACCAGAGGTCGAGCCTACCAGGCTAGCAAGATCGAGTGTGTAATTGCCCGTCGCATTCGCCACAGCCGCTGTTGCAAAGCTAGTCGGATTGCTAGCACTCGTCGACAGTAGAACAGTTGCGTTTGCTTCTGCAGTTCCAATAATGCTGGTTGCCGTATAACCGGTGATAGCGGGCGTTACAGGGGCAGTCGTATCGAGCGTGTAAGCTCTGGATGCACCTGCAGTGACATTACCAGCTGCATCAATGACACGGGTCGTAAGCTGACGGTCCGCCCCTGTCAGCAGTGTGATACCTGACGCCGTCCAGTTTGAGCCATTGGTTACGGCCGTTACCCAATTGGTTCCACCATTGGCAGACACCTGAATCGATTCGCCCGCCGCCAACGTACCCGTGAAGGCCCCCGTCACCGTTTGACTTGCAACATTGGTGATGAAGTCACCGGCCGCACCCGTGTCAGTGCTGAGGGAGGCGATCGCTGTCGACACCACAGGAGCAATTTGATCGAGCGTATAAGCTCTCGATGCACCAGAAGTAACGTTGCCAGCCACATCAACGGTACGAGTGATGAGCGTGTTTGCCCCTGCTTGTAGGGTTACGTTAGCAGCGCTCCACGTGTTGTTCGCGGTGTTGAGCGTTGCGGTTCTCCAAGTGGTTCCACCATCAGCAGACACTTGAATCGACTCACCCGTAGTCAACCTACCTGTGAAGGATCCCCTGACGGTCTGAGTAGCCGCATTGGTGATGAAGTCACCCAGCGTACCAGTATCGCTGCTAAGGCTGGAAATTGTATTGGCGACAGCAACCGGCACAATAGTATCAACCAGAATGGAACGTGTGATAGGAGCACTCGGATTGCCCGCTGCATCGATTGCCCGAACACTAAGGGTCGTCGTGCCATCTGCCGGAATTTGAACAGAGGTAAAGTTGCGGCTCCAGTTTCCACTAGCATCGGCTGTGGTAGCCAGCGTCGTGGTACCCCAGGTAATGTTGACGGTGCTGTTGACCTCAGCAGTACCTGAGACTGTAACGCCTGCACCCTTCTCTGCAGCATTGATCCGGTTATCTCCAGCAACCACGTTGAGCACTGGATCAGCCGGAGCGGTGGTGTCAATAGTAAACGTGCGAGGAGTAGAAGCAAGGCTCTGGTTGCCAGCGGCATCTGTAATTGTCGCTGTAATAGAGTAGCTACCCTGCATGAGTGTTGCTGGGGTAATCGCAACACTTCCCGCTGCGATGTGAGTTGCATTGATTGTCAAAGTGGCAATTTGAGTAGAGCCATTGAACAGCCTTATTCTATTGCCAGGAACCGCACCAGTATTCGCCAAACTAATGACAAAGGTAGGGGATGTGTCGTTAGTGCTCACGCCATTCGCAACAGGCCCCTGAATCGTACCAACATTATCTGTAACGTTGATAATCGCTGGGGAGTTGGGGGCGATCGTATCGACTGCAAACGTGCGAGGTGCAGAGGCAAGGCCGATGTTACCTGCTGCATCGGTTGCTGTAGCTGTAATGCTCTTACCAGAACCCTGCCCGATGGCCGTGATGTTTTCAGGAGTCAATGTATAGGACCAAGAACCAGTAGTATCAGAGGTTACCGTGCCTAAAACAGTGTTACCGAATCTCAGCGTTACAGTACTGCCAGCTTCTGCAGTTCCAGTAATACCAGCGTCTCCTGCAACAGAACTCACTGTGCTATCTGTTCCGCCAATGGGATTGATAGTGGGTGCAGTGGGTGCAAGGGTGTCAATGAGAACCAATTGTGTGCTGGTCGTACTGGTGTTGCCAGCCGCATCGGTTGCTGTAGCGCTGATGGTAGTGGTGCCATCACCAGGAACCTGAGCACTCGTAAAGGTGCGGCTCCAATTACCGGCTGTGTCCGCTGTTGTAGTCAGGGTAGTGCTACCCCAGGTGACATTGACGGTGCTACCCGCTTCAGCCGTACCAGAGACCACGATACTTGCAGTTTTCTCTGCACTGTTAACGATGTTGTCAGTCGCGACAGCAGCAATGACTGGAGCATCCGGTGGTGTGGTGTCAACAGGTATTTCGTTAATGTCATTGACATTTACGGTAATTACCTGCTCACGGGTATTGCCTACTGCATCCGTCGCAATCACCGTAAAGCTGTAGCTAGGCTTAGTCTCATAGTCGAGATTGCCACTAGCTAGAGTAACCACCCCAGTCGCTGGATCAATGCTTAACAGGTTGGCATCACCCACTCCAGACTTAAGGCTGTAGGTGACTGAGTTAACGGTAGCCGGAGTATTAAAATCGGTGTCAATTGCCGCAACAGTATAGAGAGTATTCTGGTTCTCATCTACAAAGCTGGTAGTACCCGAGGTGATGGTGGGAGCCACTTCATCCAGGTTGTTCACATTGACCGTAACTGCCTTGGGCTCAGATACATTACCCGCTGCATCCGTTGCGATGACACTGAACGAGTAGCTGGTCTTGGCTTCGTAGTTAGCTGCATCCTTCAGGGTGACAGCACCTGTTGCTGGGTCAATGCTGAGCAGTGCTGCATCAGTACCACTCAAGCTATAGGTGATGGACTCGGTGCCAGGAGCAAAGTCCGTGTCAGTCGCAGTAGCCGTGTAGATGAGCGCACCCGCAGCATTTTCATCTACAAAGCTGGCAATACCCGAGGTGATGGTGGGAGCCACTTCATCCAGGTTGTTCACATTGACCGTAATTGCCTTGGGCTCAGATACATTACCCGCTGCATCCGTTGCGATGACACTGAACGAGTAGCTGGTCTTGGCTTCGTAGTTAGCTGCATCCTTCAGGGTGACAGCACCTGTTGCTGGGTCAATGCTGAGCAGTGCTGCATCAGTACCACTCAAGCTGTAGGTGATGGACTCGGTGCCAGGAGCAAAGTCCGTGTCAGTCGCAGTAGCTGTATAGATGAGCGCACCCGCAGCAGCATTCTCATTGATGGCCACTCCATCACCTGAGGTAATGGTGGGAGCTACTTCATCTAGGTTGTTCACATCGACCGTAACTGCCTTGGGCTCAGATGCATTACCTGCTGCATCCGTTGCGATGACACTGAATGAGTAGCTGGTCTTGGCTTCGTAGTTAGCTGCATCCTTCAGGGTGACAGCACCTGTTGCTGGGTCAATGTTGAGCAGCGCTGCATCAGTACCACTCAAGCTGTAGGTGATGGACTCGGTGCCAGGAGCAAAGTCCGTGTCAGTCGCAGTAGCTGTATAGATGACAGTGCTCACAGCAGCATTCTCAGTGATGGCCACTCCATCACCCGAGGTGATGGTGGGAGCTACTTCATCCAGGTTGTTCACATCGACCGTAACTGCCTTGGGCTCAGATGCATTACCCGCTGCATCCGTTGCGATGACACTGAATGAGTAGCTGGCCTTGACTTCGTAGTTAGCTGCATCCTTCAGGGTGACAGCACCTGTTGCTGGGTCAATGTTGAGCAGTGCTGCATCAGTACCACTCAAGCTGTAGGTGATGGACTCGGTGCCAGGAGCAAAGTCCGTGTCAGTCGCAGTAGCCGTGTAGATGAGCGCACCCGCAGCAGCATTCTCAGTGATGGCCACTCCATCACCCGAGGTGATGGTGGGAGCTACTTCATCCAGGTTGTTCACATTAACCGTAACTGCCTTGGGCTCAGATACATTACCTGCTGCATCCGTTGCGATGACACTGAATGAGTAGCTGGCCTTGACTTCGTAGTTAGCTGCATCCTTCAGGGTGACAGCACCTGTTGCTGGGTCAATGTTGAGCAGTGCTGCATCAGTACCACTCAAGCTGTAGGTGATGGACTCGGTGCCAGGAGCAAAGTCCGCGTCAGTCGCAGTAGCTGTATAGATGAGCGCACCCGCAGCAGCATTCTCATCTACAAAGCTGGTAGTACCCGAGGTGATGGTGGGAGCCACTTCATCCAGGTTGTTGACACTGATGGTCACATCCTTAGAAGTTGCTGGGGTGACACCATCAGAAGCTAGAACCGTGAACGAGTAGCTGTTTTTCGCTTCGTAGTTAGCACCCGACTTCAGGCCGACAGCACCGGTAGTTGGATTGATTTCTAGCAATCCAGCATCTGCACCAGAGAGGCTAAAGGTGACTCCAGCTGAGATATCAGCAGAGTCAGTTGCAGTTGCGGTGTAGATGACGGTACCCGCAGGGACGTTCTCATTGATGGAGCCCGTTGCACCCGAGGTAATGGTGGGAGCTACTTCATCTACGTTAGTGACACTCACCACAACAGCTCTCGGTGCAGAAGCATTCCCTGCCGCATCCGTAGCAAGTACATTGAAGCTATAGCTGCTCCTGGTTTCGAAGTCTGCCGAATTCTTCAGCGTGACGACACCTGTACTGCTATTGATGTTCAGCAGTACTGCATCTGTGCCGCTCAAGCTGTAAGTGATGGATTGGGTACCAGGAGCAAAGTCGGTGTCAGTCGCAGTAGCCGTGTAGATGACAGTGCTCACAGCAGCATTCTCTGCCACTGAGCCTGTTCCAACGGAGGTAATGGTGGGAGCCACTTCATCAACGTTGGTGACACTCACCACAACAGCTCTCGGTGCAGAAGCATTCCCCGCTGCATCCGTTGCAACCACATTGAAGCTATAGCTGCTCTTGGTTTCGAAGTCTGCCGAATTCTTCAGCGTGACGATACCTGTACTGCTATTGATGTTCAGCAGTGCTGCATCTGTGCCGCTCAAGCTGTAAGTGATGGATTGGGTACCAGGAGCAAAGTCGGTGTCAGTCGCAGTAGCCGTGTAGATGACAGTGCTCACAGCAGCATTCTCTGCCACTGAGCCTGTTCCAACGGAGGTAATGGTGGGAGCCACTTCATCAACGTTGGTGACACTCACCACAACAGCTCTCGGTGCAGAAGCATTCCCCGCTGCATCCGTTGCAACCACATTGAAGCTATAGCTGCTCTTGGTTTCGAAGTCTGCCGAATTCTTCAGCGTGACAACACCAGTGGTTGGGTTGATATTGAGCAGACCAGCATCTGTGCCACTCAGGCTGTAGGTGATGGAACCCGCATCTGTTGCTGCAGCGGTATAGATAACAGTTGTGGTCGCCGCATTTTCAGCTACCGTTCCTGCATTACCAGAGGTGATCGTTGGAGCAACAGTATCGATCGCCTGAGTATTGTTAGTGCTAGCAGTATTAGAATTCCCGGCTGCATCAGTAACAGCATTGGTACGCAGCGCAAGGCTAATATTGCCACTGGCAATTCCAGGTGTGGGTGTGACGTTAATAGTGTAAGCCGTGCCGCTGCCTGTAATGCTTATGATAGTGCCGTTAGTAACGGTGAAGTCATCAGCGGTTAGTCCTGTGACTACCTCATTGAAGGTGTAGGTATAGGCAATGCTGGTAGTTAATAGATTGGCAGTACCAGGAACGTTATCCGTTACAGCTACCGTAGGAGCAGCAGTATCAAATGTATAAGCTGATGAACTGACACTTAGAGTATTGGAATTAACACTGTTACCACTATTTAATGTTGTTGAGTTGTAACTAAAGTTAGTGGCTCCCTGACCTCCACCTGTTCTTCCAGGAATATTAGCTGGTGTGCCAGTATAATTTCCTGAATTTCCGTTTCCACTAGCAGTCCCCTGATAAACTTCAAACGTAAGGAGCCCTTGATAGCTTGTACCAAGAATAGTTTCAAGGTTTAGCGTGGTATCCCAACTACCTGTGTCACTATTCCGATCGATTGTTCGCCAATAGAGGGCAGTTCTAGTACCGCTAACAGTACCCCAAACAACGAGTAATACATCCTGCCCAGAAGTTCCAGTCTGATTTACCGATCCTGAGATAGTGATTGAGTTATCTTCAGCACTGTTAATGAAAGAATCATTATTCCATGTTGTTCCATTAACCGTTAGTCCAGTGATTGCTAAGACTGCTGGATACTGCCATAAAATGGCTGGATTGAATGGTTGACTATATGTCCCAATATCAAATTCCCAGCTTCCGCCCTGCGCCGCAGCACCAACCTTGCCTGTTGCTGCTGCAACCTTAGCTCCGCTCAGCCGCTCCAGTTCTGCAACAAAGCGAACATCCTGACCGACTTCGCAGCTATACAGCGCAATCTCTTCCACACCCCACTCTTGCAGCAGGTGAGCCTTTGCCTGTAACTGCTCAAGATTCAGAGGGTTCGCGCCAATCTGAACAACTCCGGGCTCCCCGTGAGCCACGATCGCCAACTGCTTCACACCCGTCTCTGCCAGCAATTGCGTGATCATCAGCAATGCATCGTCGTTGTCATTGAGGGTGTAGGCGATCGCCCCTGGCAACAGTGCACTATAAAGGGTATCTAAATCTTGAACCCGTTGATCAAAAACAACGAGTACAGAGCGAACCGTGCGAGCGCCCTGTACTACCTCTGAATAAGATGTTTGAGTATGAAGCTTCAAAGAAGTTCTCACTTGATGTGTCATGACTGACAAGCTGTATTGCTTCTGAGCAAGAGCAGTGGTGTTTGCTTGGTTAAGTGACACAACGCAATCTGAAGTCATGCAAGTTGCCTTTCTCTAGGGAGGTGAAGATTGTATTTAAGTGGCATTTGATGAGGCCGATAAACCCACCGAACAAATACCCCAGACAAAAGCCAGGGGAAATTCGGACATAGCTTGAAAAAGCAATGTCCGTAGTTGCTGGGTATCGAAGATGCACACAGTTATCGCCCTGGTTATCTGGATCAGATTCAGGGCACTACGCAAATACATAAAAGGAATTGGTAGATCTCAAAGGAAGCAGTCTCTACTGGGTCCTCTGAAATCTTCCGGCCATCCTGGGCCTAGCCTATGTATTACTCCAGGTTGATAACCTACAAATAACACGTGCTCTCCGTACCGTAACGAGTTACACAGTCAGTTTTCACGTAAATTTTATAGAGTAATCTATCTTAAGATAGTGCGCAAAAAGCTTGGAATGCCTACCTGTCGGGCATCTCAGGCATTCTACTTCATACTACGAGAAGAAATAAATATAAAGACTCAGTAGTTAATGTTACGCACTCACATTATTGATGCGTCAAAAAATATACTAAGCATATAGGCCTACTACACATGTAAGCCGATGGCTTCCGGAAAAATACGGTTATGGCCAGGAAGGTTAAAACGCAATTCTCATCGTGGGGTAAAGGTTGAAGCTAGTTCTCCTCAGGATTGCGGTTCAACGGGATCAGGACTTATATCATGTCGTGTTAAATGCACACAACAAAAAGCAAGGTGACGCAAAGCGTCACCTTGCTTTTTGTTGTGTGCATTTAACCTTACTTGTTATTACGTATTCTTGTTGTGTGCCGTGCGCTTCGCACCCAATAAGAATACGTAAGTCCTATTGATAGGAGCTACCGTTATCGCTCGGTAACCTGACTTGACGGCAATCCTCAGCCCGGCTACTATTCGAATGAGTACTATTACAACGCCATTGATGCAACGCCAGCAGCGACTCCTCACCCCGCTTACCAGCCTTTTACTAGGGCTGGGGCTGCTGCTGCGCCTTGGGCGCAACTAAATTTTTGAAATAAAGGCGTAATGCCCTGAATAGGTTAAGAAGTTCTGAATGCGATCGCCTTCAAGCTCCAGGTGTCGCGATCGCCTCAGGAATTGAGTTCTACAAGAACTCTCATTCCTTGTATTCCACACACTTTCAAATAAGCGAGCGCATCAGTTCTCGCAACCGCTCAACGTTTGCTTTGGAGAATACCCATGCAATTACAACTTCCGTTACGGCTTAACCTTGGACTGCGACTGTGGGTGGGGTGTCAGGCTTGGATGCAGTGGCAACCTGGCAACCCCATGTTCGTAAGCGCCGCGATCCGATGTCATCGATACCGAAGTAAAACCATTTAGAGATTAACTATGTTGACTCATCCTGCTGCGAAATACCGCCCCTTTGCACCTGTTCAGTTGAGCGATCGCACCTGGCCCAGCCGCACCATTACCCAGCCCCCGACCTGGCTCAGTACTGACCTGCGCGACGGCAACCAGGCGCTCATCGAACCCATGTCTGTCGAGCGCAAGCTGCGCATGTTCGAAATGCTGGTGGCGATTGGCTTCAAGGAAATCGAAGTTGCGTTTCCTTCCGCTTCTGACACCGACTTCTCCTTTGTACGCAAACTGATTGAGGAAAATCGCGTACCGGAGGATGTCAGCATTCAAGTCTTGACTCAGGCGCGAGAGGATTTAATTCGCCGCACGTTTGAGTCTTTACGCGGCGCGAAAAAAGCCATTGTTCACGTTTATAACGCCACATCTCCCGTCTTTCGTCGTACGGTTTTTCGTCTTGACCCTCCACAAACCATTCAATTGGCAGTATCAGCCGCAGTGTTAATTCGTGATTTAGCCGCTGAGCAACCGCATACCGAATGGCGTTTCCAATATTCACCAGAAACATTCACAGCAACAGAACTAGAGTTTGCACGCGACATCTGCAATGCTGTGTTGGATGTGTGGCAACCGACGAGCGATCGCAAAGCGATCATCAATCTTCCCGCTACCGTAGAGGTTGCTACCCCCAACGTCTTTGCCGATCAGGTGGAATGGATGCACCGTCACCTGCGCTACCGCGAAAATGTCGTGTTAAGTGTGCATACACACAACGATCGCGGTTGTGGTATTGCAGCATCAGAGTTGGCACAAATGGCGGGAGCCGACCGCGTTGAAGGATGTTTGTTTGGGAATGGTGAACGCACTGGCAACGTGGATTTGGTGACCCTGGCCCTCAACCTCTACACCCAGGGCATTCATCCCGGTCTGGACTTTTCCCAAATCAACGAAGTTGCACGCACCGTCGAAGATTGTACCCAACTTCCCATTCATCCTCGCCATCCTTACGTCGGCGATCTCGTCTTCACCGCATTCTCCGGTTCTCACCAGGATGCAATCCGCAAGGGACTGGCGGTACAAGAACCTGATGCTAACTGGGAAGTTCCTTATCTTCCTATCGATCCCGCTGATGTAGGCCGTACTTACGAATCTGTCGTGCGGGTCAACAGCCAGTCGGGTAAAGGTGGCATTACCTTCCTGCTGGAGCGGGATTACAACCTGAGCCTGCCTCGCCGTTTGCAAATCGAGTTTAGCCGTGTGGTGCAGCAAGCCATGGATGCAACGGGCAAGGAGATGACCTCTGCCGATCTGTGGCAATTGTTCGAACGCGAATACCTCCAGGCCAGCCAGTCGATGAAATATGTGCAGCATCACTGGCTCGATGAGACAGAACCGCCCTCAATTCAGGTTACGGTTGAACGCGACGGGCAACCCATCAGCTTGCAAGGCTCTGGTAATGGCCCCATTGATGCCTTCGTTCATGCTCTGGGAATGGACATTCGCATTCACCATTATGAGGAGCGAGCATTGGGCCAGGGTAGTGGTGCGGATGCGATCGCCATTGTCGAACTCGCTGCTGATTGGTTACCCGGCACCATACATGGCGTCGGTATCCACAGCAGTATCGTCACCGCTTCTCTGTTGGCCGTATTGAGTGGCATCAATAGAGGGTTGATGGCTTTGACACCAGAGCAGCAATACAGTTTTCGGCATCAGTAGAAGCATAAAACCGTGGGAGAGCGATCGCTTTTGCGAAATTTCTCCCATGGATTTCGGCATTAATTCAAGCACAAAAGGTGAATGAAGAATTTCATTCACACCCGTATCCTAAAAACATCGAGTTGAAAAGTTTCAGCCTTCTGGACTGCGAACCTCCAACTTGCTCCAAATCTGCGCTGCTGGGGTGGTCATAGCGATCGCCCCTTTTTCATTTTCTGGCACTGAAAATTCAGCCGCCTATTGCCATAGCACTTGGTTTTTGATTACAACGAACTGTGAATTACTTTGCGATAACAGCGAGTCGTAATCAGATGAGGATGGTAAACCTCTAAGAAATTGTGCTGGAGAGTCTGAAAGAAGGTATTGACCACAACCGGATCATCCATGTGCGTTGGATATTCGTTGTTGTACCCCTTGAAAAAACACCAGTTGAGGATGACACAACCTTCCAGTTGGAGGACTTTGTGAAACTCCAACAGTTGATGGCTGGGATTGGATAGGTGCTCAATCACATCAAAACAGAGAATGGTGTCGAAGGATTGTGTTAAATCCAACTCACTCAAGCAGTGTAATTTCTTCTCAAGGCCCAGGTCTCGAATACGGGTTTGAACAAAAGCCCGATTGATGGGGTTGATGTCGACATAGGTAACCTGCTCGACATCGGGGCAGAGCGCAGCCGCGATCGCATGCGTTCCAATGCCGCCACCAAAGTCGAGAACGTGCCCCTTTGCTTGATCTGCAATCAGCGCCAAAGTTGAGCCAATATAGTCGCGGCTGGTAAGATGCCAGGCTGCCAGTTCAAACAGATAAGCTGAACCCACCTGATGCTCATAAAAGTCGGCTACGAGTTCCCAATCAAAGTGATGGCTAACATCGGCTACCGCATAGCGGCGCTCATCCAATTGTTGGGAAAGCGTTTGTGGATCGAGTTGGAGAAACTCTGCCAGGTGGTGCTCCAGATTAAAGGCGTCGTTCCAGAAAGACTGTAAGAATTTAGGCTGAGGTGCCTTGTACATTGTTAAACCATGGTATTTGCCCCGTACCCACGCATCTTACTGCAAAAAAGCCATTCCCCCTAAGATAGATGTATGAGGAAGCGCTTTTCCAAGGGACAAGCTCGGTTTATAGGCTAGAAGCTTTATAGAGCAAGAATTTAGGTACTTAGAATTAAGTTTTCCCCAAAGGCTTCTAGAACTCGCGATCGCCCTTCCGACATAATCCGTACGGTAAACCGTACATAGAAGAAAGTTGCTGAGAGTCACCTTACTCCGCTAAATTAGCACTCAGGTGGAGAGAGTGCTAAAGTGACAAGGGACTTCCACCGGAGCAATCGCTGATAACTGTCCACTAGCTGCGGTCAGCTGAAGGCGATCGAGATGGCCGAGTGCCATTCCTCATATGCTCCTGGGTTTTCTCCTGCCAGCCTATCTCAGATTCACCTTATCAATTCTAGTCAATCGTTTGGAGAGGTTCTATGGCTGCTATTTCTCTGAGCGTTTCTACGGTTAAACCGTTGGGCGATCGAGTATTTGTGAAAGTAAGTGCATCGGAAGAAAAGACCGCTGGCGGTATCTTCCTGCCTGATGCTGCGAAAGAAAAGCCTCAGGTTGGTGAAGTTGTGCAAGTAGGCCCTGGTAAGCGCAATGACGACGGCTCTCGTCAGGCCATCGATATTGAAGTAGGTAGCAAAGTGCTGTACTCCAAGTACGCCGGAACCGATATCAAACTGGGTACCGACGAGTATGTGCTGTTGTCTGAGAAGGACATTCTGGCTATCGTTTCGTAATTTTGGATTTTAGATTTTGGATTTTAGATTGAACTCAATCAAAATCCAGATCTAAGGCGAAACTCGCTCAACCCCTTCATTCGAAAATCCAAAATCACAATTCTAAAATTTCACTGAGGAACTATGGCTAAGCGCATCATTTACAACGAAAACGCACGTCGCGCCCTGGAAAAAGGGATCGATATTCTGGCTGAAGCAGTTGCAGTAACCCTCGGCCCCAAAGGTCGTAACGTGGTTCTCGAGAAGAAGTTTGGTGCTCCCCAAATCGTGAATGACGGGGTCACCATCGCCAAAGAAATCGAACTGGAAGACCACATCGAGAACACCGGCGTATCTTTGATCCGTCAGGCCGCTTCTAAGACCAATGACGCAGCTGGCGACGGTACCACCACCGCGACCGTATTGGCTCACGCCATCGTTAAAGAAGGTCTGCGTAACGTAGCCGCTGGTGCTAACGCGATCTCCCTGAAGCGTGGTATCGACAAGGGCACCGCGTTCCTCGTTGAGAAGATTGCTGAGCACGCACGTCCTGTTGAAGATTCCAAAGCGATCGCTCAAGTTGGTTCCATCTCTGCGGGCAACGACGAAGAAGTCGGCCAAATGATTGCAGAAGCAATGGACAAAGTGGGTCGCGAAGGCGTTATCTCTCTGGAAGAAGGCAAGTCCATGACCACCGAACTGGAGGTCACTGAAGGGATGCGCTTCGACAAAGGTTACATCTCTCCCTACTTCGCTACCGACACCGAGCGGATGGAAGCAGTGCTGGATGAGCCTTTCGTCCTGATCACCGACAAGAAGATCACCCTGGTACAAGATCTGGTGCCCGTGCTGGAGCAAGTAGCTCGCGCCGGTCGTCCTCTGGTGATCATCGCTGAAGATATCGAGAAAGAAGCTCTGGCAACCCTGGTGGTTAACCGCCTGCGGGGTGTGCTGAACGTGGCTGCTGTGAAGGCTCCTGGCTTTGGCGATCGCCGTAAAGCAATGCTGGAAGACATCGCGGTACTGACCGGCGGTCAAGTTATCAGCGAAGACACCGGCCTCAAGCTAGACACCACCAAGCTGGAAATGCTGGGTCGCTCTCGTCGCATCACCCTGACCAAGGACACCACCACCATCGTTGCTGAAGGTAACGAAGCTCAGGTGAAGGCCCGTTGCGAGCAAATCCGTCGTCAGATTGAAGAGACTGAGTCCAGCTACGACAAAGAGAAGCTGCAAGAGCGTCTGGCTAAGCTTTCCGGCGGTGTAGCCGTGGTGAAAGTGGGTGCGGCAACCGAAACCGAAATGAAGGATCGTAAGCTGCGCCTGGAAGATGCCATCAACGCAACCAAGGCTGCAGTTGAAGAAGGTATCGTTCCCGGTGGTGGTACCACCCTGGCACACCTGGCTCCTTCCCTGGAAGAGTGGGCAAACGCCAACCTGAGCAACGAAGAGCTGACTGGTGCGTTGATCGTGGCTCGTGCGCTGCCCGCTCCTCTGAAGCGGATCGCTGAGAACGCAGGCCAAAACGGTGCTGTGATCGCTGAGCGCGTGAAAGAGCAAGACTTCAACGTGGGTTATGACGCCGCTAACGGCAAGTTCATCGACATGTTCGAAGCTGGTATCGTAGACCCCGCGAAGGTAACCCGTTCTGCGCTGCAAAACGCAGCTTCCATCGCTGGCATGGTGCTGACCACCGAGTGCATCGTTGTTGACAAGCCCGAACCCAAGGAAGCAGCTGGCGCTGGCGCTGGCGGCGGCATGGGCGGCGACTTCGACTACTAAGGTTACGATTTAGCCGCAGATATTCTGCGGCATTTAATGCGGGGCGATCGTCATTGTGGGCGATCGCCCCTTTTTTGCATTCAAAACGCTTGTAGATACTGTTTTGCCTTCTGTTGGTCAAGGGGCTTGACCAACAGAAGGCAAAACAGTATCTACAGGTATTCCTACAGATTTTGTGTGGGTTTTCTTTCTACGGTGACATGAGTGAATGTCGAGTCAGTCCTTAAAATCCTTGTGGTAGGGACGTTGTATACAACGTCCCTACCACAAGGATTTACACTCAGAAACGCCTTCATCTCTTCTGGTGGAATCAATTGGCTTTTAGAAATAGTTGGAATGCCCTTCTTGTAAACTGCGATCGCAGACGGATCATAGTCGGGTATGGGAATGGCATTCCATCCGGAGAATGTCCTCAAGCTTTCTATATTCCTCTTTAAAGAGCATGAGTAGTTCTGAAGCACCTGTTAAGTTGCCAATACGACCAGATGTTTCGAGCCGTTGGCATAACTGCGAGAATGGAATGGCGCCAAAGACGGCACTGCTAGATTTTAGAGTGTGTGCAGCCTGGGCTAAACCAGATGGATTTGCTTGCTCTATAGCTAGAATTGTCGATTGTACGAGATTGGGAGCATCTTCAAAGAAAAGTGTTACCAGACGCTTCAAAGTTTCTGCAGGATCTCCGCCCATCATATTAAGAGAGTCTTGCAATATTTTGGAGTCGATAACATCGTCTCGTCTTAAATCACCATCATAAATTTCACAAGATGGGGGAGAATTAACCTCAATCTCATCAATTGGTAGACAACATCGAGACTGGCATTTATTAAGTGCCTGGATAAGCTCCTCAATTCGGATTGGTTTACTAATATAGTCATCCATTCCAGCATTCAAGAAGTTTTCGCGATCGCCCTGCATCGCATTCGCCGTCATGGCAATAATACGAGGCCGGACATCAACCTCCCACTGCTCCAGAATATGCTGCGTCGCTGTTAGGCCGTCCATTTCTGGCATATTTACATCCATCAGCACCACATCGTAGGTTTGACGGCGCAAAATTTCTAACACTTCTAATCCATTCGCTGCAACATCAGCACGATAACCAATGTGTTGCAGTAGCCGTAAAGCTATTTCTTGATTTACTCGATTGTCTTCTGCTACTAAGATACGCAAAGGTGCTCTTTCAGCGAGAAGCAAATGGCTGATCTCCAACGTTTTGGAAGAGGATTGCTGAATCTTAACCCGTTGACCACCTAAGATTTGAGTGAGCACATTAAACAATTGCGATTGCTTAAGAGGCTTATTGAGAAAAGCGGCAAAATTGACGTCATCGCCCTGGTCAATTTTTTCAGGTTTGCTCATTGATGTGAGCATCACTAGCGGAAGCGACTTCAATAAACTGCACTTCCGGATTTCGGCTGCCAGAGTTAACCCGTCCATTTCAGGCATCTGCATGTCCAGAATCGCCATGTCACAATGGTTTCTCTGATTCAACCAATCCAGGGCTTCTGCCCCAGATTTTGCCGTGTAGGGAATCATGCCCCAAGACTCTGCCTGCTGTGTCAGAATTTGTCGATTGGTAGCATTATCATCCACAATCAGCAGATGTTTCCCAGCCAAGTCCAATTGAGGCGTACCGTACCCTACAACAGGTTGATCAGAGGCAGCTTGAGCCGTAATTGTGAAATAGAAGGTTGAGCCCTGGTCGGGTTGGCTCTCAACCCAAATTTTACCCCCCATCATCTCGACTAACTTCTTGCAAATCACCAGACCCAGTCCAGTGCCTCCATACTTACGAGTCGTCGAGGAGTCAACCTGGCTGAAGGGTTTAAACAAACGTTCAAGATGTTCTGGGGGAATCCCAATCCCAGTATCCTTGACCGCAAAGGTAATTTCGTAGTCAGAATCCCCAGAACTATCTTCCTTAGCTACCTTTTGGGCTGAAACTGAGGTAATCACCTCACCAACGTGGGTGAACTTAACGGAATTATTGACCAAATTGACTAGAATTTGGCGTAAGCGAGTGATATCGCCTTTAATGATCGGCGGAATTTGTGGATCAAGCTGATAAGCTAATTCCAATTTTTTCTCAGCGGCTTGTGCTGCTAATAGATCAAGAGATTCTTCAATACAAGTTCGTAGCTCAAAGGGTTGTATTTCAAAATCAAGCTTGCCAGACTCGATTTTTGAAAAATCGAGAATGTCATTAATGATAATGAGCAACGTGTCGCTGCTATTGCGGATGGTTTCCGCAAAATTTCGTTGATCTGTCGTCAACTTTGTATCCAGCAGCAATCCTGTCATACCCACGATCGCATTCATCGGTGTGCGGATTTCGTGGCTAATCGTAGAGAGAAATTCACTTTTTGCCAGGCTGGCCGCCAACGCTTGGTCACGAGTACATGCTAAATTATCAGCAATCTGTTGGCGTTCTATCTCGCTACCAATCCATTGAGCCATCAACTTCAAAAGTTCTTTATCCAGGGCTGCAAACGGCTTAGGGTAGGGAGAAAGACTTGAAAAATTGAGCGTTCCATAAACTTGGCCTGCCACAGTCACCGGAACACCAATATAGGATTCTAGCTTAAAGGTTGAATAACACGGATGGTTATACAACTCGCATGTTTCAGCCGATTCAAGACAAACAGCTTCTTCTGCCTGCAATGTTTCACGACAGTAGGTCTGGTTGATGTCAAAAATAGCACCTTTGATCTTGGCGTCTTGAGGCAAAAGAGCCAGGATTACTTCGTAGCGATCGCCCGTCACATGAGACAGAACTCCTATATCCAGGCCCAATTGACGGCGTCCCAGAGCCAGTAGTTCTTGAAGTTTCTCATCAAACGTAAGCTGGTTAGAGGAAGTAATTTGATATAAGGTTCGAATGGTTGCTTCACTCTCTCGCAGAGTGGCGCGTTGTTCAGTAAGTTTACTGGTTAACTTATGCGCGTCAGACAAAGCTGTATTTTTGGCCTGTAGCAGAAATAAATAATCGGCAACAGGATCATGAATCGCAAAATCTTTCAGGGCTAAATCAAAGGTTTTTAAGACAGCTAAATCATTAATCCAGGGAGAACCCAGGAAGAGTAATGCTTCTTCAGGCTGTTCAACGGATATAACTTGCCCTTTGAGCTGCATGCCATTGTGCAGCGATTCTAACAAAAATAACGAATTTGCCTGTTCTCGGATCGCATCAAAGTTGCTAGAGATAGCTGGGCGGTTAATTTGGAAATGCTGCTCTAACCGTTCCCCAACCAATAAATGAGGATAGAGTCGCTGTAAAACCTGCCCCAGTTGAATAATACGATTGCTGCGATCGATAGCTACATGGAATGGAAAAGCCGCCATAAACTGTTGATACGGTAGGCTCAAATGCGTAGAAGCCATAGAGCGGCTATTCTCCTAAATTAATTTGATGAATCTTTGGTGGAGAGGAAGAGCTACGCTTTTCCTCTCAGTCAACTACCGATATTTGATGAGAAAAGTATCGTGGTCTGCGCCGGTAGTGCGATCGCCCGTCTGCGTTACATCCACCTCAGTCTTAAACCGCCGACCCAGTCCTTTTAATAAGCCCATAACCATCGGGGCCAGACCTTGACGGGTCGAATGATAGTCTAATTGCAACGTACTTTGATCAACTGACGTCGAGTCAAATGAAGGTGGCTTTAGGTTAGAAAAATTCAATCCTACACGGGCGTGCAGGTTATCCAGATTTTCGAGAAACTCCGGGAGATTATCTCCTGCCATGGCCAGCATTTCACCATAGCCTTCTTCAGCCGTATACGTTACCCAATATTCGCCGAAGGCTTGCAGAATCTCTTCTGCCGACATACCAAGCACCTTACAGGCTGCACGAACAAGCCGGTGCGTTACATCATCAGGATAAGCATTCATACTAATGAAATAATCAATATCTGTTAATGATGCTTCCTGTTTAATTGTTTCCCAGGTTGTCTCTCCAAATTGAGTACATACCATTTCTTCGATCGCTTTGTTCACTAATCCATACATACTCGATCTCCTAATTTTGTTGACTTTTTGCTTCTGGAATTAGTTCTTGCGGAAGGGACACCTCCCCTCTACAAGATGGTATGTTTTTTGCTGGGATGCCTGATGCACAGGCATCCCAGCAAAAAACATACTGTCGCTCTATAGGTAAATTACGTGTTAGTTCTTAAAAATTACACAATTGCCTCCTTGTGCTTTCGCTTGATAGAGAGCTTTATCAGCGGCCCGAACTAGGGCAGCTGCGGAGGATTCATTACTGGGAATTGTACTGGCGACACCCAGGCTAATGGTGACGTGCTTCTTCGTGCAACTCCCAACATGAGCAAGATTCAAGGCAGCCACCTGGGTTTGAATCGTCTCTGCTACATGAACAGCACCCGCTGCAGAAGTTTTAGGAAGAACGACTGCAAACTCTTCTCCTCCATAACGAGCAACCAAATCAGTTGGATATTTGATGGATTGCTTGAGAGCACTCGCAACTTTGTGTAGGCAATAATCCCCTGCCTGGTGGCCATAGGTATCGTTATAAGCTTTAAACTCATCAATGTCTCCTAAAATCAGTGATAAAGGAGATTGTTCGTTGAGCAGATTCTGCCACTGACTATCAAGATACTCATCAAAAACTCGACGGTTATAAACTTGCGTCAAGCTATCTACTGAAGCTACCAGCTTGAGTTTGTCATAGGCTTGTTCAAGCTCCTGGTAAAGCTGAGATTTTTCAATTAGAATTCGTACCCGTTGACGCAATACTGACCAGTGAATTGGTTTGGTGACATAATCTGTCGCCCCAACCTGAAATGCCCAATCAACCGATGTTTGGTCATCTAGACCTGTAATCATCAAAATAGGAGTGTGATGGCTGCCGGGTAAAGTGAGTAACCGAGTACAGCAATCAAACCCATTCATCACAGGCATCATGGCATCTAGAAGAACTAGATTAGGGCGAACGGCCTTGTAAGCTTCTAAACATGCCTGCCCATCGGACACCTCTGCAACCCGGTAGCCTTCCTTCTGCAAAGCCTCACAGAGAATGGTACGCGTTAATCTATCATCGTCTGCTAACAAAATTAAAGGTGGTTCATGACAAGCTCCCTCTACACTGTGTATTGTCATGGAACCTGAGAAAATTTTACCAGTATCATTCAACTGCTTCAAATTCGCTTCTAGAAA
Source organism: Leptolyngbya sp. PL-A3 (assembly GCF_039962325.1). Lineage (NCBI taxonomy): Bacteria > Bacillati > Cyanobacteriota > Cyanophyceae > Leptolyngbyales > Leptolyngbyaceae > Leptolyngbya > Leptolyngbya sp. PL-A3. The sequence goes on from NZ_JAMPLB010000006.1 coordinate 20,700, forward strand.
AGGTATCGAATAAGCATTCAACGAGGTATTTGGATTCATCTTCCAAACATTATCTGAGGTGTCTTTATAAAGCTTTCCCAGGATTTTACAAACGTAACGGATTACACTTTGTCAAATCTAAACATGCTGGTTTTCGATTTTTTACAGGAGATTAAGGTGTTTTATGGAGTTTGAAGAAAGCGTCCAATTCTCTATATTGGCTTTCATTTCAATTGATGAAATACCGTGAATATAGCAATGTGCAAGTGCGTTAAGTACAGCAACGGTGGTGTGGGGCACGAAGTGCCCCCACACCACCGGACTTAATCAACGTGCATAGCGCTATATAAGGCATTTCACCTCTAATTCAAATCAAATCAGTTAGCTCCTATCAATTTCCTAAGCAATTTTCCCAGGAAATCTTCTGTGTCTTCATGCAAACACCTTCTATAGCATTTCTACTTAATTTTGAAATATCTGTTAGAAGATAAAGTAAACCGTAATTACAGCACTTTTCAAGTCCGTGAGGTACAGAATTTTTGTTGAAAGCCGCGCTTCGCGCGGCTTTCAACAAAAACTCTGGTTCTATTTCAGCGCAGAGCGCTGTACTTCACCTTCCAACAGGTATTTAACCTCAATTCGGGATAAGCTCAAAAGTCCATTTTGTAGTGCGCTTCACGCACTACAAAATGGACTTTTTCGAGGGGCGCGCTTTGCGCGCCCCTCGAAAAAGTCCTTAACCCGAACTCAGGTTATTTATAATTTCTCTATAGAAACTGTTTGAATTAACTACGAAAGTAGAGTTGCCAGTAATTCTGCTAACTGTTTGAGTTTAATTGGTTTGGTGATGTAATCATTGGCACCTACAGCAAGACACCGTTCGCGATCGCCATTCATTGCTAGAGCTGTGAGGGCAATAATGGGCACATTCACCAGATTTGGATCCTGGCGAATCTGTTGTATGGCTTCTAATCCATCCATTTCTGGCATTTGTAGATCCATCAGAATCAGGTCAGGGTTATAGGCTTGAGCCAGAGAAATTGCCTCCTGCCCACTCTGTGCCGAGAGCGTGCGATAGCCTTTAGTCATTAGGTAGCTCAATACAGCAATCGTATTGGCTTCATTGTCTTCTGCCAGCAAAACCAGAGGGGATAATTCCTGATTAAGTTGGCTAGGATTGACCTCTGGTTGCAGCAAAACGGGGGGTTTAAGAACAGGTGGCGTAGGGGTGATGCACGGCAGATCAATCGTAAAGCAACTTCCGACGCCGACTTCGCTGGTAAGCTCCACCTGTCCGCCGTGGAGCTCAACGATGCGTTTAACCAGGGCAAGCCCCAACCCTGTCCCTTGGTATTTGCGATTAAGGGCGCTATCGATTTGGATGAAAGGTTGAAATAGCTGATGGATGTGCTCTGGGGCAATGCCAATACCTGTATCTATAACGGCGATGCGCAAGAATTGCCTGCTTTCTAAGCCTGGCTTGTGGGAGCCTGGAAAGCTCACCTCCAGGGTAATAGAACCCCCTTCAGGAGTGAACTTGACAGCATTGCTGAGCAAATTGATCAAAACCTGACGGATGCGCCGTTCATCAACACATAAATCTGGTAGATCAAAGGGTAGTTTAATGGTCAGCGAAATATCTTTAATAAGAGCCTGTTGTTTAATAAAGGCCAGGCTTGCTTGGCAGAGAGGCTCAATAGCAGTAGCCGCGCAGTTCAGATCCAGTTGACCGGATTCAATTTTGGCGATGTCAAGGATGTCGTTAATGAGTTCCAACAAATGATGCCCACTATTCTCAATGATTTCCAGGGCCTTCATTTGTTGTTCGCCAACTTCACCAAAGATCTGATCTTTCATCCCCTCAGCCAAGCCCAAGATGGCATTAAGAGGAGTACGCAACTCATGGCTCATGTTTGCGAGAAATTCATCCTTGAGGCGGGTTGCGCGGGCAAGTTCCCCATTGATCAGCGCAAGTCGTTCATTCGTTTGACGCAACTGTTCTTCAAACTGTTTGCGGTCGGTGATATCCAACACCGTCCCCAAAAAACTAAGCAGGTCACCTGTCTCAGCAAGAACAGGTTGTCCTTTTACCAACACATGAATGATGCTGCCATCGGGATGCACCACACGATACTCTAGTTCAAATGGTTTAACTTGGGCGATCGCCTCCTTAAACACAGCCTCATTCTGCTCTCGATCATCGGGATGAACAGACTGAATGAGTTCTTCATAGGTCGGCTCTGGTTGTTCTGGAGCATAGCCAAATATCTGGAAGGTTTCTTCTGACCACGTATTTCGTTGGGTTGCAACATCCAATTGCCAACTGCCCATATGAGCGATGCGTTGTGTCTCCAACAGCCATGCTTCGTTTTGGCGCAGTTGCTCTTCCATACACTTGCGATCGCTAATATCCGTCGCAACCCCTAAAATTTCCTGGGAGTGACCATCCACAGACATAATGGGAGTCTTAATCGTTTGGAAGTAGCATTGATGCCCATTGGCATCCGTGATCGTTTCTTCTACAAGCCTTGTCATCATTGTGGTCATCACCTCCCGATCAACTGCCAGAAATTGTTCAACTTCTGCCACATTCGGGTGAACTTCGGCATTTGTTTTGCCAACCAAGTCTGAGATTTTAGCCTGATAGATATCTGCCATGGCTTGATTCACAAGTGTAAATCGCCCTTGCCAGTCTTTGACAAAAATCAGATTAGGAACAGTGTCGATCAGACGACGAAGAAATTCTTGCTGAGCTTTCAGGAGCATTTCTGATTGCTTGCGCTCAGTGATATCTTCTATCATCGCCATACTATACAGTGGACATCCATCGGGATCAGAAATGAGTGCGACCGTCATATTCGCGAGAATCACATCACCCTTCTTTGTGATGAATCGTTTCTCCATCTGAAAGCCAGAAATTTCACCCCTGAGCATTTGCTCAACCTGTTTGATATCTTCAGCTAAATCATCTGGATGGGTCAGGTCTGAGATGGACATGGCTGCCAACTCAGCATCGCTATAGCCGAACAACTGATAATGAGCCGCATTGACTCTAAAAATTTGATAGTTATCCACCCTGACCAGGCTAATGGCAATGGGTGCATTATCAAAGACTGTGCGGAACTGCTCTTCGCTCTGTTCAAGTGCCTGTTGAGCTTGCCTGCGAGCGGTTTCCAACCGAGTTCTTTCGCTGATATCACGACAAATGCAAATCATCTCCTCTTGAGGCGTCAGGGTGAGAGAAACCTCCTGGTGGAAGGTACTGCCATCTCGACGAGTGGCGATCGCCTCTCCACGCCAAGCCCGAGCCTCAGGTAACTTGGGAAGAACCTTCTGCTCAAAGCGCTCCACTTCTGCAGCGGAGTAAAGCGTTTTCCAGGTTTTGCCCACTAACTCCTCAGCACAACGGTAGCCAAACAGGCTGGCATGAGCCTGATTCAGATACGTGTACTCACCCTTTGTGTTAAGGATCGCAATACCATCAATGGCGGCTTCGATAGTGGCGAGTTGTCGGCTGACAATCTCCTCTGACTGTTTACGAGCGGTGATATCTTCGGCAATACCAGCCAATCGGTAGACTTCTCCCTGGGGATTATGAATGGGGAAGGCTCGATCGCGCACCCAGCGTTGCGTTCCATCGGGTCGCAGAATCCGATACTCCTCGTCATAACCCTCGGATTGTTTGGCAAGAAATTCAAAAACCCGCGCCTGATCATCTGGGTGAATTGCATCAGCAAAAGATTCGGGTGATGTGTAAAGCAACTCACGGGAGCAGCCCCAAATGTCTTCGTAAGCAGGACTAACGTAGAGGATTTTGCTGCAATCCGTATCACTAATCCAAAAAACACTCTGGATATTTTCGGCAAGCTGACGGAACTTCTCCTCGCTCTGGCGTAGGGCTTCTTCTGCCCGTTTGCGATCGCTAATATCTTCCACAATGCCAATTGAGCAATCCACATCACCCGAGGCCTGACGGATCAGAGAAACAGTCAGGTTGATCCAGACCGTACTCCCATTCCTGTGCAGACAACGCTTCTCGATGGAGAAAGAATTGATTGCTCCAGCATATAATTGCTGACGTTCTGCTTCCCCTTTTTCCCGATCGTCTGGATGGCAAAATTCCCTAAAGTTTTGGGTCACTAACTCTTCCTTGGAGTAGCCCAAGATATCGCACAACTTCTGGTTAACCTTGAGGTACTGACCATCCAGCGTTGCTAGATTGATGCCAACGGCTGCCTGGTTAAAGATGGCACTCAGTTTTGCTTCACTTTCACGGAGAGCCGCTGTGCGTTGTTCCACACGGTCTTCTAACTCCTGGTTCAGGCATTCCAGGGCTTCCGTAGCATGCTGCCGCTCCAGTTCTGCCGCTGCTCTCGTCGCAAAGATGCGTAGAAAAGCTTCAGCCCATTGGATATCTTCCATAGGCTTGTTATCCAGGATGCAAAGATTACCCACTCGCTGACCACTTACGGTAGTGAGGGGAATCCCCAAATAGCTTTCCGCTTGTAGGGACTGAATCAAGGGGTAATCAGAAAAACGTTCCAGGAGATCTTTTGGACAGTAGAACTGCCCATACTGAATAGCACGGGAACAGCAGGGCGCATCTGCCAGGGCAAACATGATTTCGGACTGAGGTTTGCCATCTTTCCAATAGGCCAGTGTTTGCAGGCGATCGCCCACCAGTTGAGTGACCAGGACATATTGCACTTGCAGGGCCAGCATCAATTGTTGTGCCAGGGCCGAAAAGAAGTCTTTACCAATAGCGGCAGCAGTGCTTTCTACCAGGCATCGCAAGGCGGTTTCAGCCCGTTTGCGTTCAGTTTCCAGACGCACCCGTTCGCTGATGTCGAAATTCATCCCGATCATCCGTACGGGAGCACCATCAGGACTGCGCTGCACGAGAGCATAAGATTCGACATGGCGAATTGTATCGTCCGGTAAGAGCACTCGAAAGTTAGTCTCATAGGAGCTTTCACCAGCCAGGGATTTCTGGGTAACAATACGACAATTGAGCAAATCATCCGGATGCACTCTTGCTTCCCAGGTGGCATAACCGCATGCAGTAGAAGAGGGTTGGACGCCGTAAAGTTCATACATGCGATCGTCCCAAAAAAGGCGATCGTTCATCACATCCCAGTCCCAAATACCAATTTTCGCGGCCTTTACTGCCAGTTCAAGGCGCTCAGACAGATGTTGCAAACGCTCTTCTGCTTGTTTCCGTGTGTTGCCTTCCTCCTGTAATTGCTGGTGCAGGGTGGCTTGCTGCAGGGCAATCGTTAGATATACTGTCAGGTGATCAACCAATTCCAACTCGTCGGACTGCCACTCACGAGCATTTGCACATTGATGGAGGATGAGTAAACCCCAGAGGCGATCGCCCACAAAAATGGGCACCGCCAAATTTGCCCTGACCTGGAATCTTTCCAGTAATTGCAAATGACACTGGGTTAAACCTGCCTGATAGACATCGCTAACCACCCATCGGTAACCCTGGTGGTATTGCTGCCCGCCGCCTCGTTGAAAGCACGTATCCTCAATCTGCTGACCCCGTATCGGTAACCAATTCCCTGCGACTGACTCGGCCACCACTTGCCCACTCATATCAGAGTCAAACTGGTAGATTAAAACCCGGTCTGCCTGAAGGAATTGTTGTATTTCCAGAGCAGTGGTATCCAAAATCATCTGAATATCAGCAGACCGACTGATACGAACGGCAGTTTCTCGGAGAAGACGCTCTCGTTGTTTAGATGCCAGCATAGATGGTTGCATGATTCAGATCAGGACGAAAGAACTAGGGTGCCTGCCTTACTCGACTACAAATCAAGAACCTGGCAGGTTGAAGTGCCACTGAAGCGATCTTTTATAGAAACTGCTTTAAAGATTGTTTGTGTGCCTATCGCACAAGCAACCCTTCTAGCTAGCTTGAATACATACCTGAGGACTGGGTAGCTTAGGTTGTTCTACGTTTGGTGGCATGGAGTGCAAAGTATCCCACACCGCCAAATTAGGTTGCTGTCTGCTGTGCAGTACTGGTTATGGCAGTGGAAAAGCCAACACGTCGTGGGCTTTCTCGAATTGGAGCTGGGAGGAAAAGAACAATAAAAAGTTCTCAAGTTTGCCTCAGTAGTTTTTCACGATTTTTTAGGCCATAAGCTCGAAAACCTTGTTCTTTTTAATCGATTTCTCTTGTCAATCTATGATTTGTTTTGTTTGAATAGAATATCCTTTAGGGCTAAGGGTCTATTTGGAAGTTGAAGGGGTAGATATATAGCTATCTTCCCTAGAGTGCCCACGGGGTTTATATCGTGCATCAAAATCATCCTTCTGGATTTTGATACACAATTTAAGTTGACTCACCCCATGCCTCAAAACCCAGAACCATAATTCTGTCGTCGCTGCACCATGGCAGAACTATGGTTCTAGGTTTTAAGGAGATTTCCAGTAATGAAATTACCCCCAGAATGTTGGTGCTTTGCCCGCGAAGCGGGCAAAGCACCAACATTCTGGGTAAATTCTTATGCAGAAACCTCCTAAGTGCGAAGGTGGGAAGGATGGGGGCCAACTATCCTAAGCGTAATGCACCGTGCCAACTCACCCAACGTTTAGAGAATTCGTAGCCATCTCAGCCAGAGAGCGTTATAAATCCGAGTAATAGTGTAGTTCTTACAGATTCTCTATGAATGATTTAATGCGGGAGCCCTTTCTTAAGGCGATGGGCGATCGCTATGGCACTCACAATATACACGGGGCTCCATGGAATGACACACTCGCCTTGCTGCTAACCCACCGTTCCATCCGAGCCTATCGGCCCGATCCCCTACCTCCGCAAACGCTGGAAACGTTGATCGCAGCAGCTCAATCCGCTGCGACCTCATCCAACTTACAGACCTGGAGTGTGGTTGCCGTCGAAAATCCTGATCGCAAAGCAACGCTGTCCCAGTTCGCTGGGAATCAGGCTCATATCCGCCAGTGCCCGTTGTTTCTGGTGTGGTTAGCTGACTTGGCACGGCTGCACCATGTAGCGAGCCAGCGGAACATGACAACCGAGGGATTGGACTACCTGGAGATGTTCCTGACGGCTGTAATTGATGCAGCTTTAGCCGCTCAGAATGCGGCGATCGCTGCTGAATCTTTAGGCTTAGGAACGGTTTATATTGGCGGGATGCGTAACCAACCCGAAGCTGTTGGCGAGACCCTACAACTACCACCACACCTGTTCGCCGTCTTCGGTCTGTGTGTGGGTTATCCTGATTCTGCTAAACCTGCCGCAATTAAGCCACGCCTGCCCCAGGCGGCTGTTTTACATCGAGAAACCTATGACCTGGCTGGGCAGGATGCTGCGATCGCAGACTACAACAATACGATGCAGAAGTTTTACCAATCCCAACAGATGAATGTCGCTGGGGACTGGGTAGAGCATTCAGTTAAGCGGATTGCCACAGCTCAAGCGCTCAGCGGGCGTGATCGCCTTCGGGGTATTCTCCACAAGCTTGGATTTCCTTTGTTGTAGCGATCGCCTGCACAACTTGTCAAAGCGTCAGGTAGCAGTAAGTAAACGGTTCACGCGATAATGTTCTTACACAGTTTGTGGAAGAGATTTTGAAAGATGAAGTGAGCTAAGCTTACTCCATCTACAAAAACATTTAGGATTTCTATAGTCATTACATAAGGGTTGCTGGTTATGCACTTTATACATCATCAACAACTCTTCATGTGGGCTTTAGTGCAGTGCCTATGTATTAAGTGTAAGTCTTAAGAAAGATATATTTCTAGTCACCAAGATAGTAGGCAAACAACTGTAGAGACAGGTAAATTCTTGTCCATGCCGTTTATTACAGGCTGCACTAAATGACTCAACGTCCCGGGATTTTCCCCACATTCTTTATTTCCGGCTTTGAGTGTTCGACATTCCTCTGGAAAGATCAAGGGCGACGCAATTTGATTCAAGAGACCCAGCACGATCGATGTGCTGAAGAGGATTACAGCATCTTGCGATCGCTAGGTATTGATGTCGCCCGAGAAGGCATTCCCTGGCCACTCGTGGATCAGGCCGGAATATGCAACTTTGACTGCATTGATCCGATGCTAGAAGCGATGCAGAAGAACCAAATTGTGCCTATTTGGGACCTCTGTCACTACGGATACCCAGACGACTTGGATCCGTTCACGGACACGTTTACTGAGCGGTTTGCGCGCTATTGTGGTGCCGCAGCAGAATATATTGCGGCCCGACGGCCTGGTCCTCACTTTTTCACCCCCATCAACGAAATCACCTTTTTCTCCTTCTGCGGGGGTGAGTGGGGGTGGACGGCCCCTTATAAGAAGACTCGAGAGGATCGTTTCCGCTTTCGGCTGGCCCTGTGTAGGGCAGCGATCGCCGGGGTCAATGCCATTCGTGCTGTCATCCCCGATGCCCGAATGATTCACATTGACCCATTGGTGCAGGTAGTGGCTCCGCGCGATCGCCCTGATTTGGTCGAGGCCGCCCACCATGAAACCTACGAAGACACCTTCCTGGCCTGGGATATTCTCTACGGCAAAGCCCATCCTGAACTGGGCGGTTCCCCCGAAATTCTCGATATTGTGGGTGCCAATAATTATTCATTCGGCCAGATGGAATACCGAGAATCTGGCCCTCACAAAGCCCTCGACCCAGATGACGATCGCATTAAACCATTATGCGAGCTGATGAGCTGGGTTTGGGAACGGTATCATCGTCCCATGATTATTGGCGAAACGAGCGGTATGGAAGGGGGGCGCGACGAGTGGCTACGGGATGTAATGGAGGAATCCCTGGCTGCCGTCAATGCCGGAATTGACTTACATGGCATCTGCTTATTCCCCGCTGTCGATATGCCCGATTGGCATACCGGAAAATGGTTGCACAACGGCATTTGCGACCTGGTGGAAGATGGAGAGCATTTGCACCGCGTTCCGCATGAACCTTACGTGGCCGAGTTACGACGCTGGCAGCGTGAGTTGAACCGGGTCACTACGGTCGACACGGATCCCCTCAGCGATCCGGTGGAACTGCAAGATGTAATTGATGCAGCCAAACGATTACAGAAGGTAGGCGATCGGGATTGGCATTGATCTATAACCCTTTCCGCCTGACAAGGTACGAGGGATAGACGTAGGACAAAGCCCCACATCTATCCCTCGTAACTCATGCTAAAGCTGAGGCTATCAAAGGAAATTGAGCAAGAAGGATAGAGGATCGCTCATATTGGCTGCGAATCCTAAAATTCCGCGATCGCGATGCTCATAAAGCAAATTCCCAGACGCATCAAACAGAAACGTACCGCCCCGCTGAGTGATATAAGTTGCGTCAGGTACATAGGTTTTCCAGTGGCTTAGAGACTCTACCATGTTGCGCAATCGCAGCGTCGCCAACTCGAAGGGTCGCTGAAAACCCTGACCTCCTGCCACATTGAAGGCCGACCCCCTTAAAGGCGGTAATGGAGCTGCCTTCACCACTTCGTCATCTCCAATCAATTGAGGAGCCTGGCGATCGCCCCGATACCCCCGAAACACCTCCGCTAAAGTACCCGGGCTACCAATTCCCGCGCACATCAGCAGTAGGTTCACCCAAGCATTCTGGGATGGAGAGAGCATGGGCGCTTTAAGCGAGAGGCCCGAGTAAAGGCCCAGTTGCTGATGCAGCTCAGCTTTTGGGTCAACAAAAAGCCAACTGGGGGAGAACCCAGTATAGGAACAAAATTTTTCGCCAGAGGGGCGATCGCCAATTCCTACCGCTCTGATGGTAAGCGATTTTTGCTGAAGCTCTGCAGCATGACGCTGTAACCACCAGGCATACTCCAAACTGTCAAAATCCCCCAACTGGGGCCATACCAGTACGAGAAGCGAATTTGCGCCATTCCAGCCATCCAGAATTGGGACAGTGCAACCATCGCTAACTCGCTGCCGCTCAGTTTGCTTCAAAGTGGTGTAAGGATTCATGAAAACGTACAGGTCGCTTTTCCAAACACAATAATACTCACATTCATTTTTGTTGAAGCAAGGAGAGTGGCAGGGTTCTAGCTGAAGTACAGCACTATAAGAAAACTCAAGAGGAGTTTGGGAATGCTTATTAGAGGCCAAAGACTGAGAAGTACCTGCTCCCAGTCTTGAGCACTGAGCCCTATTTGGGTGTGTGCTTAGCCAAGTTTGGCACACCTCTCACAGGTACGAAATTTAACCTTCCCAGGAAACTACCTCAGTAAACCAGCTTATTAACCCAGGTTTTATATGAAAGCTGAAATTTATGAAAATTTGATATTTCCTATTTCGCTACTATCACAGTCCCTGCTGTAATAAAAACTACATAGCTATGCTATTCCGTATTTATACGGTGATTCCCTGTTAACTTTTCGTGTGTTTCCTTATTATCAGGATGCTCTATGTCAACTCCGATTTTCCAGGGTTCTGAATTTCAGGTTAATTCCTACACCACAGATTCCCAGGCGGCCGCTCGCATTGCGATGGATGCGGCGGGTAACTTTATTGTTACTTGGCAGGGTATGGGGCAGAGTGACTTTGGAATTTACGGCCAACGCTATGACAGTATGGGAAATGTGTTAGGTGATGAAGTGCTGATGACACTTTATCCTCCTGAGTCGCGATATTTTATCCATAGCACAGCGTTAGATGCAACCGGAAATGTTGTTTTAACTTGGGAACGGTTCTTCCAACCTGAGTTTGATAATGGCATTTATGCTCAACGCTATGACAGCACAACGAGCACGACTGGAGGCGAGTTTCCGGTCTACACCAACATCATGAATTACCAGGGCGATCCCCAGGTAGTCGTGGATGCTAATGGCAATTTTGTCGTGACCTGGACAGGAAGCGACTCATCTGATTCAGATTTTGGCGTTTTTGCCCAACGCTACAGTAGCGATGGGACTACCCTCGGCAGCTTTTTCCGCGTGAACAGTGAAACCAGCGGATATCAAGGCTCATCCCATGTGGCAATGGATGCTGATGGCAACTTTGTGGTGACCTGGGAAGACGCACGCCAGAACACCAATGTGAATCCCGGAGATATCTACGCTCAGCGCTACAGCAGTACTGGAATTGCGCTGGGAGAAGCATTTCAGGTTAATACAAGCACAGCCAGCCTTCAGGAGGCGCCCCGCATTGCCATGGATGCTGACGGAGATTTTATCGTCACCTGGCACAGTGATGGTCAGGATGGTAGTGGCTTGGGCATTTACGCACAGCGATTCAGCCGAGATGGAGTAGCGTTAGGCAACGAATTTCGTGTCAATACCTACACCACAGATACGCAGTCAGATCCCCAGGTCGCTATGGATGCCGATGGCGACTTTGTCATTACCTGGCAAAGTAATGGCCAGGATGGCGATGGTTTGGGGGTTTATGCACAAGTCTTCAACAAGTTAGGCAACCGTGTCGGTGAGGAGTTCCGAGCCAATACCTTCACGACTTATTCTCAATACCGTCCTCAAATTGCCATGGATGCTGATGGTGATTTTGTCATTACGTGGGAGGGGTACGGCCAAAATGGTTCCGGAATAAATATCTATGCCCAACGCTTTAGCCTGACCAATGACCCACCGGCTGCCAATGCTGACAGCCCCACAGTTGCAGCCTACGGTCAGGTTGTCATCGATGTTCTGGCAAACGATAGTAACCCCAGCGGGGACCCTCTGCAATTAAGCATCGTGACCGATCCCATGAATGGCACGGTAACGGTTAATGACAATGGCACAGCCGCTAACTTGCACGACGATTTTCTGGTTTATACGCCTACACCCGGCTATGCGGGTGCAGATAGCTTTACCTATCAGATCGATGATGGGAAAGGGGGGATTGATACTGCCGAAGTCAGCGTGACGGTAACAGGACGCAGCGCAATAGGAACTGCAGGCAGCGATACCCTGAATGGCAGCCTGGGAGATGACACCCTAAACGGAGCAGGTGGCAACGATGTCCTGAATGGTCTTGCGGGTCGCGATCGCCTTGTCGGTGGCTTAGGCGGCGATCGCCTCTTTGGGGGAGCCGGAAATGACACTCTCATCGGTGGTTCCGGTGGCGATACCTATGGGTTCCGCTCTTCCCGTTCTTTTCGCTCTACGGATTTTGGAGGCGATACAATTGTGGGCTTCGCGACTGGAACGGATCGTATCTCCCTCTCGGCGAATGCCTTCCAACTCCTAGCCAATTCCGTAGGCAGTAACCTCAAGGTCAACCAATTTGCGACCGTCAGCACCAATGCTGCCGCAGCTACCGCCAGTGCTGCTGTTGTTTACAACACCAGTAATGGACAACTGTTTTATAACACTAACGGTACAGCAGCAGGATTTGGCACTGGAGGAGCACTGGCTATCCTTCAAAACGCACCAACCTTAAACCGTATGGATGTCCTGGTTGTCTAACAATTCTTTAGACGAAGCTACCCAGAATGGGAGGTATGGTGCGTACGCACCATACCTCCCATTCTGGGTAGCTTCGTATTGGTTTGGTATGACAACGCTATAACGTAGGAGTTGTGCCTTGTGATGGGATCTGAAGGGCTATGGCGTCTCCGACATCCGAAATTCAACGCCTGACTGAACTGGGTGTTCTCCACTGCCAGCAGGGCAACTTCGCCCAGGGAGTTGCCTGTTTCCAGGAAGCACTAACCCTGCAGCCCGAGGCCATAGATGGTCGCTACAACCTGGCGTTAGCCTATCAAAAACAGGGGAACCATGAGCGCGCTCTAACCGAATATGAGCGGTTACTGGCCCAACAGCCCGACTATGTTCCGGCATTAGTGCAGACGGCCAACCTGCGCCAGATGCAGCAGCAATATCAAGCGGCGATCGCCCTCTATCAAAAAGCCCTTGCCCTCCAGCCCCAAAATGCTCAGGCGCACTGTAACTTGGGCACCGCCCTGCAATCTGTAGGCGCGACTCAAGCGGCGATCGCCGCCTACGAGAAGGCCCTCGCCTTGCAACCCCAATATCCCGAAGCCTGCAATGGGCTGGGAAGCCTGCGGGAACGACAAGGATTGGCCAGTGCGGCGATCGCCCTGTATGAGCAGGCTCTGGCCCGCCGATCGAATTGGGTGCCAGCCTTGATAAACCTGGCCCAGGTACGGTTTCGGTTGGAGCAATGGGAAGCAGCGATCGCGCTCTATCGGCAGGTGCTTGCCTTAGAACCAAACAATCTCAAAGCCTGGGACGGTTTACTGGCAGCAAACTTAGCGATCGCCCAATGGAGCGAATTAGACACGTTCAAAACCCAGATTGAAAAACTGGCTTCCACAGCCCCTTTGGATATTGCCCCTCTCAATACCCTGTACCTCCCTTTCTCAGCAACAGAGCAGCGACGATTGGCGGAAGGAAGAGCGGAGGCGATCGCCCAGCGCATGGCCGATACACGCCGTCAGTTCCAATTCCCGGCCCGTAGGCCAAAGCCAAAAATTCGTCTCGGGTATGTCTCCGGTGACTTTCGCCACCATGCTGTTGCTCACCTGATGCTGAGATTGTTTGAGTTACATGATCGAGAACAATTTGAGGTATTCGCTTATTCCCTGGGTCCAGATGACAGCAGCACCTACCGCCAAAAACTGATGGCAGACTGTGACCAGTTCCGCGATGTGCTTGGCATGTCTCCGGCAGAAATTGCTCAACAAATTCACCAGGATGGCATTGATATTCTCATTGACCTGGCCGGATATACGGACTATGGCTGCCCCGAACTCTTTGCCCTCCGCCCTGCCCCTCTTCAGGTCAACTACCTGGGCTACCCTGGCACTCTTGGTCAGCGAGAGATTGATTACATCCTGACAGACTCCGTCATTACTCCGCCGGAGCTTGCTCATCACTTCACTGAAACCTGTGTATATCTGCCCGGCTGCTACCAACTCAACAACAACCAGCAACTCCTGCCCACGGGCACTATAACCAGGGCTCAGTGTGGCTTACCCGAGGAGGCGGTTGTCTTTTGCTGTTTCAATAAAGTGCAGAAAATTGAACCCAGCATCTTTATGATATGGATGCGAATTTTGCAGCAGGTGCCCCAAAGCGTACTGTGGTTGCTGGAATCTAACCCTCTGGCTCACCAGAATCTGGTGAGGGCAGCAGAGCAGTTAGGCGTAGCGGGCGATCGCCTCATCTTCGCCCCCCGCTTACCCAAAGCTGAGCATCTCGATCGCCACCCCTGTGCTGATTTGTTTCTCGACACCCGCTACTACACCGCCCATACCACAGGTAGCGATGCTCTCTGGGCCGGAGTTCCCCTGATTACCATCCCTGGCGAAACCTTTGCCTCCCGCGTCTCCGCCAGTCTTCTAAACGCCGTCCATCTACCCGAACTGGTCGCCACCACTTTGGAGGACTACGAACACCTCGCCATTCACCTCGCCACCCATCCCGAGGAGCGACAACGCTTGAGACAACACCTTCAAGAAAACCGCCTGAGACTGCCGTTGTTTGAAAGCGATCGCACAGTGCGTCAGATTGAGGCAGCCTATCAGCAGATTTGGAAGCAGGAGAGCACGGAAAAACAAGGAGAAGCAACAACGGTTGCTCGTTCTATCCACCCCTCCCCGCCTCCCCCCCAACCCACGAGTTCCCCCGACGCCTTCTCCTGCCACGCCTCCGATGGCTTCCACAGTTGGCTTGCTCAGTCTGGTGGTTCTATTGTTATTAGCACCTATCAGGCTGGGAAGGTGGTGCTGGTTGGTTTTGATGGGCAGCAGATTACGGTACTACTGCGGCAATTTACCAAGCCGATGGGCATGGCGATGCAGGGTAATCGCTGGGTATTGGCGACCCAATATGAAGTTATGGGGTTTGCCAATGCACCCCTATTGGCCCATGAGTATATAGAAGCGCAGCGCGATCGCTATGATGCCCTCTACCTGCCCCGCGTCAGCTACTACACCAATGACCTCAATATTCACGACCTGGCCTTTGGCAAGGATGGCCTCTGGCTAGTGAACACCCGCTTCTCTTGCCTGGCTGCCTTAAGCGAGGATTTTAACTTTGTCCCTCGCTGGCACCCCTCCTTTATTACAGAATTAGCACCAGAAGATCGCTGCCATCTCAACGGCCTCGCGATTGTGGAGGGACAACCTAAATATGTAACCGCCTTAGGAGCCACAGATATTGCGGGGGGCTGGCGAGAACACAAGGCGACAGGTGGCATTCTGATAGATGTAGAATCCAACGAATTACTGTTGCAGGGGCTCTGTATGCCTCACTCACCCCGCTGGCACGACGGCTATCTCTGGTTCCTGAACTCCGGTGCTGGAGAAGTGTGCCGCCTTGATGTTGCTACAGGCGACGTGGAAACGGTTTGTGTCCTCCCTGGCTTTCTGCGGGGTCTCGAATGTATCGGTTCTTACGCCCTGGTAGGTTTGAGCCAGATTCGGGAGCGACATATCTTTGGCGGGTTACCTGTGAGCATGCGGGGCGATCGCCTTCTCTGTGGGGTGGCGATTATCGACCTCCAGCGAGGCATTCAGGTCGGCATGTTGGAATTCACGGCTGGTTGCCAGGAACTGTATGATGTGAAATTTTTGACAGGAATTCAACGCCCAATGTTGTTGAATCCAGACAAGCCTGCAGTACGGGAGGCGATCGCCGCTCCCGAGTTCGCCTACTGGCTCCGCCCCAGCAAACAATTACCCACATAACAAAAACACTTGCTATACTAATAGTACGCACCCTAAGTAAATATATGACACCTGCTTTGCTTGATCGCTCTGTAGAACCCTGGCAAAACGTCCGTGCCCCGCATGGACTGGGCTATCGCATTAAGTTGATCTCCCAACTGTTAACCCGTAAGTTTCAAGAGCAGTTGGAACCCTACGGCTTAACTCCCTTCCACTGGCTGGTGCTGTGTTGTTTGTGGGAGCAGGATGGCCTGGCCACTTCAGCGGTTGGCGAGCAGCTCCGTCAGGTGGGAGGTACCCTTACAGGCGTAATCGATCGCATGGAAGAGCGAGGTCTGGTGCGCCGCGAGCGTGATGTTCAGGATCGGCGTATCTGGCGCATCTGGCTAACGGAAGAAGGCAAACAATTAGAAGATGTGCTGCCCGCTCGCGCCTCGGGTATTCGTGAGCAGGCCCTCCAGGGTTTTTCTGAATCCGAACAGCAGCTTCTTTCAGACTGGGTCGATCGCATCATCGCGAATCTCTCCTGAGTATAAATACAGTCACCCTTTAAGGTGAAGTTGTTTTACCAAAAACTTAGCATACTAACTAATAGCTCCCGTATTAATCCTTGCAATTTGCCGAGCGTACCTATGAAGACTCATCCCAACACCCTTAACGGCAAGAGCGCGCTTCTGGAATCTCCGACCGCTCCAACGGAACCGATCGCGGAGCGAGCTACTGTCGTTGAAGCGTCCTCCCCTGCCGAAGCCACTCCCGAAGCACCTTCTGAAACCACTGCCAAAGCACCGAAGAAGCGCCCTTCGAAGTTGTTGCTGGCTGCCTTGGGAATTGGGGCGATCGCCGCCAGTGGCTTCGGTTTCCGTTGGTGGCAATACGCCTCCACCCATGAGGAAACAGACAACGCTGCTGTTGCAGGCCATCTCTATCAGATCAGCAGCCGCATTCCCGGTACTGTCAGCCAAGTCACCGTAGACGATAACGAAGTGGTGAAACCCGGTGAGTTGTTGGTTCAACTCGACCCCCACGATTACGAAGTGAAAGTCCAGCAAGCCCAGGCTGCTCTCCAGGTAGCTCAGCAACAGGCTCAGGCTGCTCAGGGCAGCATTGCCCAGGTAGGCACTACGGCCCAGGCCCAGACCACTGAAGCTCAGGGAAACATTGCCCAGGCGGTTGCGGCAATCTCCAGTGCTCAAGCTGCCGTCGCTGAAGCCCAGGCAGGGGTACCCGCTGCCCAGGCACAGTTGGCACAAGCCAACGCCACTTTGCAACAGACCCAGGCCGACTATGCCCGTTATCAAAGTTTGTTTGAATCGGGAGCCGTAGCTCGGCAACAACTTGATGCGGCTCGCGCAGCCTTTGAAGTCGCCCAGGCTCAGCGCAATGCAGCCCAACAGGGCGTAAGCCAGGCTCAGGCTAAAGTTGATCAAGCCCAGCAAGGCGTTGGTCAAGCCCAGGCACAACTGGAAGCAAGCCGGAGCGGGTTGCAACAAGCTCAGGCCACAGGCCAGCAAACCAATGTGAATCGGAGCCAGTATGAAGCAGCCGTGGCGGCGATCGCCCAGGCCCAGGCCCAACTGAATGCGGCTCAACTCCAGCTGTCCTACACCCAAATCACCGCTCCTGCCGAAGGACGCATTGGCCGCAAGACGGTAGAAGTCGGCCAACAAGTTCAAGCAGGCCAGCCGCTCATGGCGGTAGTCGGCGATGACCTATGGATTATTGCCAACTTCAAGGAAACCCAGATGGACGACATTAAACCTGGGGAGTCTGTGGAGATTGAGTTGGATGCATTTCCAAGCCACACCTTTACCGGTCACGTCGACAGCCTTGCGCCTGCCTCTGGCTCACAGTTTGCCCTCCTACCCCCTGACAACGCTACCGGGAACTTCACCAAAGTGGTGCAACGTATCCCCGTCAAAATCACCTTTGACCCCGAAAGTTTGAATGGCTTCGAGAGCCAAATCTCTCCTGGGATGTCAGCTACAATCAGCGTTCACGTGCAAGAGTAAGGGCGACTGAATAAACTCTAAAACACCGGATGTCTTGAAAAAACATCCGGTGTCTGATATCAAGCACCAATAATCTCAGTTTGGATATGCGCCTCTAATACCTTACTCATCCTGGAGTACCTCTGTGACTGAGAGCAAGACCCAACCATCCTCCCCTCCAGCCCCCCAGACGAATCCATCTGTCCCATTAAAAACCTGGATTGGGGTCATGGGCACCATCCTGGGTGCATTCATGGCGGTGCTCGATATTCAAATTACCAACGCCTCCCTGCAAGATATCCAGGCAGCCCTAGGAGCTACTTTGGAGGAAGGCTCATGGATTTCAACCGCCTATCTGGTGGCTGAAATTGTGGTTATTCCGCTCACGGGCTGGCTATCTCAAGTTTTTTCAGTACGGCGCTATCTACTGGTTAACGCAACCCTATTCATCTTCTTTTCCGTGGCGTGCGCTTGGGCCTGGAATTTGCCATCGATGATTGTGTTTCGGGCCGCACAAGGTTTGGCTGGAGGCACATTGATTCCCATGGCCTTTACCTTCATCCTGCAAAACCTGCCACCGGCTCGCCAACCCATTGGGTTAGCCATGTTTGCAATAACAGCTACCTTCGCTCCCTCTATTGGACCAACTTTGGGGGGCTGGTTAACCGAGAATTATGGATGGGAGTATATCTTCTATCTGAATGTCGTTCCGGGATTATTGCTGATAGGGGCAGTCTGGTATGCAGTCACACCTCAATCCATGCGCCTGGATTTATTGAAGCAGGGGGACTGGGGTGGAATCGTAGCCATGGCGATCGGGCTAGGATCGCTGCAAGTGGTACTGGAGGAAGGAAGCCGTAAAGATTGGTTTGATTCAACATTAATTCTGCGGCTCAGCATTTTTGCCGCCATTTTTCTCAGCATCTTCTTCTGGATTGAGTTAACCCGTCGTCGTCCATTTATTGAATTAAGACTGATTAAACGGCGTAATTTTGGTTTAGCCAATATCATCAACATTGCCCTAGGAATGGGGCTTTATGGTTCCATTTATATTTTGCCGCTCTATCTAGCGCAAATTCAGCAATACACTGCCCTTCAAATTGGCGAAGTTATCATGTGGGCAGGAATTCCCCAACTCTTCATCGTGCCCCTCGTGCCAATCGCGATGAAACGGGTTGATTTGCGGCTGATGATTGGTATCGGGGTAGCGTTATTTGCCGTCAGCTGCTTCATGAACTCTTCCCTCACCGCTGAAACGGGATTGCCGCAACTACGGTGGTCGCAGCTAGTGCGTGCTTTGGGACAACCGCTCATTATGGTTCCCCTCTCGTCTATTGCCACAGCCGGCATCGAACCTGCTCTAGCCGGATCTGCCTCAGGTCTTTTCAATATGATGCGAAACCTGGGTGGTTCTTTCGGCATTGCAGCTCTGGCAACGTTACTCACAAATCGTCAGCATTTTCATTCCAACCGTCTTGGAGAAGCGGTTTCTCTCTACGATCCGGAAACTCAACAGCGTATTGAGCAACTGACCCAATACTTTCTGGGACGCGGTGGTATTGATTGGACAACTGCCCAGCGGCAGGCGATCGCCACCATCGACTCCCTTGTCCGCCGAGAAGCCCTGATTATGGCCTACAACGATTGCTTCTACTTCATTGGCATGGCCTTGATGGTGAGTGCATTGGCCGTTCTCTTCTTTAAAAAGGTCAAACCTTCCGGCGGTGCTGCTGCTCATTAGGTTAACCTCAGTTCGGGTTAAGGGCTTTTTCGAGTGCCGCGCTTCGCGCGGCACTCGAAAAAGCCCATTATTGCGTGCGCGTCGCGCACGCAATAATGGGCGGTTCGGCTTATCCCGAACTGACGTTAGATTAGTGATCATATCTACAACGAAGCAAGATAGAACAAAGCCCAAGCTTAGCTTGGGCTTTGTTCTATCTTGCTTTACCCCGAACACTTTACGAACGTCGAGCCAGGAGCGGCGGACGCACACAGAGATAAAGTAGGGGACCAAATAATGGCACCCAGGCAACCCAGCGGAAAAGTTGCGAGTCATGGGTCAGTCCTCGTCGACCCATATCATCCTGGAGCAACGTTGGATAGGGAAACAGCAGAGTAAACAGGCAAAACGCCAGACTCATGCCATGCACAAATTTATTGGTTTGGAACTCGTGCAAGAACCCACCCCAATCTCCAAAAAAGAGAGCAAAACCTAACAACACAAGGGTACTGAAGGTCAAGATGAAACCTGTAGTATGAGAATCGAGCAACGCCAGCCAACCGTCTTTGGAACCAGAAAATTTGTCGTTGGGTTCGCGCAAAGCCAGATAGGGGATGAGAGCCAACACTCCTGACCCGGCTGATGCCAGAATGAATGCCCAAGCAGGAAGAGATTGCATTCGCCCATCGGCAAAGACCAGGCAGCTGTAGATAAGAATCCAGATACCAATCATGCTAAAGATTGAAATTAGCACTGGATTAATCCATGGAATTTGCCCAGAGAGAAGAGTTTGTAGGGGCTGCAACGTATCTGCTGGCAGCGGCGGCGCAAACCCCAGTACGTAAACAAGAAAGCTAACCCAAATGGCCCAGAGCCCGAGTCTACGGAGCATTTGTCATTCTAATTAACCACGCTCTTTATTGTTGAAAGTTTCTTCTCCTGTAAACACCCTCTCAAGATGGATTAACTAGCTCATACCGTTTTTATATGAAGCTGCACAGAATGAGGGCGGCGCGTATTCGCCGCCACCCTCATTCTGTGCAGCTTCATATCAGCAATTCTCATTTTGAAATCCAACCCGAAAATAGCCCGCCTTCGACGGGCTATTTTCGGGTTTCAAAGCTGAGAGTTCGTGCCCGAAGGGCACGAACTCTCAGCTTTGAAACCCATACTGAGAATTGCTGGCTTCATATCGATTTGGTATCAGATTCATTTAACACAAGACTAAAATTGACTCTTCATCGTATTCCGGAGCAAAGTTGAATAGAAAAGAGCGTAGGGTTACCTAACCCTACGCTCATATCCCAAGATTAACGCGAACTTTCCCAGCGATAGATTCTAAGACATGCTTTAAAGCTAGCTCCAAGGCTCATTTTTTCGCGTGCTTTGCATACGAAAGATAGCTGAGCAGGTCTTAGACATAGGACGTAGCGTAGTGATTGAAGTTCACGGTGTAGCCGGTGTTGCCACTGTATTGATACACCTGGAGATAGTAGTTGCCCGAGATATCAATATTGGAAATTAGCTCGCTCAGATTTCCACTTGCCGTCGAAGAACCAATAACTTCGTCGGAGTCAACCTGACGATTGCCGTTGTAATCCTGAATTAAGCGGATATCGGCGTCACTGCTTAGACCCGTTAAGCTGATGTTTACTCCTTCGAAGAAGTCAAGGGAAAAGCTATAAATATCGGATGTGTTGCTGTCAGAAATGTTGCCGAAGAAGGTTTGGTCATCATACAAATCACCCACCTGGATTTCCTCAGGTAACAAGTTGCTGGCACTGCCGGTCAATGTTGCCGAAATATCCAGGTCATATTGACCATACCCTGTTCCCGAGAAGCGTTCTACTTGAGCGAAGTAAGTACCTTCTTCTGCCCGAAAGTTGATCGCTTCATCATTGTTGCTAATATCAAAAGAGCCTATCAGGGCACCATATTGTTGATCGTCAGCATCAAAGATACCATTGCTGTTGACATCACTAAACAACCGCACGTCGACATCGTCTTCAGCAGAAATATTGTGCAAGCTGATGTTGATATTGCGATCGCCCGCAATATTAAACTCAAAGACATCGGTTGGCTCTGTGCTAGGTACCTCACCATATAGGCTCACGGGTGCAATACCAACATATCCCACGTCATAGCTAGACGACAGATCAATATCATAGCTGACCTCGTCTGTGCTACCGGCAGCCCATCGGCTAACCTGGGCAAAATAGGTACCGGCAGTTGCACTGTAACTAATCAGATCATTGCTATTTCCACTATTAACAGAGCTGGTAACAATGGTGTCATCTGCATCGAAAATGCCATTGTTGTTGCTGTCCTGGTAAAGATGGAGATCCGCGTCATCGCCGAAGGAAATGTTGTGGAGATAGAGATTGATATCACGGGCATCTGTGATGGTGAACTCAAACACATCGGTTGGATCGATTTGGCTCACAGTGTAGCCATCACGGCTAATGGACGTGCCCAATAGACCCTCATTGTAGGTCGCTGATAAGTCGAGATCGTAGTCTACCCAGCCCGTGCTACCGGGGGCCCAGCGGCTCACTTCTACAAAATAGTTACCGGCAGTTGCGGCGTAGTCAATAACCTCATTGTCATTGTTGTAGTTAGAAGAACTATCAACCAGGGTATCGGCAACATCAAAAATCCCGTTGTTGTTGCTATCTGCGTAAAGACGTAGATCTGCATCATCAGAAGCTGAAATGTTATGCAGATAGAGGTTGATATTTCGGTCATTCTGAATCGAAAAGCTAAATACATCAGTAGAGTCGCCAGAGGTTACGGTGAAACCATTTTGGCTAGCGATGGAGCTGCTGAGTGTACCGAGAGTGTAGTTTGCCATGATGATAGGGGGCTCCTGAAAGTTTAGGAAGTTTATCGTTGGAAACAGTGGAAGCTTTGAAACCGCTTGGGGAGTGCAGTTCGTCTGCTTGACTTGTTGAACTCAGAATATCGGGAAAGCCTCTATTCCTTCGCCCCACGAGCGTTGGTAAAAGCGTTGGTGAAATGAGGGCAAAGCGTTGGTAAATTCGTTAGAAGCGTATGAGGGAGTGGAGGGCGATCGCCCTCTACTCAGCAATTCTTTGTATGGAATCAGGCCCGAAAACCGCTTGCTAAAGGCAAGCGGTTTTCGGGCTTCAAAGCCAAGATTGCGCGCCCATCGGGCGCGCAATCTTGGCTTTGAAGCTCATAATGAGAACTGCTGCCCTCTACTCCCTCATATACACAAGAGACCCAATCTATGCCCCCCAAAGTAATCGATAGTGCCTCAAAGCGTAGAGTCTGCTTCCAGTTGTTTTTTCGAGTGCCAAAGCAGACAAAAAAACAACTTTTAAAGCGAGTTCTAAACCACGCTCTAGTCTTTGAGATATTTGCTGTAGACTCTGTGTAGGAACAGCGCTGTTGATACGTGCATCTACTATGGCCTCGATTTCAAATCGGTCTGACCAAGAGTTTGCAGAAGCCGCTCATCGGTGGAAGCTAGAGCAGCTTTATGTTGACTTATCAGCAGCAAAAGGTAAGGGACTGACTAAAGTCGAGAAGCAATATTTACGGGGTTTACTTTGCTACCACAGCCCTACTGAGATAGCAGCACGGTTGCATGTAGCAAATGACACTGTACGCAATTATCTTTCGAAAGGTCTTTACCGCTACATTGAAGAAGTTTTGGCGCGCCATATAGGAGGTGAGGTACGGGTTAAGGATTGGAGCCGTGTTCCTCAACTGCTTGAACAGGCCGGGTACACTTTGCAATCCGATATTCCTTTACCGCCAGCCGTCACTGCCATACCAACGGTTTCATCCCACCGAGCAGTCTCCTGCCAAGGTTTACCGGATGTAGGGGTCTTTTACGGACGGACAGAAGAGTTATCGACCCTGCGAAGCTGGATTTTGCAAGATCAGTGCCGGCTCGTCATCCTGTATGGGTTAGGGGGAATCGGGAAGACGGCCTTGGCCGCCAAACTTGTTGAGTCTATTCAAAACCAATTTGAGGTGGTGGTGTGGCGATCGCTCCGTTCCCCTTCCTCTATGAACGGGATGCTCACAGATTTGCTCACATCCCTGGATCCTGGTTGTTCCATCCCTGACTCCCAGGACTCACAGGTGCTCCAGTTGATGGAGTACCTGCACAAGCACCGCTGCCTGCTCGTGTTTGAAGACATCCAGCTCTTGTTACAAAGTGGAGAGTTAGCCGGACAGTACCAACCAGGCTATGAGGCCTATGGAGACATCCTTCGCCGCATTGGGCATGAGGCCCACCAGAGCTGTGTAATGCTTACAGGCTGGGAAAAACCCCGCGAGCTCTCCCTGATGGAAGGACTGAATCGCCCCGTACGCAGTCTGAAACTCGAAGGCCTGGGTCGGGCTGCCCGACAAATTTTTGAGGAGAAGGGCCTTGACGAAGAAGAACTGTGGGATAAGGTCATTCGCTTGTATCTGGGCAATCCTTTGGCTCTCTACATTATTGCTAACACCATCCAAGACCTTTTCGGTGGCTGTGTTTCAGAGTTTCTAGGTCAAAACACTGTTTTCTTTGGCGACTTCACCCACCACCTCCACCGCCAATTTAATCGCCTTTCTCCCCTGGAGCAAAGCATCCTGATCTGGCTGGCCCAGGAACTTCATCCCATCACGTTGGCTCAACTGCGCGAGGACATGCAAACGGATGCTCCCTGGTCTGAGCTACTGCAAGCCCTGGAGTCGTTAAATCGGCGATCGCTCATCGAAAAACTCAAGTCTGAAGGTGAAACCCTCTTCACTCTACAACCCATGATTATGCGCTACATCCAACGACAACACGTTAAATAGCCTTGCACCATAGCATTTCAGCGTACTAACCTTGGCAGGTGGAATGGGACCGATCCGTCACCCCATCTTAGCTGCCGAGCTCGGTAGCCTGCCAAAATCCTTGTAGTTAAAGAATAGACATGTCTTTAAAGCTTGCTGAGAAGGTTCAAATCAAAATCTATTACTGAATGAACTAAAACTAAACTTCAGGTTGTAACGCAACCGCAGTTTATCCAAATCATTCCTTTCGTTATACCGTTTTGATATAAAGCTGTACAGGTAGGAGGAGTATTGTTGCACGGTTGATACTGCCAAGTGTTGACGACGTCTTTGTAAAGCAACCGCCCGCAGAAGCAATCGTTTCATTCGCGGTGCAAACAAGTCATCTCCAGCATCAATGACATATTGGCAATCGCGCAGTTGATGTGCCAAACACACTTGCCACTGGGGAGCACCATGCGTGCGTTGGGCACTGTATAAGTCCGACACCCAAACTTGAGGACGCATCTGCGGAAAGACTTCGCCAATCACTTGAGACCCACGACTAGCTCGAATCACATGCAAGCATACCTGCTCATTTTGAAACACCCACTCCCACTGAGTCTTGCCTTCTACTCTGGCACTTGTTTCATCACTACACACTAACCGGGACTGCTGCAATCGCTCTAGAATCTGACTCACTGGATTGTTAAGTTTCTCTCTCACCCGGTTCAGCAGATTGGCAATAGTACCCTCAGAGATCTCTACGGCGTTGTTGTATGAAGAGGGGCTGCGGAGGGGAGAGGGATGGTAGGTTGTAGTTACCACACCGCAACGAGCCATGAAACCTCAATATCGCATCCGCAACTGGTCTGAGTATAACGCTGGACTCAAACAGAGGGGAAGCCTCACCTTTTGGGTTGAAGAATCCATTTTGGAGCAGTGGGTCGTCAAAGAGTTGAGCGGCAAACCCGGCGCGTCTATCCTCTACAGTGACCTTGCCATTCAAACGATGGCGACACTCAAAGCCCTCTATCGTCTAGCTGGACGGCAGTGCCAAGGCTTTCTGGAATCAATTTTCGAGTTGATGGGAATCGACCTACCTGTGCCAGACCACAGCACACTATCTCGGCGATTAGGGCAACTATCGATTGAACTTCCGGTGGTGTCGAAGGAGGGCGCTCGCCATGTGGTGGTGGATTCAACGGGGGTGAAGGTGTATGGCGAAGGGGAGTGGAAAACCCGACAACACGGCATCAGTAAGCGACGTACTTGGCGAAAACTGCACCTGGGAGTGGATGAGGCAACGGGCGAAATCCTGGCGGCGGTCGTCACGACCAATGATTACCATGATGGGGAGGTATTAGCCGATGTGCTTGACGGCATCCAATCCCCTATAGAACAAGTTTCTACCGACGGAGCTTACGACCATCGCCATTGCTATGAGGAAATTGCAGCTAAAGGAGCCAAAGCCGTGGTTCCCCCGCGCAAGGATGCCAAAATTTGGCAGCATGGTAATCGTCAAGGCAAACCGCATCCACGGGATGAGAACTTGCGTTCGATTCGCAAGCATGGACGCAAACGCTGGAAGCAAGACTCTGGCTATCATCGTCGCTCGATTGCAGAAACGACCATGTTTCGCTTTAAGACGATTTTTGGAAGTAATCTGAGTGCGCGTCAATTTGACAATCAAGCCGTGGAATTGTTTATTAAATGTGCTGCGCTCAACCGAATGATTCAGATCGCTAAGCCTGACAGCTACAAGGTCGAAGCCTAATACCAACACTACCTCAAGACTAATCCGTCCATTTTTTAATCATGCAACAAAGCCGGTAGGAGGCGTTAAAGACTGTAAATACTTGCAGACTCTGAAAATTCTGTTATTCAAATTAGTTCCACATATTTCTTTACAAGTAAATCTGATTTAAATAAAAGCTCTGAAGCTCCTATATATCAATAATCCCAGCTCTAAAACAATTATATTCTAAAGGACTATTTTTTTACTAAATTCAACAATAAATCAACTGGAATACAGAAGAGATTGTTAATTTATTGAGGTCTTTTATTAGCTACTAAATATGATTTATAAAACTTATAAAGTTGCTATGACAATAAGATTCATGTTGAGCGAATAGTGCTTCTGTTTAAGGGAGTAGTATACCTGAATATGGACTGTTTAAATCAATAGATTTACAGCTCCTTTCAAGGATGGAGTTCCTCAAGCCATTCAAAAGATAAGCCTGTTTAAAGTTTTTCACATTGCTTTTCCGGAGATAGAAAATGGCAGAAGTTAATTTAGGGTTATTAGGCCTTAACGTCACTCGGAGTTCTACAAATTTCGTCGGTAATGCAGATCCCGTTGATACTTATCGCTTCACAATCAGCGCAGCTGCAAACTTTAATCTTGCATTAACGGGGTTAACCCAAAATGCAAATGTTCAACTGTTTCGAGATGTGAATAATAACGGGGTTATTGATGCAGCAGACGGTGGGGCGATCGCGTCTTCAGTCCGTACTGCCAGCGCCGACGAATTTATCAATCGTCGGTTGACAACGACAGGTGCCTACATTGTTCGCGTCCTTCGCAGTGGAAGCAGCAGCACAAACTACACCTTGAGGTTGTCCAATCGAGGAACAGGCCCCAGCAACTTGCTGCCATTAGAATTCAATGCCGGTAGTTTGACTGCCACCCCTTACAGCCGCACTAACTCAGTCGGTGCAACTGATACGGTTGATGTTTATCGCTTCACCTTAGGTGCGGTTGGAACCTTTAATGCAGCGCTTACTGGCATTAGCGCCGGATCGAATGTGAACATGCGCTTGATTCGGGATGTTAATAATAACCGGATCGTAGATTCTGCCGACGTCCTGGTTAGTTCTATTTCTACAGGTAGCAATGACGATGCTATCAGTGTTCGTTCCCTTGCAGCAGGTAATTATTTTCTGCAGACCTACCGTTTCAGTGGAGCAACCAGCAACTACACTCTAAGGCTATCGCGTACAGCCAGTTTGCCCAGCAACTTGGTGACTAGGGAATTCAATTTAGGAACTCCAAGCTCTACACCCTTCAGCCGCAATGATCGTTTGAGTACCAGAGATGCGTCAGATACCTATCGCTTTACCCTTGGCTCATCCAGTAATTTCAGCGCCACCATAACAGGTATTGCAACCGGTACGGATATTGATATTCGATTGATACAAGATGTCAATAACAACGGTATCGTGGACGCCAGTGACGAGATTGTTCGAAGTAACAACTCGAATAACACGGATGATTCGATTAACCTTAGAAACTTAGCAGCTGGCAATTACATTGTTCAAACCTATCTGTATGAAGGAACGGGCAGTAACTATACCCTGCGTGCCTCAAGCAGTCTCAATAACTTGATTGTGGCTGAGACCAATGTTGGTACCCTTGCTTTGAGTGCTACCCCCTTTACCACCAATGGGTCGTTAAGTGCAGTAGATGCTGTTGAAACCTACCGCTTCACGCTGGATAGTAACGCTAACTTCAATGCAGTTCTCACAGGGTTAGCGGTAGGCAATGACTTTGACCTGCGGTTGATTCGAGACACCAATAGCAATGGCATTGTGGATTCTGGTGAACAGATCGTGGTCGCTAATCAATCGAATAACGTTGATGATGTTATTAACGTGCGATCGCTCGCTGCGGGGGACTACTTCTTACAGGTCAGCCAATTTGAAGGTGGGGGTACCTATAGCTTGAATTTGTCCAATACAGGCTCGTTTGGCCCCAGCAATTTACTACCGACTGAAGTCACAGTCGGTACAGTCACGAGCACAACCACTCGTACGGGGTCACTTGGCGTTAATAATGCTTCTGATACCTTCCGCTTTAACATCAGCACAGATAGAAGCGTGAGCCTCAGCCTGAGCGGGCTCAGCGCTGATGCTGACCTGCGGCTCATTCAGGACGTCAACAATAATGGAATTGTAGATGCGGGTGAGGAATTACAACGGAGCGAAGGGACAGGAACAGGTGATGAGAATATCACCCGTTCGCTAGCAGCAGGCAACTACATTGCTCAAGCCTACTTCTATGCACAGACGGGTAGCACCTCTTATAACCTCACAATTACGCCTGCTCCCTAATTCAAGTTCTAGAACGTGTTTTAAAGCTCACTGAAAGAGTTGTTTTTCGTGCGCTGAGCGCACGAAAAACAACTCTAGAGACCGTTTCATGAATGTCAGCCATGTCTACACTTTTGCAGGTTAATCAGCAAACGATTTTATCGGAGGATCTACTTCCCCTTCTAAACCGCTATCAATTGCTCGAACCCTTGCTACGAGAGATTTTAATTGACCAGGCGATCGCGTCCCTCCGGGACAACGCCGGAGAAACCAATTCACATTGGGATGGCGAAGCCGAACGCACACATAAGCTACAAACCTTCAAACAACAGAAGTGGCAACATCGCCTTCCAACCTATTTTCTAGAACGCAGTGCTCAGCTTGATCGCGTTGTCTACTCTATGATTCGCGTTCAAGACCCTGGCATCGCCGATGAGCTGTATTTCCGGATTCAGGAAAACGAACAAACCTTTGCAGAATTGGCAGCCCAGTACTCCCAGGGGCCTGAAGCTGAAACCCACGGGCTGATTGGTCCAGTTGAACTGGGTAGCTATCATCCCCAATTTGCTCACGTTCTGGCAATGGCTCCTTGCAACGAGTTGATGCCACCGCTTCAGCTTGACAATTGGTTTGTGATTCTACGAGTTGAAAAACGGATTCCGGCACAATTAGATGATGTAATGAGCCAACGCCTACTGAACGAACTGTTCGAGCAATGGCTTCAGCAGGAGGTCACTCAGGTATTGTCGCGATCGCCCAATCCTCAGGTAGCAGCTTAATCTTAACAAGATAAAAAGAGAGGGGACTTATGCCCCCCCTCTCTTTTTGACTTAGGAGATTTCTGAGAAACAATTTCCCCATTATTTGGAAAAAAGGCGCGGCTTAGCCGCGCCTTTTTTCCAAATAATGGGGAAGTTCTTATGTGGAAATCTTCTTAGTAATCCGTTTCCTCGTCGTATTCAACTACTTTGCTGCGCTCGGGAATGTTTACCTGAGGAGCACGGTAGGGTTGAGGATTATCATCATCTTCCCAAACATCCTCGTCGTCGTCATAGACGGGTGCTGGAGCAGGAGGGGGCATCCGGCGTTCACGGCGCACTTCAGGTGCGTCCTGCCAGGTTTCCTCCTCGTAAACATACTCCGGCTCAGGTTGTCGCAGAGGTTCGCGCAGGGGACGGCGCAGAGGAGGCGCTTCTTCCCAGGTATCCTCATCCCAGGTGTCACGGGCCGGAGCACGGAGCGGTTCAGCCGGGGTACGAACCCCCGTACCCAACTGGTTCGATACAGACGTGGGCATGATGTACTCATCGGCCATGTCGCGCTCCCAGGGGGGACGGCCAATGCCCACACGCTCCAACAGACCGACACTGAGCTGCATCAGCTTTTGCTCAGCACCCTCAAACACAATCAGGCGATCGGGGCCGCTGCTCACCACCTCTTCGATAGAGAGTTCATAGGTGCTCACAACCTGCTCCGGAATAAAGGGTAACCCAACGGAGGCAATAGTAATCGACAGCAATGTGCCGTCTTCTGGGTCAAACTTAAAGCCACGCACCCGGCCTAAAACTTCACCGTTCTCGGTAATGACTTCGCAACCAATCAGACTGCTATAGGCCTCGGGGTTGAAGTCATCTTCTAGAACAGAGTCATCATCTACCAGAATGACGTCTCCAATCTGGCGAATGCTATCCAGTAGCATGGTTTGCTGAATTCCAGAAACCACGCCAGAAAAGATATTGTCCCGCAGGCCGACTGCCACCACTTCCCGCCGATCGACATCAACCCACAACTGACTGACAACACCCAGCTTTCGTCCGGTGTTGCGGTTGATCACTTCAGTCCCTAAAATTTCGGAGCGTTGACGAATTTGTTCAGAGGTCATGTTCGAGTCCTGATCTCGGATCGGGCAAGTAGGGTAGAGGGCGCTGTCAACTCAGCGATTTCGGTCAGTATTCCATATTAACGGATGTAACGGCAACTGGGTGGAGACAGAGACAGGGGCTGTCTACCCAGACGCGCTCTGGGTCTGGAGATCCAACCCCAAGACCTGGGTGTAGGCTCCACGGGCTTGCGTTACGCCGATGGTGCGCTCGGCAGATTCAATCATCGGGCGTCGTAAACTGACCACAATAAATTGGGCTTGCTGCGCCTGATGTTTGATCATTTTAGCTAAACGCTCTACATTTGCCCCATCCAGAAACATATCTACCTCATCAAAAGCATAGAACGGTGATGGACGGTAGCGTTGCAGGGCAAAGATAAAACTGAGGGCCGTCAGTGACTTTTCGCCCCCTGACATGGAAGCCAGACGACGCACTGGTTTTCCTTTGGGGTGAGCGACCAAGTTAAGACCACTGGCAAAGGGGTCATTGGGGTCATCCAATTGTAAATGGCCGTCCCCATCGGACAGTTGGGCAAAAATGTTTGCAAAGTTGGCGTTTACGGCATCAAAGGCTTCCTTAAAGGCCCGTTGCCGTAGGGTCGTGAAGTTCTCAATCCGGAGCAACAACTCCGTACGCTCCTCTTCCAGAGTAGAAAGCTTCTGGGTGAGTTCTTCCAGACGGGTCTGGGTCCGCTCGTACTCCTCCAGAGCCAGCATGTTAACAGGCTCCATCGCCTCCATGCGTTTTTGCAGCGATCGCAACTCCCCTTGCAACTTCGCCAGATCCGTCACATCTGCTGGGATTTCCGGCAAGGGATCGGGAAGTTCTGCCTGTTTCTCTGCGAGCTGTGCTTGCAAGTCTTGTAGGGTAGTACGTCGCTCCTGCTGAGCTTCCTGAAGGCGATCGCGCTGAAACTCAATCTGCTGCTGGCTCATCTGCTGTTCCCGCAGGCGTCGTTCGGCTCCATCCCGTTCCTGTTTGGCGGTGGTTAACCGTTGCTCCAGCTCGGCCAGAGCTCCCCGCAATTCTAAAATCTGTTGGTTTAGGGCAACTTGCTGCTGATTTAGGCCGGCCTGTTGGTTCGAAGCCTGCGTTTGCTGATCACGATGCTCCTGCACCCGCTGCTGTTGTTGGTTAATTCGTTCCTGGAGCCGCTGACGCTGGTTCTCCAGATCTTGCAGCCGTTGCTCTGCCGTACGGAGTGCCAGTTGACGATCGCCCAGCTCGGCTTCCTGCTGGCGAATAGTGGTCTGGATTTGCTGCCACTCATGGTGGGTTTGAGATTGCTCCATCTCTGCCAGTACTTGCCGTTGCCGCTGCAATTCGGCTTCCTGCGCTGGGAGTTCCTGCTCCAATTGTTGCAGCCGCTGCTGAGCTTCACTTAACTCCTGGGAGTTCTGCGAGAGCTGAGTGCGGGTTTGGGCTTCCTGGGCTACCAGAGTCGCCAGTTGGTTTTGCACCTGGCGCTGCTGGATCTCGGCTTCCCGGTGCTGCTGACGCACTTCTATCAGGGCTTGGGAGCGATCCTTCACGGCGATGCTGGCTCGGGCGATCGCCCCTTCGCAACGCCCCAAAATCCGTTCAATTTCTCGCAGGCGATCGCGCAGGGCTTCAGCCTCGGCCGACTCCCCAGGCTGAACAGTGCCGAAGCGTAATCCACCCCGCTTCTGAGCAATGCTGCCCCCGGTCATGGCCCCACTGGTTTCAAGCAGTTCGCCATCCAGGGTCACAATACGGAACTCGCCCATGTGGGGTCGGGCCAGATTCAAATTGGTAAACACAGCCGTATTACCGAACACGTAGGCAAACACGGAGCGATAGCGATCCTCGCAGTCCAGCAAATTTACCGCATAGTCGATTAAGCCTTCAGGCCGCTTCCACTCGGAGAGGCTGGGTAGTTTGGAAGGGCGAATTTTGTTGAGCGGCAGGAACGTGGCCCGCCCGGCTCGGCGTTCCTTGAGGAGGGCGATCGCCGCACTGGCGACGCCGTCATCCTCGACTACGACGTTACCGAGTCGTCCACCTGCGGCAATTTCCAATGCGAGTTGGTACTCAGGTTCTACACGCCCTAACTGAGCCACAAGGCCACAGACCCCAGGAATGCCGGTCTGTAAAATCACCTGGGCTGCTCCAGCCCCTTGAGCCTCTTGCTGCGCCTGAGCTTGAGCTTCTAATTTGTCCAGTTGCCGCTGCTTATCGCGTTGCTCCTGCACTAAACGGGTCTGGGTTTGCTGCTGCACCTGAAGTTCCCGCTCAGCGGCAGCCAATTCATCAGCCAGGCTTTGAATTTGGGCCTGCGAGGAATCTAGAGTTTGTTGGTTGCTGGTTTGCTCGGCTTGTTTTTCGGTGAGGGATTGGGCGATCGCCTCCAACCCGTCGCGGTGCTCTTGAATCTTTTGTTGAAGTTGGTTAATTCGCTCCTGCAAACGGGCTTGCTCGGTGCGCTGGGGTTCCAGGGTATGCAGCAGAGTGTCAATCTGGCGGTGCAGTGCGGCCTGCTCCTGCACCCAGGCTTCTGAAGCGGCAGCCACAGCATTGGCCTGTTCACGGTTGGCTTCTAAAGCTTGCTGAGCGCGATCGCGCTCCTGCTGTAGTCGCTGAAGTTCAACGGTTTCCAGATGGTGCCGTTGCTGCTCGACCTGGCCCAACTCCTGCAGGTTTTCCTGGTTGTCGTGTTGGAGGCGATTGATTTGCTGAATCAACTCCCGCTGCCGCGCAGCCAGTTCTTCTTCCTGTCGCTGGAGTTGGCGCAGCTCGGCCTCCCGAGTGGCCAGGGTGGATTGCAGGGCTAACTGCTCGTCCTCCCCCAAAGCTTTAACGTGGGTATTGAGCTGTTCCAGTTGGGTTGTCGTGATTTGGATCTGCTGGCGGCACTGAGCAATCTGGGCGACTAACTCGGTGAGTTGGCGATCGCCCTCCTCAATCTGCTGCATCAGATGACGGGTCTGAGCTTCCTGGGAGCGCCATACCAATACCACTTCCCACTGGGCTTTGTTCTGAAATTCGGTTCGCAACCGCTGGTATTTCTCAGCCTTGAGACGATCCTGGGCGAGGCGATCGCGCTGAGCAATCAGCTCCCGCTCGACGATGTGGAACTTTTCCTCATGCTCCTTCACGGTGTCGAGCTTTTCCCGAGCCTGGATGATTTTCCGGTCGAAGGAGGCAACGCCAGCCAGCTCATCAATAATCTCCCGACGTTCGCGCGGGTTCATCGAGATGATGCTGGTGACGTCTCCCTGGAGCACTACGTTGTAGCCTTCGGGGTAAATACGGAAGCGGTGCAGTTGCTCGTGCAATTGAGCCAGAGTACAGGGTTCGCCATTAATGAAATAGTTGGAGGTGTAGGTACCCTGCTGTGTTACTCGCAGCTTTCGGGTGACGTTCCACTCATTGAAGGGCACGATGGGAGCCAGAATGCCCTGATCAATAACGGGACTATTGGAGTGACCATTTCGGCGACCCTTGGCTCCGTCTCCGTTGGCTTCGTTGCCATTTAACGCTTCGCTGTTGGCGTCCTCTCCTTCATCCGTAATGGAGGGGGGCACCGCAGGTTCTTCTTCAGGAGTGGCGAGATCCTCCTCATCCAGGGCAAAGGTAACGGTAACGCTCGCCTCGATGGTAGCCTTGCCACGACTGGAGACACTCTGGTTGACCAGGTCAGGCAGGCGATCGGCCCGCATCCCTTTCGACCCTGATAGGCCCAGAGCAAACAAAAGCGCATCCAAAATATTGGACTTCCCGGAGCCATTTGGCCCCGAAATGACCGTAAACCCAGGCAAAAGTGGCACCTGCGTGGTGCCGCCAAAGGACTTGAAATGGGATAGCTCGACGCGCTTAATGTGCACTGAGGGGCTTCCGTATAGGTTGGGGCGTAGGACTGCGTTTTAGAACTTCAGGGGAGTGCAGGCAGAAGGAAACAATACAAATTTACTAGTTATTGAATCAATTTACCAGGTTTTTCTACAAGAGCCTACATTTAGCGCCTGAAAAAACAATTACCCTACTAAAAACCACACTTTTAGCATGGTTTTAAGAAAATGGCGCGATTGTTTTTAAGCGATCGCCTAAAATACACACCTCCCCAAGTCATGTAGCTCATGCTCCTCTTCACTATGAGGATGTGTCTGCTGCTCTACGTCTCGCATGGGCAAGTTGTAGCACATCACATGCATCTTCATACTGAAAAGCTGGGAACTGCACAGAATGGCAACGTTGCCTGGCGATTTTCAAGACCCAGCCCAAGACTTCTTAAAGCTGTTCAGGGTCTACTTTAGACGTTGTTTTTCGTGCACCTCGCAAGAAACAACTCCTAAAGCAGACCCTAGAGCCATTCAATTTACACGGATAGCGCCTCATATCCCTGAAAGAAGAAGTCAGGGTCATGGAGGGGGCCGGGGTTCTGCTCCGAAGCCATCCAAGCCAGAATGACAGGTTACGTGAGAATCAGTATGAAGCGAGCCAGGGCGCACTGGATTTGTTGTCAGCTCGGTGCACGGGAGCATTACAGTATCCCCCGAGCACTGCACGCGGGCGGCCTCTTGGGTTACCTGATGACCGATGCCTGGGTGCTACCCAGTTCCCTACGATTACCGTTACCCGGCATGCAGCGACTGGCCGATCGCTACCATCCCGAACTCCAAAATGCCTCTTTAAAGGGATTTACAGCAGATTTGTTGCGATTTGAGGCGATGCATCGGCTGCGAAAGACGGATGCCTGGACTCGAATTTTAGCTCGTAACGACTGGTTTCAACGGCGGGCGATCGCTCACCTTCAGCACACCTCCGTTTCCCGACCCATCCTGTTCAGCTACAGCTATGCCGCTTTGAAATTGGGTCGATTCGCTAAGCAGCGCGGTTGGTCTTTTGTGTTGGGGCAGATTGATCCGGGACGTAAGGCTGAGCAGCAGTGGCAACCCTTCCCGGTAGGCTATTGGGAGAGCTGGTTGGAGGAATGCCAGTTAGCCGATCGCATTATTGTCAATTCCCCCTGGTCAGCCCAATGGCTTCAGGCAGAAGGCATTCCCGCTGAAAAGTTGGTCCTATTGCCGCTGGTTTACGAACCGGAGGAAGCCATGGAACAATTTCAGCGCCGATATCCTGAGCAGTTTTCTCCTGAGCGGCCATTACGGGTGTTGTTTTTAGGGCAGGCGATCGCCCGCAAAGGCATTCAGGAGCTTCTTCAGGCAGCTCATCGGCTGGCTGACCAACCCATTCAGTTTATTTTGGTGGGAGCTGCCGACCCAGATCTAGTTGCTGCCCATAGGGCACCTAATCTGTGCTGGGTAGGGGCTGTGCCTCGCAGCGCAACGGCTGCTTACTATCAGCAGGCCGATATTTTCCTGTTTCCGACTCATTCCGATGGATTTGGCCTGACTCAGTTAGAAGCTCAGGCCTGGAAGCTGCCACTCATAGCGTCTCGTTGCTGCGGAGCGGTCGTGCAGGATCAGGTCAACGGTCTGGTTTTGCCTGAGGTAAGCCCAGAGGCGATCGCGCAATTTCTTCTAACCTGCCTGCAAGAGCCTCAACGGCTCGCCCAATTTGCAGCTCATTCGGGTATTGCACCTCAGTTTCGGATGGATCACCTGCGTCAACACCTCTGCCACCTTTCAACGGAACTGAGCTAACCCATGCCCCTGTTTTATTTTCCCGAACTCTTTTTCACTCAGTTAGTGTTGGTGGCTTTGAGCATTCGCTGGTTGTTGAGGCGCAATGATGAGATTCCTCTACTTATTAGTGGTTTTCTGCTTTACTGCGGGGCATTTCGTTATTTAGCGGTCACCCTGGGTTGGAGTCGGGGTTGGGTTCAACTGCAAAACTTCGGCTTTATGGCCGTTACCCGGGAAGCTGCTGAGATCGCCCTGGGGGAAATTGTGCTGGGGGAGCTATTTCTGCTGGTAGGGTATGCCTGGTGGCAGCGTCGCTCTCTGATAAACCCTCCCCCGCTAAAGGCGGGTAACGGAGGCGAGCAACGATTGCTGCAATGGCTACGTCCACGCCTGCTGGTGTTGGGATTGATCATGTTGCAAGTGGTGGTGGTTCTGCGATCGCAACTGATGCGTCAGCTTCGAGCCGGGCAATCTATCGCTTTTGAAATTAGCGGCTACCTTTACCTTTTCCCGTTGGCCTTGGTTGGTGTGGCGACTCTGGTGCTTTGCGTTTGGAAACGGGGAGGGTTTTCCTCGTGGCCTTCCCGTATTATTGCGGCACTGATTATGATGACCCTTTCGCAAATGACCTTCGGCTCAACCGGGCGATTCCAATTTCTGGGGTGGTTGGTGGCCGCTGGAGTGACCTTCTCGTCTACCTATCGCCCTCGGGTGCGGCTCCTGATTCTGACCGCCTTTGCAACAGTAGGTTTGAGTTTGTTTGCGATCGCCGGCACGTTACGGGGCTATACCCCTGATGATGCCAATTTCCGGCAGGCCACCTGGGAACGAGCCTTTTCTGCTGAGGATGCCAACATGCTGGATGGCTTTGTGCTGCTCCAGCAGGTTTACCCCAACCAACTGCCCTACAGCCTGGGAGGAGAACATTTGGAAATTCTCATGCGGCCTATTCCCCGCTCCCTCTGGCCCGGCAAACCTGTGGGCGGTTATATGAATAAGCTGGGTCTTATCACACCCCAGAGTGGCTTTACTCTGGGCATTTCTCCCACTATTTTTGGCTCGTTTTACGCCGAGGGTGGCACGTTGGGCGTCGCCTTCCTGGCCCTGGTTTATGGAGGAGTACTGGCCCGCCTAGTACGGCTCAGTACCCAGCTTCAACCCTTTGCTGGGCTTTTACTGCGAGCCATTCTCTGTGCATCCTTAGTTCCTCTCCTCCGGGGCGGTGACCTGCCGGGTATTTACGCCTGGATTGGCATGGCATTTTGGCCCTGCTTTCTGGTGCTCTGGCTGAAGCGGCGATGGTTGGCGACAGTGCGATCGCCCCAATTGCACTACCCCCCTCAGGGCTGAAGGTTTTGGTGAGAGGGACGCTCAGTGTCCCTCTCACCACAACGAACTCTAGCTGCAAGCGAGCACACCAAAAAACCTGATGGGCAGACGATTCCCTGGAAAGAAGAGATACACGGCCCAGGACAGTCTATGCACATCGGCGTTCTGTTTTACAACATTGGCGGATACCATGCAGCCCGTTTACGCGCGGCACAGTTTGCCTGTGACCAGCGAGCATGGGATCTCACCGCCATTCAAGTCACGGATCAGACGGGGGAGCATCCCTGGGGAAATGTGCAGTCCTGGCTCACCTTTCCGACAAAAACATTGCTTCCCTATGCGGATGTGCCAGACGAGACCATGCGCCAGTTCGAGTCTCCCGCAGCGGCTGAGCGGCTGAATGACGTGCTGAAATCCATGCATTTGGATGCACTCGCCATTCCAGGATGGGGGTTTCCGGTGTCACGAGCGGCACTGGAGTGGTGCCGTCAGCAAGGTATTCCGGCCATTTTAATGAGCGAGAGCAAGTGGGATGATGCCCCACGGGCTTGGTGGAAAGAATGGTGGAAATCCTGGCGTTATGTCTCCCGCTTCGATGCTGCGCTGGTGGGAGGGGAAACCCATCGCGATTATCTGATGCGTTTGGGCATGGCAACAGAGCGAATTTTTCTGGGGTATGACGCTGTGGATAATGCTTATTTTGCTGAGCAGGTGGCGATCGCCCGTCGCCAACCCGATATAGCCCGCCAACGCCAACCCGCCATTCCCCACAAACCCTATTTCCTGGCCGTGACTCGCCTGATTCCCCGCAAGAATGTAGCAGCTCTAATCCGGGCTTACGGCACCTACTATCAGCTTCATGGCCCAGAATCGATGGATCTGGTGATTTGTGGCAGTGGAGCCGAAGAACCTGCCCTCCGCAACCTGATTCGCCAGGAGGGATTGGAGAACTGCGTTCACCTGCCGGGTTTTCTCAGCTATGACGCTCTCCCCGATTGGTATGCGTTAGCTGCTGCCCTCATTCACCCTGCGCTCCAAGAGCAGTGGGGATTGGTTGTCAACGAAGCCTGTGCAGCAGGTTTGCCGATTCTCTGTAGCCGCACAGTAGGGGCTTGCCCAGAGCTGGTGCATCCTCACCAGAATGGGCTGGTCTTCCCACCGGAGGATGAGTCGGCGATCGCCCAATGCCTCAGCCAATTCCATAAACTCGACCCAGAAACCCGTATGCAATGGGGTCAACAGAGCCAGCAAATAGTCGCCCGTTTTAGCCCTGTGGTCTTTGCTGAAGGGCTGATGCAAGCGCTCGACTGTGCCCGTGTTGGCAAGGCATAATCTGAAGCCTATGAAGATCCTTCATGTGATTCCCTACTTCAGTGCCATTTATGGTGGGCCACCGCAGATGGTGCAGCATTTAGCCCAGGCTGAAGCGGCGTTGGGTATGGATGTGGATGTGGTAACAACGGATGCGGATGGCGATCGCTCTCTGTCCCTTCCCCTCCAAACCTGGCATCAAGCTGAAGGCTATCGGGTGCAGTACTTTCCCCGCCGCTGGCTGCGGCAATACACCATCAGTCCTGAGTTAGGGTATTGGCTCGATCAGGAGGTTGGCGACTATGACGTAGTTCACATGCACAATGCCTTTGCCTACCCGGTGTGGGCCGTTTATCATGCCTGCCACCATGCAGGCGTACCCTACCTGCGCACCCTCCACGGCATGTTGGAACCTCGCGCCCTGGCCCAGAAAGCCTGGAAAAAACGGCTCTTTTTTAATGTGATTGAACGGCCTGCTTTTGAGAGGACGGCCATGGTTCATGCCTTAACTCAGCATGAGGCCGATGGGTTACGGTTGCTAGGGGTTAACGGGCCAGTGACGGTCATTCCAAATGGGCTGGAGCAGTCATCCTTGGAGGCTCCTCATACCCCAGTTGAATTCTGGCAGGCCTTCCCGGAGCTGCGATCGAAGCGGCTCATTCTATATCTGGCCCGTTTGGACCCTTTAAAAGGCTTAGATCTCCTCATTGATGCATTTAGTCAAGTTCAAGAACAGGTGCCCAACGTTCATCTGGTCATCGCAGGCAGCGATCTGGTCGGCTATCAACCCACTATCGAGCATCTACTCCTAGAGCGGGGATGCCATACCTCAGCGACTTTTACAGGATTTTTGTCAGGCACACTGAAGCAATCTGCCCTGGCCGCTGCAGAAATCTACGTTCTGCCATCCCGCCTGGAAGGATTTAGTTTGTCGGCTCTGGAAGCGATGGGGGCAGGCTTGCCAACCATTCTCACGCAGGGTTGCCACTTCCCCGAAGCTGCCCAGGCTCAGGCCGCGCTTGAAGTGCCCATTGAAGCACCAGCGATCGCCCAGGCTCTTCTGCACTGCTTACAAAATCCCCATGAAGCCAGGGAAATGGGCGATCGCGCCCAGCAGTTGATTCGCCAGCATTACACCTGGGAGGCGATCGCCCAACAATTCTCCTCGATTTATCAGCAGTTGAAACCGAAAAGGCGACCCTGAACTCTGGTTACAGCGTTTCCCGGCCTGGTGAGGTACGGCTAGATAGGAAATTTCGTCCCCCATCCAGCCGTACCTCACCGGATGCATCCCACTTTTGTAAGTGGGTTTCCAAATCTGCAAAAGTGGGATGCATCCTACCTCACCAGGCTAAAAAGGGCCATAGGTGGAGCCAAGGACAGTCCTTCAACGGCGTGAGAAGTGGCACGGAGGACTATCACAGCTCTATAGGGTGCCCTAAATTTAGATGTTGTGTGCTTGACCTGGCACCTTTCTCCGGGAAATTTGTCAAAATGTAAAGCTATGCCTCCCCGGTGTGTTTATTGGAGTGAATAATTTCTATGTTGGTTGCGATCGCTTGCTTTGTTGCTGCGTTTCTCCTGGCTAGTCTGGTGGAGTACTGGGTTCACCGTGCCATGCACCGTTACTCAGACGGGTTTGGCAAGCGTCATTTGGATCACCATCGGCGCAATGAAGGCCAGGGCGTCGTTTGGGAGTTTTTTGATTATATTAAGGGAACCGTGATTCTCATTGCACCGATGTTCCTGGTGTCCGTGGAAGCAGGGCTAGGCTGGGCTGCGGGAGCGATCGCCTTCGCTGCATTTTCAGCCTATGCCCATCAGCTCAGCCACGAAAACCCCATCAAATTGTTCTGGTTGCCTATGCCCGTTCACTACGTCCATCACAAATATGGTCAGTGGCACCACAACTTCGGTATGGCCCTGGATATTTGGGATCGTGTGTTTGGTACCTACAAACCCGTAGAATGGGTATCCGAGCAGGAGCAACGTACGGCAGAGCGCACTTACCTGCAACTCCGCTGGTGGTAATAGCGCTATTACTTGATAGTTTGTACGAAAAAGAGAGAGGTGGGACTAAGTCCCACCTCTCTCTTTTTCGTACGGCTTTGTGACTACTGCTATATCACTTCTCTTTAAGAGCTTCCTCTAATCTGTCACTGAGTACACTAGTACGCTGAGGCGGAAATCCATTACCTATGTTTTTGTGTGGGGTGCTTCGCACCCCACACAAAAACATAGGTTGCAAACTTAAGCCGCAGCTTACTAGCTATATTCGTAGCAATGGTATGCAGCCTAGAAGACCACATACCATTCTTTTTATTAAAGTATTCCCACACCACTAGCACTTGCCGATTTAAGCATTAAAATCTAACGCTTAGAAGTCCATTTGAGAGGGAATTTAAAGCCTCTCAAAGAACTCTGACAGAACACTAGCGTGAAGTAAAAGACTTAAACTAGTCTAG
The DNA here is from genome assembly GCF_039962325.1 of Leptolyngbya sp. PL-A3. Classification (NCBI taxonomy): domain Bacteria; kingdom Bacillati; phylum Cyanobacteriota; class Cyanophyceae; order Leptolyngbyales; family Leptolyngbyaceae; genus Leptolyngbya; species Leptolyngbya sp. PL-A3. Next base: position 61,477 of record NZ_JAMPLB010000006.1, read on the forward strand.
TCTTTTTTTAACTTCATCTTTCAGGTCTTCTTTTGCATTGGTAGCTTCAGCATCAACCTGCTTAGCTTTACCTTGCATTTTATCTTTAGAATCGCCAGTTATATTACCAGCGGCTTCCTGCAACTTGCCTTCGATGTTTTTGCCAGCTGCATTAACTTTATCATCGATACCCATAACGGTTGTCTCCTGCGTTGCGGGTTTACATCTTTAATGTTAGGAATTTCGCACAAAATCTTCATCCACCTGCCGGAATAAGCGATCCCCGCTAAAACTTATGCCATTAGTTCAGGCCGTTTTTCCTAACAGGTATAGCCCTACATACTGGGAACCAGGAACTTTACCTCTGAAAAGCCTCACTCCACAGAGCTTTTCAAAAATAAACTGTCCTAACCAACCTGAGTTCGGGTTAAGGGCGTTTTCGAGTGCCGCGCAACGCGCGGCACTCGAAAACGCTCATTTTGGCGTGCGCTTTGCGCACGCCAAAATGAGCACTGCAGCTTATCCCGAACTGAGGTTAACCACATCGAATAAGGCAAGGGTCCGTAAAAGCCATTTTCTCGTGTGTTTACGCATGAGAAAATGGTCTCATTACATCAGAAATTATTGTATTACAGCGCTTTGCGCTTGCATCAGCCACCGTTGTTTTTGTGAAAGCCGCGCGGAGTGCGGCTCTCACAAAAACAACCAGATTTTAAGCGCTTGAAAAGCGCTGTAGGCTCAAGGGTCAGCAATTTTAAAGTCGAGAGTTCGCGCCTATAGGACACGAACTCTCGACTTTAAAGCTCGAAAAACATTCACCTAGAGCAAGCGTTTTTCGGGCTGGCTTCTAAAATGAAGATTGCAGTTCAAGGGCTATTGTTTTTGTAAATTGTAAGGAGATGTCGGAAGATATAGCGTAAACGTGCTGCCTTTCCCTGGAGTCGAATCGACCGTGATGGTGCCACCGTGAGACGTCACAATACGATGGGCCAAGTGAAGACCTAGACCACTTCCCGCTCGCATATTTGTTCCTTGCCGGAACCAGGCAAAAATTTGCGGTTGATCCTCAGGGGCAATGCCAACACCACTATCTTTTACTTCCATACTAATCCAGGGGCCGCCGAAGTTTTGAATGCCGGCTTCAACCGCCAGTGGAGGGGGGGAAGGATGTTTTTCAAGGCGAAGATGTACAAACCCTTCGTCCGTAAATTTGATAGCATTACCAATCAAATTGGTTAATACACGCCGTAGCTCTAAAGCATCTCCCTGTACTTGGAAGTCACTTCTTTGGGAGTCCAAGATACCGTCATCGTCACACAACCTACAATCCAAGTTCTTATCAACGGCTAGAATCTGGAGTTCTTTTAGTACTGCTTCAGTTAAATCCGCAAAATTAAAGGTTGAATAGGTAAGATTCTTTTTACCCGCCTCGTGGCGGTAAACTTCGAGCAACGTGTTAACCATGTCTAACAGGTTCTTGTTGCTTAGCATCACGTTGGCGATCGCCTCATTAGCCTCCTGGGCGATTTCTCCAAACGCATGATTGCGGCAAAAATCAAGAACCCGGTTAGCCGCCACCAGGGGAGTTCGTAAATCGTGGGTTAAACGGGCAACAAAATCATCCCGCTGGCGAATCATGTGATTCTGGGAATCCATACTCTGCTTCAGGCGTAGCAGAGAGCGTACCCGTGCTCGCAGTTCATTCACATCAAAGGGTTTGCGAATGAAATCATCAGCCCCTGCATCCAAACCTTCTACAACGCTAGATTGGTCGTGGGCCGTAATGAGCAAAATCGGAATGTAAGGCAGTTTGGTATTCTCACGAATGATGCGAGTAACGGTGTAGCCGTCCATCTCGGGCATCATGACATCGAGGAGAATCAGGTCGGGGCAGAGCTGCGTCACGATGTCGAGGGCCGCCTTCCCACTTTCCAAGCATGTCAGCATATAGCTTGGCTCGTCCAAAATGGCCTCGATCAAGAATAAATTATCTGGTTGATCGTCGACGACCAGAACATTTTTTGTATCGATTTTTTGGTCAATCAGATTGGATAAGGACATTGCTAAGGGGGTATTAAAAGAATCTTGTGTAATTATATCGGTACCCAGCTCAACTACTTAAAGGGATTTGATACGAGTTCCTTACAATTCTAGCGGATGGTTCTTTCGAAAGACTTGATTTTAGCTGTTTTTTGCTTTTCAGGAAATTAGTCTTTTTACAAGAATGAGCTGAATAGACCACATTAATAGACATGAGTAGAATAGGCTTCCGGAAAGGAATGTGGCATCTCTATTTTTTCATCTTCGGGTACACCATCTTCCGCAATGCGCCGAGGAAAATTTACCCGAAAAACTGAGCCAACATTCAGTTGGCTTTCAACAGAAATTGTCCCTCCCATCATACGAATTAGAGCGTCGGTGATAGCTAAGCCTAAACCTGTACCAGGATAGTTCCTCCGAATACTCTGATCTACCTGACGAAAAGCATCAAAAATATAGGGTAATTGTTCTGCCGCTATGCCAATTCCCGTGTCTGTAACCTGAATCTCAATTTGGTCTGCTCCCAGGGCCATAACACTGACGCGAACTGTACCTGCTTCGGTAAATTTAATAGCATTTGAGATTAAGTTCAGAAGTACCTGATATAACCGTTGCCGGTCATTCCAGACCATTGGGTTATCTAGATTCATCTGAAATTGAAGCTCTAAGTTTTTCTTCTTAGCTGAGGGTTTTAGTTTTTCTATTAAAGTAAAAATTAAATATTCTAAATTGAAGTGCGTCGGTTGAAGGTTTAACTTACGAGATTCAATGTTGGAGAAATCAAGAATATCATTAACCAGATTCAACAAATGTTCCCCATTGGCAAAGATGCGCCTGACCATCTTATGCTGATAGTCGTCAAGCGTGTCTTTGGACTGAAGAATTTGGGAGAAACCCAAAATAGCATTTAGAGGAGTTCGCAACTCATGAGACATAGTTGCCAAAAATTCTGACTTCAATCGATATGCTTCAATCAGCTGCAAGTTCTGCTGAGCAATTTTCTCACGCTGTTGCTCTAACTCTTGATTTTGAGCCAGTAGCAATGCATTACTTCGGCCAAGCTCTTCATGAGCCTCTGCAGCCCGTTGTTCTGCTTGAAAAATCCGAAGAGAATTATGAAGCATGCGAGATAATATCTCTGGTGAAACCCGCGCTTTAGAGAGATAATCTGATGCGCCTGCCTTCATCACTTCTACAGCGACCTGCTCATCCCCCTGTCCCGTTAATACAATAATGGGAATCGTAACCATGGCCTTTCGCAGTTTCTTGATGAGGGCAAGCCCGTCCATATCAGGAAGACGATAATCCATCAAAATCCAGGTATAATTTCCCTTTTTTACAGCCTCAACAGCAGCATTGGCAGTTGTTGTTTCAGTGATCTCAACATGAAACTTGAGCTTACAAAGAGTTCGACGAATCGCCATTCGATCCACTTCGTCATCATCTACGATTAGGACGTGCAAATCTTCATTCATGACTTAAAGTCAATCCCTTCTTCGTAGCTTTTCAAACTTAAATTTGTAAACCGATAGTAGGAACTTTATAGAGAAGCAATATCAATACCTGCTGGGATCAAGTATGGCAATATTATAAAGTTCGACACCAAGAATATATTCAAGAAAAAATTAGGGCATTTCGCAAAGAGCCCAATATTTATTTAGAGCCACCATCACTTCCACGAAACTCCCAAAGGTTACAGGTTTAAGGATGTAACCAGCAACATTAAAGCGGTAAGCCTCAACTCGATCTTTGTCTTCGCCAGAAGTTGTTAGAACAACGACTGGGGTGAAGGCCAGTTCAGGGGTTTGTCTCAGTTCGGTCAGAAACTCGATGCCATTCATCTTAGGCATATTGAGATCCAGAAGAATGAGACGCCGTGTATCTGGAATTGTTGGCGCTTGACCATTGATTCCACGGAGCATATCCAGTGCTTCTAGACCATTACGGGCTACATAGAGAGGATTAGCAATTTTGTTTTTGCTAAACGCCCGCTTGATATTCATAATGTCAACTTCATCATCTTCTACCAATAAAATATTGGTTAATTTTTCCTCCATCCGCTAAGTACTCCATTAATTTTCGTGCTAGGAAGACCCTAAAAAGGATGTTTAAGGAGCCCAACTGAAGACCTCTCCACAGGCTGTACCCGTGAAAAATAACTTTTTGGCCCCCTTTACCCACGCAATACAGACCCGCAGTGGACTTCTACGGGTTACTCTGCTTTATCTTAGTTAAATTTCCTACACTTCTGGTTCTCTCCTTGGAAGTAACTCTAAGAGAATGATTGGAAGTCTTTGTAAAAAGTTTGTTTGTATAAATGCCCAATCTACAACTAGATGTTCGAACGCCTTCAACTGTTTCGGTTAATCAACCAGAGTCTTTGGGCCAGGTGAACCGAAACGTTGCTCCTTTCCCAAAGTCTGACTCTAGTGTTATTTTGCCGCCCTCTGCTTCTATGATTTTTTTAACAACAGCTAATCCAATTCCCGTGCTCTCCATTTCATCACGAGATTTGAGAGTTTGAAAGATGGTAAAGACTTTTTCGTGATATTGAGGAGCAATACCAGGTCCGTCATCCGCGACGGAGAACTCATAGAAGGTGCCACGATCGCCACAACTAACCCATACATGCCCTTCTTTTCTATTGTGATGTTTGACAGCATTATTGATCAGATTTGAAAACACCTGCTGAATGGCTGCTTGGTTGGTGTTTAACACGGGCATTTCTGTTAGTAACTCTACCTGAAAGCCAGAAGGAAGATCTAAAGAATCAACAATCTCTGAAATAAGTTGTTGTACCTTAACCGGAACAATCGAAGCCTTTTGCCGCCCTACCCGGGAGTACTGCAACAAGCCGTTAATTAAAGCTTCCATCCGGTGAACTCGCCCCCGTAGAAGGGCTAATTGATGAAGGTTTTCCTCAGGAAGTTCAAACTGGCTCGTTAGGTCTTCCTCAATCCACTCGGAAAGGTTGGCGATCGCCCGCAAAGGAGCTTTCAAATCATGAGACGCTGCATAAGCGAATTGATCCAGCTCACTGTTACGCTTTTCTAACAAGGTAGCTGTTTGGGCCAGAATCACATTTAGATCTGTCAATTCCTTCGCCCGCTGCTGAAGCTGTTGCTCTGTTAGTTTGCGTACACGAATATCTTCAATCACTGCAATGAAACAAGCAATCGTTCCTTCATCGGTATACTCCTTTGAAGCGGTTGCTAATGTCCAGATGGGTTCTCCGGATTTATGTAAATACCGCTTCTCAAAGGAACAGGTTTCGAGCTCTCCGGTTAGTAGTTTCTGATAGTAGGCTTGATCCAGCTCATAGTCATCAGGATAAGTCAGCTCCTGAAAGGTGCGTTGGCGCAGCTCCTCCTGGGTGTAACCAAGCAGATCACAGAGTTTCTGATTAACCTGTACCCAATGCCCTTCCAGAGTTAAGCGGGCCATCCCGACTGCTGCCTGTTCAAAGATGGCACGGAATTCCCGTTCTCGTGCTTGCAGATCCAGTAATGCCTGTTGCTTTTGCTGATTAGCCGCTTCCAAAGCTGCCGTACGCTCGGCAACTCGTTGTTCCAACTCAGTATTCAATCTCTGGACATTCTCGTTTACCTCTCTAGAAAGGGCTATGTCCTTTTCCCATTGCTCCTGCGCGTTGCCTTCCGGAAAAATGGCAAGGGCTAAAGGGCGGCGAGTCAAGATAAACGCTGTGTAAAAGGCAATTAGAGCCGTTAGAAACTCAGCCAAGGTAAGTGACCAGGCTGGCCACTCTGGCGCCTTTACGCGCAATCCATAGGCCGTTCCACAGGCAAGAAAGAGAAGGCCCAATAGTAAAAGTAGGGGACGGAGTGAACTCTGATTTGAGCGCCGAGCATCCCGCAATAGAGCGATCGCCAGCCCATAGAAAGAGAGGGTAATCACCCCATCAACAACCTGTAACCCTGACCAATCTGCCATCCAAAAGCTGTATCCACCGGAAATGAGGAGATTTGATGAGATCAGCGTGTAAGGGTGTTCCACAGATAACCTGCCTTAACAACGGACACTGTTCACCCCGAGGAGATAGCCCTATACTTATCATTACAGACCGTAAAGTTATAGGCCCATAAAGCATTGCTTCAGATGCTTCGAGCAATGATAGGGTAATGGTTTCCCATTGAAATAAACCTTTGGGCGGATGGCTTCTACCCGAAGATAGGTATATTAGGTAATTAGGAGTATTTCATTGGGTACGTGAGCTATTCCTGTATTTGAGACATAATTTCGAAACGATGTCATCCATGGGGCTAGGCATTGTACCGGTTTAGTTACTAGAAAAGGTTACTGACGTAGTAGAGGTTACTAATGGCTATTCGCATTGCCTTAATCGAAGATCATAACCTGACTCGTATGGGATTAAAGGCAGCACTTCAACAACAGCCAGACATGGAATTTGTTGGGGAAGCTGCGACGGGTCAGAGCGGGTTACAGTTACTGAAAAGCCAGCAGCCCGATGTTGCCATTGTGGATATTGGGCTACCTGATATTGATGGTATTGAATTAATTCGTCAATTTCGAGCATCCCAGGTAGATGACGAAACGGTAGAAACCAAAATTCTCATGCTGACCATGCATGATTCGGAAGAAGCTGTACTGGCTGCTTTTGCCGCGGGTGCCGATTCCTATTGCATGAAGCAAACCGACCTGAGTGATCTGATGATCGCAGTGCGGGAGACCAATGAAGGTAACTCGTGGATTGACCCAGCGATCGCCAGCGTCGTGTTACGTCAGGTCCGCCAGCCCTCTCTCGTCAGTGGAGCCACTATTTCTAAGGTGAGCATTGACGCAGTAGAACCTGAGTATGCTCAAATCATCGAAACCTATCCCCTAACTGAGCGGGAATTGGAGATTCTAGAGCTGATTGTTGCGGGTGGTAGCAATGCCGATATTGCTGACAAGCTTTACATCACGGTAGGAACCGTTAAGACCCACGTTCGAAATATTCTGAACAAGCTGGGAGCAAACGATCGCACCCAAGCAGCCGTTCGTGCTCTGCGTTCCGGTCTGGTAACTTGAGCATCTTGTTCACTCAAACTGTTTTAGCCAGTTCTTTTAAATCACTTTAAAAGAAACGATTCGGCTCTTTCCGAGTACTGTTCTGGGGCCAGGTTTTCTAACCTGACCCCATTGTTTTTTCGTTTTTTGTTGGGGTGCTTTGTCCAAGGGTATCCCCGGCAAAAAACGAAATTCTCCTGAGCTACTAAGGGACGAGAGAGGGATGGGACAAAGCACCACGCCCTTTCTCGTCCCTTCAGCGTTTTGCGCTTGAATCAGCCACGGTTATTTTTGTGAGGGCTACGCTCCGCGCGGCTCTCACAAAAATAACCAGATTTTAAGTGTTTGAAAAGCGCTGTATTAGCTTGGAAAGGGGTATAAGGATGAATCAGTTAAGTAGTTCAGCTCAACTAAACATAAGAGCCAAATGGTTGCGTCGCCTGCCCCGTGGGCGGCACAACCTTACCCTAGCAAAGCGAAGCGGCCTGACACCTCCCATGGGGGAGGGCCTGGGGGACAGGCAGCCGTCCCTCCAGGCTAAGTTTTGGGGCGACGCGCCCAACCAGATCTAGGCAAGCATCTGAGCTTATGTCAGTGCCGTCCGAGTACATAGCAAATAATCTGAGATCGGACGAAAGGAATTTTGGCACACAAAGTATCTTCAAAAGAAGGCGCTTCTATCTGCACCAAACGACGATCAGCCTACTTTTTTTGAGGTCAATACAATACTTGGTCTTAAAAAACTTTATAAATAAAGTTTATGAAAAGAAGAAATGTGGTTATTTTAGGCAGTTTCTACCCTAAAGAGCATTGCCATTATTTTATTTAAGCTAAAAAAACCATTTATCAACGCTGATTTCTGTCCAAGAGACTATTCACAATAGCTTTTACCGGAAGGCGTATGCCCACAGCCAGATGAAAAAATAGTAATGAAACGCTTTGATAAGCTCAACAGATCGTGTGAATTCATTAACTGAAATCAGCCAGAATTTGCAAGATTAAGTTGCGGGTTCTATCCCCACATAGAGCCTGATGCACGTATGTCTGTTATTGTGCACAGATTTCTTAGGAAAAATCATGATCAGCTCTATTGAATTACTGGCGCTTCTTCCAAGTGCGCCGATTACCCATTTAATCGCTCAATTAGCGGACCCAGGAATCGATACGCCAGAAGAGGCTGCTTTGGTTTTTTCGGGTCCTCAGTTTTTTATTGCTGTTCTGTCGGGGTTGGTGCTGGCCTTCGGGTTTCAGCTCCTGCTTACAAACCTTTCCGTTGCTACTGGAATTTCCTATGTGGGGCGTTCCCATTCCAGTTCCAGTTCCAGCTCCAGTTCCTCGGGCGGAATGGGTATCCGCAAAATCAGTGCTGCTTTTGGTCTCTGGACACTGATCACTGTTAGTCTGGCTCTATTTTTTGCTTGCCTACTGGCAGTGAAGCTGAGCCTCTACAACAGCTCATTGCTGGGTGCCATTACAGGCTTGGTTATTTGGGGTACCTATTTCTCACTGCTGCTCTGGGTTAGCTCTACAACAGTGGGTTCGTTGATTGGATCGGTTGTACGATCGGCGACTTCCAGTTTTCAAACTCTTATGGGAAGTGCTACTGCAGCTCTGGGTGCACGGGCTGCCAGCAATCAGATTATTGAAACCGCTGAAGCAACCGTCGCAGCAGTACGGCGTGAGTTAATGTCCGGAGTTGATCCCTCTGACTTTAAAGAAACCCTGCGTGACTACCTATCTGGCATTCGTTCTCCTGAACTAAACGCCGACGACGTCTCGCAGGAATTTGAACGGATGCTGCGGGAATCTGACGTGTTAGCGAGCGCGAGTGATGACATCATCAACCAGATCGATCGCGATACATTCCGCCGTCTCGTTTCTAACCGTACTGACTTGTCGCCTCGGGAAACCGATCGCATTGCCGATCGCCTTTACCGTAGTTGGCGCTCTGCTCTGGGTCGCCAAAACAAGAGCGGGGTTACTGACCTGGTGGACTACTTGCGCACGGCTCACCCAGAAGAAGTTATTTCAGAACGTCTGGATCGTCGTCTTCAAGAGTTTCTGGACGAATATCGCAAACACAATAATGCAACCTCTCAACCTGCCGCAGGAAGCCAGGGGGGAGGAGGTAACCCTCTCGCCCAGGGCATGAACACCCTGCTGGGTGTGTTGATGGGCCGTGCCGACTTGAGTGATCTGGATCTGCAAAAGATCACCGATCGCCTCAAATCTGCCCAATCTGAAGTAACCAAGCAAGTGGACAATCTGCGGAGCCAAACCTCAGGCTCGTCGGATTACAGCGTGGTTAAAGCGGATGTCGAAAACTACCTGTACACCACCTATCCCTGGCAATTGCAATCAGAACGTCTGGAAACGGAATTCCGGGAAGTTATTTATGACACTCAGGCCAGCCCTGAGAGTTTGATTCGGGAATTGCAGAAGCTTAACCGCACCTACTTTGCTGAACTGCTTTCCTCTCGTGGGCTGATGACTCCCGACGAAGTTCGCCAAACGGCGGATACTCTGGAGCGTGTACGGCAGCGGGTATTGACCGAGGTGGTGGATGTTTACCGCCTGGAGGCTGCCAAGGAATTGCAGGAGCGCACCGACACCTTCTTGCAACTGACCCCCCGGGAAGAGCTGGTTTCGGATGTTGGTTCTCGCGCCTTCCGATCTATTCTGGAAGACCCAAGTGCGAGTGTTGAAGAGCTACGCGATCGCTTCTCCCCCTTCAGTCAAGACTTCCTCTTTGTAACCTTGAGCCGACGCCCTGACTTGACCGAGTTAGAAGCTCGTCAAATTGCTCAGCAATTGGATCAGGTCAGAGCACAAGTGCTGGCTGACCATCAGGGGGCTTACCAGGCGGCAAAGACCCAACTGGATAACCAGTGGACGGGTTTGCAGAACTACTTGCGGAACACCGGCAAAGCTGAACTGAATCCCGAAAGCATCAAGGCTGAATTGCAAACGTTGTTGCGTGACCCGTCAGCGGGAGCACATCAACTCCAGAACCGCGCTTCGCACTTCGATCGCGATACTCTGGTGCAACTGCTGAGCCAGCGGCCAGACGTTTCAGAATACGAGGCAAACCACATTGTGGATCAGGTGGAATCGACCTGGTACTCCATCGTGCATGCGCCTGCCAACCTTAGCGCTGGAGCTCGTAGCAACTATGAAAATGCAACCCATGTGATCGCTGATTATCTGCGTCGCACTGGGAAGCCTGAACTCAACCCGGCCGGTATTCAACGCGACTTACAGATGCTGCTCAGCAATCCCAAAGTAGGTGCGCGAGCGATGCGCGAGCGTCTCTCTCAAATGGATCGCGATACTCTGGTGCAGCTGTTGAGCCAGCGGGAAGATTTATCGGAAGCGGATGTGAATCGCATCATTGATGACGTTCAAGAATCCATTCACAAGGTGTTACGTGCCCCGCAGCGGTTAGCTCGCCGCACCCAATCCAAGGTGATGTCGTTCGAGCGTGCCCTGGAAGAGTACCTGCGGAACACCAACAAGACCGAGCTGAATCCTGATGGCATCAAGCGTGACTTGCAACTGTTGCTGCAAGATCCTCGCCTGGGTAGCCAGCAATTGCAAAATCGCCTATCTCAAATCGATCGCTCGACCCTGGTGGCACTCTTATCGCAACGCAAGGATATGAGTCAGGAAGAAGCGGAATCACTGATCAATCAGGTGTTGTCGGTGCGCGACCAGATGATGTCGCAAATCCGTGGGGTACAGGATCAGATTCAGGGGGCGATCGCCGGCATCCTGGCGAAAATCCGCGACTACCTCAACTCCCTGGAACGCCCCGAGCTGAACTACAACGGCATCCGTCAGGACCTCCGCAAGCTATTTGACGACCCTCAAGCTGGATTGGATGCCCTGCGTGGCCGTCTCTCCCAGTTCGACCGAGGGACTCTGGTAGCTCTGCTCAGCTCTCACAATGCCATCTCTGAAGCAGATGCAAACCGCTTGATCGATCAAATTGAGGATGTGCGGGACTCTGCCATCCGCAAGGCTGAGCGTATCGAGCAGCAGGTAGAAAGCCGCATCCGCGACCTGAAGATGCAAGCGCAACATCAGGTTGAGGAAACTCGCAAAACCGCAGAAGCCGCCGCCTGGTGGCTGTTCGGAACGGCCACGGTCTCGGCGATCGTTTCGGCCATTGCGGGTGGCTTAGCAGCGGCTGGCTAAACCCAAAGGCCCCGATTTTTTGTAGATAAAACCTACAAAAAATCTACCTCTAAACGCTACCAAAACCTTTATCTCCCCCTGTATCCGCTAAATACAGGGGGAGATTTTATATCTAAGGCAAGACGCCAGGCTCAACAATTTAAGCGATAAATATAGTAGTCAAAAAAGTTGTCTATCAATTAGGGTTTGCTTGAAAAGTTCCGAATTAGGATGAACTTTTTATTTTGTCTTAAATGAAGAGTTAGCTTTCACCCATTCTCTAATAATTTCAATTCAGAAAAGGATCTAGATATGAGTAAGATTGAATTTGCTTTATTCGCGCCTTACAACGAGAAGGCGAGTCTTATGGGCACCTTTTCTGACTGGAAAGAAATTCCCATGAAAAAGGATAAGGATGGCTTTTTCCGAGCCTCCGTCGATCTTAAGGACGGTAGCTATCAATATAAATACAAAATACAGTCGAAAAGCTGGTTTTTTGAGCCAGATCAGTGGGTCGAAGTGACCGACCCTTACGCTACAGAAATTGTTGATGACGAGACGCAAAACAGCGTTGTTTACATTAAAGATGGCGATCGAATTCTTGATACTTATGTTTGGCAAAATGACCAGCACCCCCTGCCAGCAGACCACGAATTAGTCATTTATGAAATGCATGTGGGTGACTTCTCTGGGGGTGAAAATGATCCCTTTGAGCGGGGCCAGTTTGTTCATGTAATTGAGAAGCTTGATTACCTGTGTGAACTGGGTGTGAACGCAATTGAACTGATGCCGGTGAAAGAATACCCGGGTGAACACAGTTGGGGTTATAGCCCACGTTATTTCTTCGCAACAGAATCTAGCTATGGCACAACGGCTGATCTCAAGCGATTGATTGATGAATGTCACGGACATGGTATCCGGGTCATCATGGACGGGGTTTATAACCACTCAGAAGCCAGTTCACCGCTGACCCAGATCGACCACGATTACTGGTACCATCATTCTCCCCGTGACCCCGATAACAGCTGGGGGCCCGAGTTCAACTATGAATTCTACGACGAGAGCTTAGAGACATACCCGGCTCGACGATTTATTGGTGATACTGTCCGGTTCTGGGTTGAGAACTTTCATCTGGATGGCATTCGCTATGATGCGGCCCGCCAGATTGCCAATTACGACTTCATGAATTGGATCGTTGAGGAAACGAAGCAAACCGCTGGGGCGAAACCTTTCATTAACATTGCTGAGCACATTCCAGATACGCCAGATATCACCAATGTCGACGGTCCAATGGATAGCTGCTGGCATGATTCCTTCTACCACACGATGCTGGCCCATCTGTGTGGGGAGCGGTTCGATCTAGAGGAATTAGAGGCAGTCATCGATGCCAAGCGGCGAGGTTATCTGGGGCCTACTAATGTTGTGAACTACCTCAGTAACCATGACCACAATCGCTTAATGGTGGAGTTGGGCGATCGCGAGATTTTCGACGATGAAGCGTTTCGCCGATTGCGCCTCGGTATGGCAATTCTCTTCACCGCTGTTGGCATTCCCATGATCTGGATGGGAGCTGAGTTTGGGGAGTATAAACCCAAAACCATGGAGAAAGCCAAGCTCGATTGGAATCTGCTGAAGAATGACCTGAACCGAAATCACTTTGAGTTTGTCAAAGGGTTGACTCGCCTTCGCCGCGAGAATCATGCACTCCACACCGCTAACATTGACTTCTTTCACGAAAACCCTGAGATGAAGATCTTTGCCTATGGTCGCTGGAATGACGAAGGCTCTCGCGTCGTTGTTGTGGTCAACTTCTCAGACCAATATATCGCTGATTACACGTTAACTGACTTCCCAGAAGATGGAACGTGGCATGAGTGGACGTATGACTATGATGTAGAGGTGAGCGATCGCACCCTCACCACTAATTTAGCCGAATACGAAGCCAAAATTTTCGTCTGGCACTAATTAGCTGCTTTCAGTTAATTGCCGTTTCTTAAAGACACGGCAATCAACATTGAACCAGCATCTAAAGTTCAGGATGGTTGGGCTATCAGGAGTGATGAAAATCATTCCTGATTTTTTTGAAGATCGCACTGGGCGAGTTGATTCAGTACAGAAGGTAGTGTGTGGCGTCACGCCATATACTACCTTCTGTACTGAATCAACTTGGATACCGTTATATAGCCTTACGTAATTTCATTAGCCTTAGTAATTAGCTCATCTCACTAACCAAACCTAAAGTGCTGTACCGCCCGCTTAGCAGGCGGCATAGCACTTCAGGTCTGATAGACAAGGTTTTACTAAACATTAGTTCGGACAGTTTTTCTGAAACCCTTGATTTTGCGTGCGCTTCGCGCACGCAAAATCAAGGGTTTCAGAAAAACTGTCCAGAGTATTGACTAAAGAATATAAGTTTATTGAAGAAACCAGCATCTCTAGCAGATTTCTTCAATATGAGGGACTCTAAATTAAATTCGACTAAATACAGTAGAGTTATCCAGAAACTACTTTTATTTAAGTAATTTTTAGGGCTTTCTTATGAAGAAGAATCCGTATAGTATTCTTTATCGGATATGTATCAGTATTTTACTACTTATGGGGATTTTCGTCGGAGGTAGCCTGCTATTACAGATTCGAGATAATCAAAATAACCCTGAGCTCCGAAATCCAGTTAGATCGGATAGTCAATAGGTGGATAAAATCAACCTTTTCAAATAGGCCTAGGACTGGCGCTCCTGAAATATAACGAAACAGCCGCAGCTTATATTAAGAGCCGCGGCTATTTGCATTAGTAGGTGTGATTCACTGAAGAATTAGCGATTAGCGATCGCGCAACACTTTCTCCAGGGTCTTCTCAGCGGAATCTTCTGCCGTTTGGCGAGACTGCACTCGACTACCCTTCCGCTTTACATCAGAGCTAGAGTACCCATCCTTACCCTTCTCGATGTTCTCTTGCTTGCGAGAGAACAGACCACCGCCAGAGGGACCTTCGGGCTCAGAGGTTCTGCGAATGCCTTCGTTGTTGCTAGACCGTCTTTCAAGTTGAGGTACTTCAGTTGGAGCCCGATCTCGGGGGCTTTCCATGGCGAGTACTGGGAGAGCAACGCCCAACAGTACAACGCCGCAAACGATCGCCGCTACCAGAGAGCGAACAATCTGAAATTTGGATTGAAATACTTGAAAAACCTTCATAGTTTGCTCCTGTGAAACCAATCTAAATAAACAATGAACTGCGTTTAGAGAACCTTGAGTCAAATTATTCGAAAAGATCGCGAACGGAATCTTTTACAGAATCAGCAAAGCCTCCAACATTGCTCCGGGCATCATCTGCCTTACTTTCAACAGCAGTCTTTGCTCGATTGAACTGCCGTCCTGCCTCGTCCTGGGAACGCTGTGCTTGGTTCGCCGTCCGGTCAACACCCCGAGGAAGTTCTGTTAGGCCGGGTTCATCATGCCCGTAGTCACCATTAACTCGTCCAGGAATACGCTGGTTAGGTTGATCACCAAAAACCCCTTCGACTTGTTCCTTCAAACGATCTTTAGCTAATTCACCGGTGCCAGGAGCATCAGAAGTAGAAGGCAACGCCATGGCTTTCAAGGGAGCGCCAACAACCAGTGCCACCGCTAGAACTACTGCAATAAAGGTACGGCAGGTATTGATAAAAATCTCTGTCATTCTTTTGAGTTTCATTGTGAATCTCCTTATCAGTTTGCGTATCGACAAATGTGACAACGCACTGTCCAATATTCACAGAATTGCTCAGCTATTATCTCGCTCTAGGGTTAGATTCAGTAGCCATAAAACTAGGACGATGCACTCTATCTAAAGTTATAAGTATTAGGCTTCTAATGGTCAGTTCGAATCAATTTAAGTTTGTCATAAAACCGTTGTTTTTCCCTTTGTAGCAACGAAAAACGATGATTCTTCTGTAAGGTAAAAACCTCTATTCAGTAGGAGGATTTCGTAGCACTTCACAGTAAAAACAAGGGGAATAGCGATTTTTTAGTATATAGGTGGTTAGAACGAAACATCAAAGCCGATGTTGAATGGAGTTGAGCGACTGAGTATATCGATAGGTCAGGAGATTGTAATACTGGAGCGTGATTCTAAAAAGGAAAAGGTTTTATATCTTTATGCTTTGGGGGTGAATTTGAGACACCGTATTAGGTAAGCTCTGGTTTATTTCTATCAAACTCTCATAAGCATAATTTTTAACGAGGATGCGATCGCTACCATGGACGATTTTCTGGCTTCTTTAGAACCCTGGATGGGAATTGGAGCAACAACTTTTTTGGTGGCGATGGGTGCAAATGTTCTTCGCCCTAGAGATATCAAATGGTTTCGGCAGCTAAGGCGTCCTCGCTGGCTTACCTTTGAAAAGCTAATTCCGCTAATCTGGACTATTGTGTTTGTCTGTGGAGCATGGTCTGCTTACATTGTCTGGAAGCATGATCCAGGGACTTCCCAAACCTGGGCATGGATGGCATTCTATTTGCTTCTAGAAATTGTAACCGTTACTTTCTCCCCAGCGTTGCTTTGGTCGCGCAGCTTGAAACTAGGAACCTTTATTGGAGGAACAGGATTTGTAATTGCTTTGATTTTAGCGATCGCCGTCCTATCCGTCTCGGTATGGGCTTCGTTGTTGCTACTGCCCTACCTTCTCTGGAGTCCCATTGGTACTTACACCACCTGGAAAATGAAACAACTTAACCCTGGAGATGCTTGAGCTCTTGCCTATCAAAAAGGTGAATCACGTTTTGTCTAGAACTTGAAACGAGAGCTTTCCAATTCTACTATCAATATCGTAAGGAGTTGGAACGATGGCCCATCGCTCCGCCTGTTTAATTTTTAATCCCATTTCTGGTTCAGGTAATCCTGAACAGGACCTTGAGCGGATTCAGGCTCTTCTCAGTCCTCAGATTGATTTGACAGTTCTGGAATTTAGTGAAGACAAAGATATTTGTGATTTGGCAGAAGAGGCGATCGCCAGTCAATGTGACATCATTATTGCCTCGGGAGGCGATGGTACCCTCAATGGTGTCGCATCAGCTTTGATTGACCACGATATTCCCCTGGGAATTATCCCGCGAGGCACGGCAAACGCCTTTGCGTCTGCAATGGGAATTCCTGATAATTTAGACGCCGCTTGTGAAGCGATTCTCCAAGGGAATACCAAGCAAGTTGATCTCGCTCGATGCAACGATAAGCCAATGGTTCTGCTGGCTGGTGTAGGCCTGGAAGCCGCCGCCATTGAACGAACAGATACAGAAAAGAAAAGCCGCTTTGGTTTGTTGGCCTACGTTTTATCAGGCATTCAAGAGCTGACACACTTAAAGCGTTTTCAAACGGAAATTGTCACGGAAGATAGTGTTATTAATGTTGATGCTTCGTCTGTTATCGTGGCAAATGCGGCACCACCGACTTCGATTCTTGCTCAGGGCCCTGCCGGGTTACTAGCCGATGACGGTTTGCTGGATATCACAATTGTGGCTACAGAAGGTATAGCAGATACCCTTGCTGCCTCCTATCAGCTCTTTCAGTCAGCCCTTCGAGGCAAAGCGGCCCAGCATCCAAACATTGGCTATTTGAGGGCGAGAACGGTCAAGATTTCAACAGATCCACCACAAACAGTAGCGTTAGATGGCGAACTACTGGGTGAAACACCTATAGAGATTGAATGTCTTCCCAAAGCTTTGACGCTAATTGTTCCATCGGCTCCAGATGACGAAGCTGAAAAACGGTTAGAGCACATGGCGGACTTAAATATCCAACCCCGTTGATATAGCCAGCAATTCTCAGTATGGGCATCAAAGCCAAGAGTTCACGCCCTACGGGCGTGAACTCTTGGCTTTGATGCCCGAAAACCGCGCGCCTTTAGCGCGCGGTTTTCGGGCCTGATTTCAAAATGAGAATTGCTGTGATATAGCAGCGATCGCCAATCTTATTAGTGGTAGGTCGTTTCCCATAAAAACCAAAATGTTATCCCGTTAGCTTTGCTGACGGGATAACATTTTGGTTTTTATGTTTATCAAAGCCTAAACAGGAGAAGTACAGTGTGAAACACTGTACTTCTCCTGTCTGGATAGGAAGAGAGGTTATAAACCTAAATTCATCCTTGCTGCCAATTGCTTCGTATTAATAGCAGTTTTTTCATGTGCGAGGCTCATGAAAAAACAATTTTTACGGAGCTTAAGCAACGGGAATTTGAATCGATGACAGGCTAACGCTAACCTGCACGATTCAGCGGTGTGTCCTACATTAGGTAGGAATTTTATCAACTTGAGCCTCAGCTTCTAGGAGCAGGCGGTTAGACTGTACATCCAAATGCCGCAGTCGCAGAACCATACCGTCCAGTTCGAAATTTCGCAGATCGAGCAGTTCTCTGGCTTCTGCTAACAGGGCATCGGTCAATTCAGGTGATAGCTCCTGCCCGGCTTCGTACTGCACGTCCTCCAACACAACTTGCTGCCCGTTTGCTTCCATACGAGGAACGGCAGTGAAAGCGGTTTGTTTGGTTTCTCCAGTACTCCGCAGTACCACGTCGGTTTTGATGGCGACCTTGCATTCTCCCGGTAGACCAAACTCAACCCTCTGAGTGTCCACGGTGACGCGCTCGCCATTCACATGCACATCCAGATTCTGCAATTTTTCCTGAATGAACTGAGAGTTGAATGCTCGGTTAATGTCCGCTTCAGTCAGCGTAACCTGCACTGTAGCATTCGTAGGATGAGACAACTCGATTTGACCAAAGGCTGCTTTCAGAGGGTTAACGGCAACGTTGCCCGTTTTGACCTGCATTTCCTCTACCCGCAGGTCCTTCTGCATGACCATGCCTTTGCCTTCGATTTCGACAGACTCCACTTCCCCAGACATGAGTTTCATGGGGTCGCTTTCGACATCTACTTTCAGGTCTTCCACTTCATCCAGTTGGCTACTAATGCCTACTTCTACCACTTTGTTTAATGCTTGCTTTCCCAAATCAGGCATGGAGCTGCTTCCATCTCAATCGAACTTACCTCGTTAAATCTAAAACATTCCTATATAAGGGAGTATCTATAGGCTGGTAGAGAGCGATTAGCGAAAACGTCTACCCTGAGAGATCACAGCTATCTACATCAACAAGACTTACACATTCTTATTACATCTAGTGTGCTTACACACTCACCATAAATTCTCTAGATATAGCAACTTTATCTAAACCTTATTGATCTCAGATTTGATGTTGAAAAGGTGCTACACGGGTTAGGTAAACTCTACGCTAAAGGGGGTCTACTGGTCTTGACAAAGTCGGGAAAATCCTTCTAACTATATGAAATACAAACGATGCATGCGGATTTGTAAGTACTGTTTGCTGTTTCTACGCTAGGAAACCCCCTTTCCATCGTCAGAGTGGGCAAACGATTTCATCCTACACATAGTCCCACTTCTCTATGACAATTCGAGTTGAACGGGTTGATCTCAGCCTGGTGGAGCAGGGTGTTCATCCAGAGGAACAGACACTGCCCCTCTGGCATTTGTTTTGGAGTTCCTTTACACCGAACTTAATTGTTTCTACCTGGATTTGTGGACTGCTTCTGCCAAGCTTGGGGCTTGATCTCAGACATGGCCTGGTTGCGGTTGTAATTGGTAACTTAGTAGGTTGTTTGCTACCCGGTATTGCCGCCATAAGCGGCCCAAGTAGCCGATTAACCCAGATCGAAAGCAGCCGATTTGCAATGGGTAAAGCGGGAAGCCGATTCGTTGCCTTTTTCAATTGGGCAAGCTGCACGGGTTGGGATGCGGTCAATAACGTGCCGGCTGCTTTGGCGATCGCAACCATTGCTCAATTTGCAGGCCTATCCATCCCATTCTGGTTGGCCTTAGCCGTTTGTGCACTGTGTGAAGCGGTAGTCAGCACCTATGGGCATGATCTGGTACAGGGAGTGAACCGTTATATTGGCTATTTTCTCCTGGTGGCCTTTGCCGTTCTGGGATGGCTCTCTAACGCTCAGGGCAGCATCAGCCTACCCGAAACCCATCCGGTGAGTGCTATGAGCTTGATTGCCGGAATTGTCCTGATTGGCAGTATTGGGGTTGCCTGGACGCCGTATGCATCTGATTATTCGCGCTATTTGCCCGCCACGACTTCTCCAGTCGCGATCGCCACAACCGTAACCCTGGGGTTTAGCCTATCCGGAATCCTCTGTACAGGTTTGGGCTTGCTGCTGGCCTCGACGATTACAGATATCTCCGCTCAAGGGCTGATTGCTCGGGTAGCTGAATTGGGAGGTGGCGCTGCAGTGTTACCCTTGCTGGCGATCGCGCTTTCCAGTATTGCCAGTAATTCCCTCAACGATAACTCGGCGTCTTACTGCCTGATGACAATGCGGCCGTTTGGCATTCGAGTGAATCGGGTCTGGGCTGGGGTAGCGACGGGTGCGTTGGGGTACTTGATGGCCGTGATCGGTGCCGGAAAGTACACCACCATGTACAGCAACTTCATCTACTTTGCTGCTTGTTGGACAACAATTTGGGCTGCCATTATCATTGTGCACTGGTTTAGCTGGGGAAAAGAGGGGCTAGAGCGCTACTCTCTGGGGTGGGCCGCTGGAGCAACTCTATTTATGGGGACGATGGTTGCTAGCATTCTCTTATTCGGTTCCAGCGCTCTTTACGTTAGCCCCGTTGCACGATGGACAGGCATCGACTTTAGTTACCTTGTAGGGGGTGCGATCGCTGCTATAATCTATGCCCTCATGTGTCGTTCTCAACGGCGTAAGAGCCGATTGACGGCTCAAACAGACATGAGTTGATAGGTGCGGCTTTTTGACTGTCTGTATATTAATCCAGCATTTCGCTGGAATGTTCTATGGAAACATTGACTTGCATCCCAACCTTACCTGATCCCACAGTTGATAAAGTTGAATTCGCGCAGCAGCTTCATAAGGCGTTAGCAGCGGTGGGATCAGCTTATATTCCTGTGTCTTCTGTGCTGGAAGAGAAAAGTTTACTCAACAAGCTGAAGACGCTTTTTGAACTGAGTGAGTTACAGAAACGAACACTGGCACAACGGCTCATGTCCCCCTGGCAGGGCGTGTTTTTGCCGTTGGGAGAAGAACAGTTAGCAGATCAGCAGGAGGACTATAAAGAAGTACTGGACCTTAATTTGGAAAAGGGAACCTATGCTCGCTGGGTAAAACGACGCAAAGCTCAGCAGAGTCAGCATGTTGCAGTAAATGAGGTGGACGTTAACGCCTTAATGCAAGAGGCTCAACCGCTTTATGAAATTTTTGAGATGTTCCAAACCCAGGCAAACTACGTCTTGGCGGCGCTTGAAATGGCGTATGCTCAGCCCGAGGGAAGCCTGGTTGGCAAACATGGCAAGAATAGTACCTTGAGGTTACTGCACTATCCTCCAGCTGCGCATTTAGCTCCAGGTGCTATTCGTTTGGGTGCTCATCAGGATTATTCCGGTATTACGTTGCTGTGGCAGGATGCAACCGGAGGGTTAGAGATTTTGACCCCAGCAAATGAATGGGTTGCGGTTAATATCCCACCGGGATGTATTGGTGTCATTGTGGGTGAAGTGATGCAGTATTGGAGTGACGGCACCTTGCACAGTGCTCCCCATCGTGTTCGCGTCGCCAATACTCAACAACTGCAAAATGCTCGATATTCGATCGCTTTTTTCTGTGAAACCAATAGCGATTGCATCGTTTATCCAGGTTCTTTACGGCGCTTAGCCGATGCCTACCCTTTAACTCATCCAGCCGATGAGCCAATTGTAGTTGAACAGTTTTTGACCCACAAGTATGACCAGATTATGGAGAAAGTAAATTTTTAAGTTCTGTTCACAAATTGACTTTACTTTGCTCTAAAGTCCGTTTGATCTGCTGCTCCAAAATGGCAACGACGGCGAGTTCTTCCGACCGCAATGCACAGGCATCCTCGATGGCGATCGCGCTGTGTTTCTCCATGACCTCGCCCAAAATCTGTTCCTCATAGGCTTCTAAAATGGCCGGATGGACGTAGTACTTGCGGCAGGTAGCAGGACGATTGCCCAATTGAGAGGAAACAGTTTTGATGGCCTGAGTAATTGCTTTTTTGACGGCGGTTTTTGACATGCTTGCTTCCATTACCGCCAGTTCAGCTGCGGCAAGGACGGTTCCAGCCCAGGTGCGGAAATCCTTCGCCGTAAAGTCTTCTCCGGCGATCGTCCGCAGATACTCATTCACATCAGACGAACCAATAGTCTGCTGTTCACCGTTTTCGTCCACGTATTGGAACAGCTCCTGCCCTGGCAAATCCTGGCACTGCTTCACAATTTTCGCCAGCCGCCGATCCGAGAGCTGAATGTCATGCTCGACACCACTCTTGCCCCGGAACCGAAAACAGATTTTAGAGCCTGTAATATCAACGTGCTCATCTTGCATCGTTGTCAGACCATAGGATTCATTGGTCCGCGCATATTCTTCATTACCAACACGAATTTGTGTCAGCTCCATCAGGCGTACAACAGCCGCTAACACCTTCTCTTTGGGTAAGCCACGACGTGATAAATCCTGATCTACCTGACGACGAATAGCAGGTAGTGCCTGACTGAATATAATCATGCGGGTGAACTTCGTCTGATCCCGAATGACGCGCCATTGAGGATGGTAGCGGTATTGCTTGCGCCCTTTGGCATCCCGCCCTGTCGCCTGGAGGTGCCCGTCAGGTAATGGACAGATCCATACGTCCTTATAGGCAGGGGGAATAGCTAAAGATTGAATACGTTGAATTTCTTCGGGGTCCTGAATTTCCTTACCGTCAGGACGGATATAAACAAATTCTTCACCCCGTTGTTCACGCCGAATACCGGGGCGATCGTCTGAGATATAACGGAGCCCTATCGCCTTAGCCGCTTCGGCGGGGTCGGAAACAATGGTCGCTTGAATATGTTTCTGGATTGAACGTTGGCGAACTTTAGTTGGCATAAACAATAGGGCTCAGCAATCAGCAGTTTGTAGGGAGATTTTGCTTTCTTACCGCTACTGTAACGAGTCCTAACAATCCCTCACTCTATAAAGATGAATAGATACAGCACTTTCCAATCTGGTGAGATACGAGAGATAAATGTGGGACGAAGCTCTACATTTATTTCTCGTATCTCACCAGATTGGAGGTTATCAGTACCTCAACATTAAAGAGGTTTCTGCATAAGAATTTCTCCAGGATGTTGGTGTTTTGCCCGCTTCGCGGGCAAAACACCAACATCCTGGAGATTTCGGCCTGATGCACCACCCCTATTTCGAGGGTTGCGATCGCCATAGAAAAAACACAATAGTGGCGGCGATCGCCAGCATTCCCGCAGCTAACCGAAATGTACTCTGTACCCCGGCAACCAACGCTTCAGGGGGAGCATTCGTCACCATGGGTGTTGCCGCTTGAGCCAGTACAACCCCAGCAAAAATCGCCCCTAACAGCGGAACCCCCGTTGTCTGCCCAAGGGTACGACTGAGAGACAGTAAACCCGATGCGACCCCAAGCCGATCGCTGGGAACAGAGCCCAGAATGGCACTGTTATTGGGAGACTGAAACATTCCCAAACCGATACCAAAGGGAGCAATTCGTACAATGTAATCCAGATCCGTCATTTGGGAATTGAAGGTGCTGATGCAGAGACAACCAATCACCATTAACACCAGGCCAATCAAACTGATAATGCGAGTACCAAAGCGATCCGATAAATTTCCTGAAAAGGGAGCCACAATGCCTCCCAGGATGGGCGAAACAGCTAACAACAGTCCGGCATGCTGGGTTGGATAGTGCAGCACCAATTCTAGAAAAAACGGAATGATAAAGATAGTGCCTGCAATAACAATGAAGACCAGAACACCCGTTAGCAAACTGAGGCTAAACTGGCTATTTCTAAACAACGATAAATCTAGTAGAGGCGAAGAACTGTGGGCTTGTTGCCAGAGAAAGAGCGCGAGACCGAGGAGGGCGATCGCCAACAATCCCAATGTCACAGGATGACCAAACCCTTCATCCTGACCATGGGTCATCCCTAAGGAGAAAGCCGTCAGAGCACTCGTCATCACCACCAAGCCAAACCAATCAAATCGCTGCTGCTGTGATCGATAGGAGCTTTGAGGTACATTACGAGCGACGACAAAGCTGGCAAAAATCCCAATAGGAACATTTACTAAAAAGATCATCTGCCAACCAAAGGCTGCAATGATTAAGCCCCCAACCGTTGGCCCCAAAGCAATTCCCAGGGATACGACCGCTCCAATAATACCCAACGCCCGTCCTCGCTCCGAGCCAGGAAATGCCTCCGTCACCAGGGCGGCTCCCAAGGCAGAAATCATCACCGCTCCCATCCCTTGCAAGGCCCGGAAAGCAATTAGCCAGTGCACCCCTGGTGATAATCCGCACAGAAGTGAACTGATAGTAAAAACGATTAATCCACCCAGATACAATCGCTTTTTGCCGACCATATCGCCCCACCGGGCAGCTCCCAGTACCAGGGCTGTCACTACTAATAGGTAACTCAGCACGATCCACTGAATGGTGGCAAAAGTTGTCTGGAAGATTTGCACCAGAGTTGGCAGAGCAATGTTAACGATACTGGTATCCAGAGTGAACATCAGGACGCCCAAGCCAACGCCCAGCATCACCCACCATTTTGTAGCAGAGGATTGGGGCGTTGGCGACTCAGAAGGATGTTGAACGCTCATGGGCGT
Organism: Leptolyngbya sp. PL-A3; assembly: GCF_039962325.1. Classification (NCBI taxonomy): domain Bacteria; kingdom Bacillati; phylum Cyanobacteriota; class Cyanophyceae; order Leptolyngbyales; family Leptolyngbyaceae; genus Leptolyngbya; species Leptolyngbya sp. PL-A3. The sequence goes on from NZ_JAMPLB010000006.1 coordinate 85,408, forward strand.
AGTGATGAGGCTAGTAGTGATGAGGTTAAATGGCCTAGATCATTAACCGTGTAGACGATGTATCTAGCAAGCACCTATTGATGGATTTTTACTGTTCTTTCAAGAATTTTTGGTGGGTCGGCAACTCGCCGAGAATTCTTAAATTTAATTTTTAAATGTCGGATACTTCATTGGTGTTTTTCTGAAACCCTTGATTTTGCGTGCGCGAAGCGCACGCAAAATCAAGGGTTTCAGAAAAACTGTCCAGAGTATTGATACCTGACACTTAAAATTTGAAAGAGTTCCAGGGCTAATCGGCATTAAAAGACCCGCGACATGAAGCTTTTAATGTCTTTAAGTATTAATGAGCAGCAGGAGCTTTTGCTCCTGCTCCACCTTTACCCAGAAACACAAGCAACGGGAGAGAGCAGATAAAAACGATGCCAACAAAGCGGAAGATATCGGCGTAGGAGAGCACAGCGGCTTGGGTATTGACCAGTTGGGAAAGGGAAGCAAGCGCCTGTTGCTTAGCTGTCACCACATCTGCCCCTCGGCTTTGAAACAGGCTCGTGAGAGAGGCGAGTCGCTGGCTAGTTTCAGGATCGTAAGCAGTCAGTTTTGATAGCAGAATGGCTCGGTGAAAGGCTTCTCGTTGGGTCAGTAGAGTAGTCAAAATAGCGATGCCGACACTACCGCCCAGCTGTCGGGTCAGGTTATAGAAGCCTGATCCAGCTGAAATATCTTCCATAGGAAGCCCTCCCAACGTTGCCAAGCTCAGGGGTAGAAACATCAACACCGTGACAGCTCCCCGCCAGACTAACGGCCAAAACAGTTCGTCAGTTCCAGTCTGGGGAGTAATGCTGGACAGACTAAACATGACGATAGCCGACCCGATCGCCCCCATCCCAATGAGTAAACGGGCATCAATTTTGGTCGACAGCTTACCCAATATCACCATCATGATGGCAGAGGCCAGAGCACCGGGAGCCAGAAGCCATCCTGTTTGAGTAGCTGAAAAGCCCAATACACTCTGGGCAAATAACGGCACAGCAAATAAGGCTCCATATAAGCCCAAACCCAAAATACCGGAATAAATGCTTCCTGCGGCTAAAGACCTATGACGTAGAACTCGCAAGTCAACTGCTGGAGTTCGGATGCGGAGTTCTTGCCAAACAAACAGGAGGAGGCCAACGACGGCGGCGATCGCCATCAAAGTAATAAACCCTGATTCAAACCAATCCTCTTTTTCCCCTTCCTCTAGCAGGGTTTGCAAGCAACCAATCCCAATACAAAGCAACGCAATACCTGTCCAATCCACGCGGGATGTTTGTCGGGATGCTTGTTTAGGTGGGTCAGGACGGAGAAAGGCGATCGCCATCACCACCGCCAAAATTCCAATGGGCAGGTTGATAAAGAAAATCCATCGCCAGCCCAGGGTATCGGTGAGATAGCCCCCTAAAGTTGGCCCAATAGCAGGCCCCGCAATCACCCCCACCCCAAATACCGACTGGGCCATGCCCTGTTCTGATGGGGGAAAGGTTTCAAACAGAATAGCCTGCGCTTTTGCCAACAAGCCCCCGCCGCAAAGTCCCTGGAGGATACGAGCAATAACCAACATGGGCAGGTTCGCCGATAAACCGCAAAGCACCGAGGCGGCCGTAAACCCAATCATGGAAAAGACAAAATATCGCTTTTTACCGAACGCATCTCCTAACCAGGCAGAGAGGGGAATCAGGACAACGTTGGCGATCGCATACCCCGTCACAACCCAGCCAATCTCGGTCACAGTAGCCCCTAAGGTTGCCTGCATGTCAGTTAGGGCCACGTTTACAATGCTGGTGTCAATTACCTCCAGAATGGCTCCGAGGGCAGCCGTGAGGGCGATCGCCCATTTCAACGGCCCATATACATACCCATTAGCATCCTGGTTAGAGGGTGGAGAAGGCGGCGATCGTCTGGGGCGATGCGATCGCGCAGATGGATGAGAGGTACTGGACATAGTCAGTTAATGTTCTACTGAAGCGGCTTGGGGATTTGTAGTCGTATCAACAATCACCTTCACGTTCAAACCAGGTCGTAAGCGATGTTGTGGATCGGCTGCAGCATCAAATACAAGACGGACGGGAACCCATTGCACCACCTTGTTGAAATTGCCTGTGGCATTATCGGGCGGCAACAGGGCAAAGCTAGAACCCGTAGCAGGACTAATACCTGCGATCGTGGCACGGAAGGTTTCACCGGGATAAGCATCCACTTCCACTTCGGCGGATTCGCCAATTTGCAAACGGTTTAACGCAGTTTCCTTAAAGTTGGCATCTACGTACACCGCCTCCGTTTCTAGAGGTACCACCGATAGCAAGGGCTGCCCATTTTCAACCTTTTGCCCGACCTGCGCGGTCAATTGACCGACATAGCCGCTAATAGGCGCTTTGATTACTGTGTAGCCGATCTGTTGTTGAGCTAGAGCAAGCGCAGCCTCAGCCTGCTTGACTTGAGCCTGGGCTTGTTGCTGTTGATCCTGTTGCACAGTAATCGTTTGACCCGATACTTGCCGTTCCGTTACATTGCCTCGGGCGGCCTCGGCTTCGGCTCGGGCAGATTGCAGATCAGCCTGGGCGTTTCGGACTTCTGACTGAGACTGGGCTACAGTCTGATTGGCAGCCGCCAGTTGCGCCTGGGCAGTGTTATAAGCAGCCCGAGCCGTGTCGAGTTGCTGGGCTGGAATGGCCCCTTCGTTATATAGCAGCTCGTAGCGACGTAAATCGGCTTGGGTCTTCTGCACATCCGTTTGGGCTTGGGCCACTCCAGCCTCGTTAGTCTGAACTTTGGCGATCGCCTGATTCACACTAGCCTGAGCCGCTGCGATCGCCGCTTCCCGAGCGGCCAAATTGGACTGCGCCTGCTGTACCTGCGTTGGATTGGTCTGACGGGTGACCGTGACAGTATCTTGAGCGGCTCGTAATTGGGCTTGAGCAGCGGCTAAGTTTGCCTCCGCCTGCTGCAACTTTAGATTTAAGTCCTGGTCTTCCAGCACTAACAGCGTTTGCCCCGCTTTTACAAAGTCCCCATCGTTAACCAATACTTTCTGAACCGTCGCCGGAACTTTAGCAGAGATCGGCGAAAGATGGCCCTTTAGTTGAGCATTGTCTGTGGAAACATGAGTGTTTTGAAATTGCCACCAGCGAAATCCAAAGAAGGCCGCGAAGATAAAGGCGATCGCCCCAATTCCCAAAAACAATCCTCGCCGTTTTGGTGAACGACCTTTAGGAGCGTCTTCGGCAGTATCATCGTCGTTAGCGATCGCATTCTCACTTGCGGTTGTCGAATGGTGCGAACCATTGCCGTTTTGTTGTTCCTGTCTGTCTAACTTGGTTGGTTCTACAAATTGATCGGGCTTTGTTGTAGATGAACTGGCTAAGGGTTGTTTGGATGATTCATAAATATGCCCGTTGCTTCGATGACCCTGACGCTCAGTTTCTTCTAAGTCTGTAAATGCTTGCAGATCAATAGCATCTGGCTCAGTAGTATGGCTCTGAAATTGCGATCGTTCCATGGATAGCTCGACTTCTCAATCCAAAACGGGTTCAGGGTTAAAAACTGGGAGATAAAAAGAATTGGGGTGAAAAAGAACTTGAAAAGTTGAGTCCTATAGGAATGGGAGTAAAAATAACGTTTCTGAGGTTTTCCAACCGTTTCTCTAGGCTGAAGTGGAAAGTGAGGCAACCGACTCGATCAGGCTGATACCTCGTACAAATAAATCCACACAGCCTTCAATATATTGTTGGCGGTCATACCCGCGATTCACCGGAGAAACATGGCGACGAATCATTCCCGATAGCAACAGCCCTGTCAACTGATCCACAGCCAGAGCTAGATCAATATCAGCCCGTACACTGCCTTTCTCGATGCAGGTTCTCAAATAGCCCATCAGGTTCTCCCGCAGGGGTAAAAAGGATTGTTGCATCACCTCGATAGCTTCCGTGGGGTGCCGTTGCGCTTCTCCAATAAACATGCGGAACAGGGCTTCATACTTCTCCAACATGTCGTCGTGAAGTTTGGCGTAGTAGAGCAGATCGTGACGCAGGTCATACGTCCACTCTTGCGTGTGCAAAAAGGCTTCTGTTCGTAGCCCCGTGATGTGTTGCACCACGGCCTTTAACAGTTGCTCTTTGCTCTGAAAGTGACGAAATAACGTCACCTCACTCACATCCGCCACCCGCGCAATCTCCCGAGTGGTCGCCCCTACATAGCCCTCCGTGGAAAACACCTCAATAGCAGCTTGTAGAAGGCGATCGCGAGTATCTGCTGTACCTCGACTGGGTCGACCCATAGAATTAATGTAAGTACTAACTTACATATTCTAGATCGCAAAACTCAGATGACCTCAGCGAAAAGACGGAAATCACCCGAAAGGATTAGCCTGCTTATAAGTTCTTCTCTGCCCCTTATAAGGATTGTTTTTTCGTGCGCGTCGGGTGCATCCCACTTTTGGAGGTGAAGCGGGCGAAGCCCGCTTCACCTCCAAAAGTGGGTTTCCAAATTTGCAAAAGTGGGATGCACCCTGCGCATCACGCATGAAAACACAATCTTTAAGCAGAGCTTAGGGAACATCGTTTGGCCAAACTCGCATGGCCGTAACAGCAATATTGCCAGAAAAACACACATCAACATCGGCTCCGGGATCACGGCGGCGATCGCCAAACCGCCCAGCATAGCGATAATGTTCTCCTTCTATCACGTACTCCGTAGGCAGAGGCTGGGTGCACATAGCACAGAAGATAATCTCGGGTTCAGCGGTTTCGTCTTCGGGATGGGGCAGGTTGACATTCCAAAATAGCCCGGGTTCTGTGGGCAAACTCATCAATTTATCCAACACTTTTGCGGCAAGTTGGCTGGTTCGTTCCCAATCGATTGGGCGACGGCGATGAATGTATTGGGAAATCGCAATACCAGGTACTCGCTGGAAAGCCGCTTCACGCACAGCTGCAACTGTGCCCGAGGTGTAGGTATCGGTGCCCAGGTTAGCGCCCTCATTGATGCCAGAAATCACCCATTCGGCGTCAGGGTAAAGGTGAGTGATGGCTAGTCGGGTACAGTCGGCGGGAGTGCCTGCGACCGCGTAGGCGTGGGACGATCGCTGCTCCACACGAATGGATCGATGGGTCGTGAGCTGATGGCTGCAACCTGAGTGGTGTTCGAGCGGGGCGATGATAATGCCGCGATCGCCCAACGCTTTCCGCAAAGCCCAGATTCCCGGTGCGTCGATACCGTCATCATTAGTAATTACAAAGGTCATAGCAGGCCACCTGGGGGAGTTGCTCAAAGAATTCTCTATAAGCTTATCCGGCGTTGCTAATTCCTGGAATTTTTTGCACTGAAAATCGAAGGCCTTGCTAAAACTGCCGCTTATCTCGTAGTCGCGAGTACAGTCGGTTGTGCCCCCATTCTGGGCTTTTGAGCAGATTTAATTCTCGCAACCAACCGTAAAAAATTCTTTCCTAGAATCAACGATTCTTGTTGAGGAGGAAGACCTAGCAGGCGAATTTTATGAAGTTCAACACCCGGATGCAGCCAAGGGCCATCACTACCAAATAGCACCTTATGAGCTCCACCTCGCCTAACCGCTTGTTCCAGGTAGTCAAACCGACGAACGCCAGAGGTATCAGCGTAGACATTGGGATGACGCACCAGTTGATCGATAACCCGCAGGTGTGTGCGCCAGTCATCAGCGAAGCTGCCAAGGTGAGGAATGATGAAATTGACGGTTGGATATTCGGGAGCCAGTAAATCAATCAGATCGGTTTGACCCACGGGGTCGTAAAGCAGAGGTAGACGGAAAACCTGAGCAGCCTCGCAGATTTCGCGGGTAAGGGGAGCATCTAGACGATGTACTTTGATACCGCAAAAACGCCAACGGTTGACGGCTTCGGTCATGAGTGTGTGAATATGGCCGCGATCGCGCCGTGCATGGACAAAAGCAAATCCCAACAGGCGATCGGGATATTGCGACACAAGCCGAGCCGTATTAGCATTAGCCTGTCGATAGTTACTGTGAAAAGGTGCAAAGATCACAGTTTTGTTAATCCCCGCAACTCTTGCTCGCTTCAGATAACTATTCAGAGGGGCATCAGTATCCCATGGGCCCGTTAGCAAGTCGCCCTTCCCCGCATGACAGTGGCAATCAATAATCATGCCCCATACTCCACCAAAAAACGAATCACCGTTTCAACACTTTGAAAGAAGCGTTTGTTATAGCAGCGAATCATTTGACGCTCGGTTGGTTACAGCTCACGTGCACGGCAACAAAAGCCGGAAACGGCAACACGATTGAGCAATCCAGCAACTACATTTTCAGTGAACACTTTGTATTTTTACAAGGATTATTTTTCATTCCTTCAATCCGGTAGGGAACTGGAATTTGAGGAAGGTTATCAGGAATCTTCAAAACTGCCTGACCTTTTGGATGTTGTTTCGAGTATTCACACCAATTACACTCTTGCCCTGCACAAGTTCTAAAACGATGTCCATATACTCTAGGATTATCTAACTTGGCGGCCAAATGGTTAAATAGAGCACGGGCAAAGTTATTGATATCCTTACCGCACCCTTCGGCAGTTCTACATCCATGTAGAAAAAAGACAACATTGTCATCTAATACATCGGTTGGAATGTCTGAAACAAATTTTCCACCCTGACTAAGCGCGAAACACTTATCTCCATTGGACTGCTTTAGCCCTTTTCGATACAGGCCAGTACAAAAGCCAACTCCTCCGACTCCTTCCGGTGAAGAATGACTAAAAATGTGAACTTCTTTAAGTTTTTGCTTCAAGCAAAGACTGGCATTCTTTATAGCTGAAACAATGTCAGTTCCAGACTTATAAGGTGTAGATCCAATTTTGCTACAAGCACTAGACGTTGGTTTTGCGATCGCCCGAACTTTTTGAGCCCAGTTTTCTGCTCCATTAAAGAAGTGATTTGTTCCAGGAGTATTTTGAAAGAGGCATAGAATTGGTTGAGGGATAGTAGCGTTAGCATTTTCATACTCTAGATTTGAGCCGAGTTGTCGTCTGAAAGCTCTCCGAGGTACACCGCACATGGGTTCCTGATTAACGGGAGGAGCAGACTTAAACAGACGATCAAGTTGGCTCAGCGTATCTTTACCAACGATACCATCTACTCTTAGTTTGTACTTCTGTTGAAATTTACGAACGGTAGCTGTCGTTTCAGAGCCATATATCCCATCCGGAATACCGCGCTGCCGAGTTGAAATCGGCATTGGAAATCCTAAATCGATTAAGGCTTGTTGAAGTTTCTGTACAGCAAGCCCTCGCTCACCTTTTCGCATGGCCGGGCGATCATTTGCTGCTGCTTGCAGTCGTGGATTACTACGAAATTGTGGCGATCGCAGCCTGTTAGTGAAAGCCTCTGGCTCTGACTCTAATTCAGGGGTATTGTAGCCAAGTACCTCTGAAGACTCGGTTAAAGGCAATTCAAATAACCATTGTCTTTGTAGGCTGATTTCATATTCATACTCTCGTTGAGCTGTTTGTTTAGCTTGTCGAGCTGCATGAATTTCGGCTCCCAATTGATGTGCAATTCGTTTTTGAGGTATTAGAGATTGCAGTTTATGGCTGAGCCATTTGAAGCGCCCTTTTTGTTGTCGGGTTGCCTGTCCACGTTGGAGAATGCGTTTTAGTTCTTGGTATTCTTTTTGCCAGCTCAGCAGATGGGGATTGAGATCCTGAGTAGCTGCCATAACTGATTGCTGGAGATTACCGTCTCGGCTTCTTTTCACCCGATAAGGTTTTTTCCCATAGAAGAAATGGCCCGAAATCTGGTTGCCTTGAGGATCAACTACATGATAATGAGGTAATTCTCCAGGTTTATGGGCATTGTTATGGGCTATAGAGTGGCCTAGAGACACGGTTTGGTTAAGACGGTTCGCCTCTGCAATTGCGGCTTGTCGAGCGTCTGACTCCGTAAAAAATGTACGATTGCCCAATCTTCCTGCTGGAATCCCGCTATGTACCAAAGGCTCGTCGAGACTATGCGACTTAACGCGACGGATCCGTTCGACAGTTTTCATATTTCAATCCTTGCTGCTGCTGTAGCGAGGTGAGTCTCTAATTATCCAAACAGCTTTGGTGTAGGCATAAGACCATTCGACCGTGAGAAAACGGGTTCGCGTCTTGCACCACTCGGGGGTGGCCCTTGCACATAAACCTGGCGGGGTGGCGGAGTGGGACGGCTGATCCGCATGCCTTCTTCGCTGGAAATCCATTCTTCGGCAGCTTCGGCGATGCGGTATAGCAAAGTTTCGAAGTCAGTACGATTCTTTTGCAGCACGAAGGGTTCTGCCAACCAACGGATAATGTCCCGGCCGGTAACGGCCATGCGGTTCATCGTGCTGGCGTGGACAGATTCATGGAAGTATTGCCAAAGCACCAGTTCGATTAATTCCCAGGCATTGTCAGCTCCGAACTGGGCCCGCACGTCGGGGGCTTCCAGAACTTTGAAGGCTTCCGCAAGAGCCTGGCTGGTTTCTACCCGTAACACGTTGATATAGCCATAGGACGAGTTTTTCAGGTTGTTGCGCAGATCTAAACCAGAGCGCCGAACGATCGCAATTGACCCAAAGGTGGGATCTGTGGCCTTATCCCGAATTACTTCGCTGATTCGTTTGTCGCGCCAATACTTCGCCGTTTCACCAATAAAGTGGCTAAACAGCCCATGGAACTCCGGATTTGGCCGAGCACCGGGGCCAGGATCACGGGCATAGCCAAATACGCGGCTGTAGGCTTGCATGCGATCGCGCATGTGATACCGCAAAATATTGTGCTTATCAAAGCGATATAGCCCATAGGCACCTTCCCCACTAGAGATTCGTAAGGTACCTGCTCGGAATAGCTCTTGCAGCTTATTCATCACCCGAAATACACCCAGGCGTTCGTGAATGCAAATGTAATAGAGGTCAGCAGAAGCGAGAATGCGATCGCTCTTCACTTCGTCGTCATAATCCACCACACCCCTCGATATTTGGGTATCTCCAAATTCAACAGGGGCATCCTTACCCAGCCCAATCAGATCAGCTAAACCGCCATCAACGGGGGTTCCTTTGCCATTTTGAGTGGCGTAATACTCGTTAAGCTGATCGTCAATTTTACGGTTAAGCAGCTCTGCTAATTCTGGATTGGCAACTAAGGCTGGGCCTAGATTTTTAATGGCCTCTTGCAATAGCTTGGCCGCCTGATCATTGCGCTTGTCATACTCACTTGTTCTAACCATGGATCCATTCCTGCTGTCATTGAGATAAACATTGCCGTTAAAAAGGTACTTCAGGCCTTAAGCGGCGAGGTCGGCCAAGGCTTTCAACTGACTCAAGAGGTTATCCAGCGACCAGCTCACCCGCTCATTCGAGAGGATTTGCTCCAGCATGGATTTGCTGTTTTGGCTAAAGGAGGTAGTTGTCTTAAGATGAGCCACAACTGCCGCAATTGTCCAAAACAGCCTATCGGCTTGATCGGTGACAAAATCAATGCCATAGGTACTCTCCAATGCACTGGGGGCTTCAATATTTGAGAAGCGATCGAGCCAATCAATCAAATCGCTAACAGTGATATTCGGAAGTTGTTGGCCAATTTGATTTTTTACGGTCACGAAGCGAGGTTCGCGGGATTGGCTCACTCCTGAAATATCGTCTTGTTCAGATTGTTGAATCGAGACGACATTAAGAGTACTGAACAGGCTGGCACGAGAGCGCCGCTCACTTTCGCTTAAGCCAACAGATTCTAAGGCATCGCTAAAGTCAATGGCGGCCTGAGACACGATGGGTAAGATTACTCGGGCGCGATCGACCTTCTCGCTAAGGGAGTAGGACTTACCTGAGCGTTCTGCTCGGGAATAATTTACCCATGCCTGGCTCATGGATTTGGTGTAGGCACTGAGGAGTTCAAACTTGGTGGTTTGATTCTCATCATCCAGGATGGCAACGAGCATCGGGTCATTCAACTGCGCCTGTCTGCCAAACTCACTCACATATTCCCGTAGCGACTTGAGGGCAGACTCTACTCGCGCCGCACGGGGTTCATCAGCTCGACCAAATTCCTCGATCAGCAAGGTGATCTGATGCTGAATGAGCGATCGCAACGCCTCTACACGATCGTTATCGGCATCCGGTACAAAGGAATGCAATTCTTCCAGGATTTTTAGAGCATCGGCCGCAATAATGCTGGTCTGGCGATGCAACGCCATCTGCCGGGTTGAAAGTTCCCCCAACCCACTACTAGCGACATCGCTATGAGCATTGAACAGTACAGCCTGGCTACGAGAAGAAATCCCAGCCATGGCTCCATTAGTAGACCAGGGATAGGCAGCATCTAAGGCTTTCACGAAATTGGTTGCGCCCCGTCCTGGTGTCTTTTTCAAGGCTTGGGCGATCGCACTATCGACCTGGCGTTCCAATGAACTGGCACTGCTGCTCATGGGGCTAGAACGTACAGCTCCGTCATCATATGCTGTTTGCTGGTTGCCCACAAAGCGTTGAAAGCTACCTAAAAGATTGGTTAGAACGGCTTCTGTTCCATTCATACCAATTGTTGGTGCTCCTTTGGTTGGATACAGTTGAAGCATTAATCCATTCCGTAATTGCTTCAACTGTTTTGCCTGCTTTCGCAGGAGTGAAAAATTATTGCTTCCCATGGTCGCTCGCCTCGTTTGTCCTTAATACAGAGAAATGATTAATTAACTAGCGAAATATTGGTACTTAGCCGAGCGTAAAGTGTCTCCAGACGATTGTGAATACAGAGATATTGAGCAATCGTTTCTGGATTACCTAGTTTCAGGGAATCATCTTTATCCGTATCCTGAGCATCTTCCACAAAGGTACTCACCACATCCCCCCAGACATCTATCAAAGTTCTTAAGTCAGATTCTGCTAATTCCAACTGTTGATTCTTAAAAAGCTGCTGAGTCAGGGATAATGCTCGTGGGTTCGATTGGATTCGTGACAGAAATTGGTTCGTGCAAGCGCCAAACTCCGAAGGATTGGTCCCTTCCTTCCGCTCTATTAACCACTGCTGTACTTGGCTCAGTTTGGTGAACAAATTATTTCGGGTTTCAACAGCTTTCTGCTCTAGTTGTTGATCCTTACTCGTTAGTCTACGTAAGTCTGAGAAAAACCGCTCCGTTAAGTCCTGGTAGCCACGAATTTCATTAACTAAACGCCCCAAAGCCTCATCAGCAGCAATATAGGAGTTTGAAGGAAAGGGAGTTGAAACGGACGATCTTAGAATTTGATCGAGAAATTGTAATGCCGAAATTTTGTGTTCAGCTTCCTTGTCTGAACTAGCAGTAGCCCTTTTAAAGAGATCGACAAGCCACTTATCATTGTCTCCAACAAGCTCTCCATCGGTCTGCTTTCTGCTTACTGCCTCCAATGCTTTTTTAAGGATGTTATAGGCGTCCTTAGAATCCGTGAATTCAGCTACCATGAGTTATCGCCTCCCTAAAATGCGGTAGAAATTGTCGGTAATGGTTTGGGGTGTGGCTAATTGTTTGTCTAAGGCGAATCGTGCTGCGCTAACCATGAATCGCAGAGGCACTGTGCCGGGATCTTGCCCTGCGGCCAGCCGACGCCCTGCGGTTTCGATCATGGCCATTTGAGCAGGGCCAAACTTGACGACCTGCGCCAAACTTTTATTGGCAAACTGACGATAAGGTTGGAAAACCATCGTATCGACCACCAGTTCCGCAGCGGGTTGGAAAGTTTTCATGAACCGGGGTGGAATGTCATTGACGGAGATGCGGGGATACAACCGTTGCCAGACGCGGGTCAAGTCAGCGCCCATTTTGTCAAACCCTAAGCGGCGCAGGAGAATCAGGTTAATTAGCACGCGCAGGTAAGGTGTAGGATGCACGGCTCCGGGGATAAACTGGACAGTGCTGGTGGGCGATCGCCCCACCACATCCATCAAGGACTCCACCGCAGCCGGGCCACCCAGCACCAGAGCAAACATATCGGCCATGGTTTCCTTATGCCACTGCGCCCATATTTGGGCAATATCAGCTGGCAATTGCCCTTCTGTTGTGAGCCGTTGGTAGACCCGCGCCGGAATCTCTTCCCAGAGGCCAATATCGGCCTGGAGGTTGTGGGACACCTCATGCAAGATGCTAGAGAGCGCCCACACGTTATCTAATCGATGCTGGGGCAGCATGATCAGGGGAAACAGGTTGGGGTTGTGGCGCAGCCGTCGCAGGGGCACGCCTCGTCGAAAAGTGGCGGGACTGAAGCCACTGCTGGCATAGCTAAACGGGAGCAGACTGGGCGTCGGTTGCGCGGTGCCCAGACCGACATAAAGATCTTCGTAACAGTTCGCGCAAATGCGGTCTACGGAGCGCAACCGTTCCCCAAAGGTGGACAACCGCTGCACAAACAAATCGAAGTAGAAATCCCAGATTCCTTCGGCGTGCAGAACTCGGTTACCCGCCTTTTGTTTGCGTTCCAGTAATACCTGTAATCGTTCTGTCGTTGGTTCTCGGCGGGCAGCAGCGGCAGCAGCATCGACCCAACGGGCCATCTCTACCAAGTTGCTGCGGAATTTGTCGATAAAGCGGTTGACAGATTCTATGTGGGCTTCGCTGGGAGAGGCTGGGCCAGTGCCAAACTCGTCCTTGGTAAAAGGCCGTAAGGATTTGGCATGGCGAGTCAGGTTAATCGATTGGATGTTGAGCCAGTTATCGAGTAACTGCTGCTCGCTGGCGGTGGCAGAGCCCTGGACAGGGGGTTTTGCCTGAGCGCTTGATGGTGAGCGATCGCCAGCGGCAGCAGCAACCGTTGGGGCAGGAGTCGGGGCCATAGGAATGAACCTGGGTACGTCAGCAGCGGATGATCCAATCACCGTTAGCGGGCAGCGGCACGGGCTGCACAGCGGGGGCAGTGATTGCTGGCAGCAGCACGCCGTGGATTAGGCGGGGCCGTCCGTTGTCGTAGAACTCCATTCCGCACGATCGCTTTTTGCACCCGCTGGGGGCTGCCCAGTACCCGCTGGGTTGCAGAGGCCAGAGCTTTTACAGCAGTAGCACTGTTAATGGGTTGACCCGATCGCGCCGCCGCTTTTAGGGTGGCGATCGCTTGCCGCTGGATCGTCGGTACGGTGCGGAGCAGTTGTTGACCCACAGGTCCCTGACGCCGCATGATTCGGGTCATGCGTCCGGTGGCCTGGGTTAGCGTAGGCATCACGGGTCGCAGGGCTCGCCGTCCACCCATAATGGAGATTGTCAGGGGAAGGGTCGCGCCCATTGCGGCTTCGGCTTCGCTTTCGTTGCTGGCTTCTGCGGCCTGGGCAGCCAGAAATTCTGTTAATGCTGCCTCATAGGCAACTTCGTTGTTCGCAACTTCGGCTTCGGCTTCATTGGTGCCGAAGAACTCAGCTTCCATTTGCATGGCTTCCATTTCGCCTTCTTTAAGTAATGCGCCAGTTAGCTGAGAGGCTAAGGGACCAGCGATCGCCCCCAGACCAGGAATCATGCCAACCAGGGTACCAGCCAGTTTAGGAGCCAACTTTTTGGCAAGGGGCGCTGCCACCTTGGCGGCAGCTTTGATGCCTTTCCCTAAAGTACGAAATGCCTTCTTGAAGAAATACTCCCCCTCATCCTCAAATTCAGGATTGGAATAAGGGTTGCTGTACTGGACTTCGGGATTTTCCCACTCGTCTTCAAACTCGGGGTTGGAGTAGGGGTTGCTGTACTGGACTTCAGGATTTTCCCACTCATCTTCAAACTCGGGATTAGAGTAGGGGTTGCTGTACTGGACTTCGGGATTTTCCCACTCATCTTCAAATTCAGGGTTGGAGTAATGGGCTTCAGGATTTTCCCACTCATCTTCAAATTCGGGGTTAGTGTAGGGATTGCTGTAGTGGGCTCCCGGGGAAGCGGATGCTTCAAATAATGTCTGCGGCATTGCCATGCTTAAAGTTCTCCTTCACAAAATTGGATTCGAATGTATTGACGAATAGGCAAACGAGCAATTTCAATCCACGGTGAAATCATGACGTCATCAGTTGGTTCCCCCGAAAATTAGATGCTGATACAGACCCGAGTAGAACAGAGAATGAAGATGGCGAATCGATTGAATCAATCTTTGAGCAGAAACAATCTGCATTTGTTCACTGTTGAGGGCTCGCCAATAGACAATTCCTTCGTCACTGTTAGCTCGTAGAATAAATATTTTTAAGTGGGGGTAATCATTCAAGAGCCAAAGGCAGGTTTCGGATGAAAATGTTTCATCCTCGAAACCAATCATGAAAATTGTTGCTTGATGGATCAGGGCCTGAGCTTCGGACCAGGCTTTCACGCTACCTAAAAGCTCAATGTCGGGTTGCTGTTGAATGGTTTGAGCAATTAATTCTGCAACGATGCCATCAAGATTAGCAGTTAGTATCCGGATTCTAGATGATTCTTCATGCTGATTTCTGAGAGAACTCATGCAACCTTCTTCTGGATGAGAAATTAGCATTTCTGCATTCTCAATCAATACAATCAGCTATCTCGAAAACTAACGGTAGGGATGACAGATTGATTAACTGATTGATTCCATTATCATTTCACAATTCATCTCTCAATTAAATGGATCTAAGATCAGCTTTTGGCTATTCGAAAGATCAATGTTTTAAATCGATCTAAGATCGATCTCTGCTAACTACAACGGTTTGGGTGCATCTCATTTTACGGTGCGATAGGCGTGGCTCACCGCACCGCAAAAATGAGTTTTCAATGTGCAAAAGTGGATGCACTCCAGCGTATTAGCGAGGTACGGAAAAGAGTATGGCGGAGCCACACACCCTTTTCCGTACCTCACTCACTTAAAAATTTATAATGTCAAATCTAGCCAACTATTTTTGATGGCTAGTTGAGCAGCATTCCAGCGATTTTTGACCTTGAGCTTCTGCAAAATATTGTGAACGTGATGTTTCACGGTCCGGACTTCAACGATAAGTTGAGTTGCGATTTCGCGATCGCTATACTCCTGTGCAACATAGCGTAAAACTTCCAATTCACGGCGTGTCAACGGAACTTTTTCGGTAGATTGCAATGTATTTTTAGGTTGAGCCAATCGATCAAAGAGCTTAGCGGTAAGCTCCGGTGGACATTGGAAGGTTCCTTGGTAAACTTGCTCAATGACCTGTGTGATGTCTGTGCTGGAAGCCCCTTGCAAGGCATAGGCATGAGCACCCGCTTCGATGCAATCCAGAATTAGTTCGGTATCGTGCTTCAACTCCAGCACGACAACATAGGGAGAGGGAGTAAGCGATCGCCATTGCCGAATTCGCTCAATGGTGAGATCTCGCCCAATCCCACTATCGAGTAGGACTACATGGTTATTACTAGCAACAACTATTGGAATGGTGCTCGTACTACTCGTATAGTAATTGCAGGAACAAGCAGGTTGATGGGCATTCAACAGTAAGCTCAGTGCTTCGCACAGCAAATGGCTATTACTAATGATGCTAATACTATATTCAGATGAAATTGTCTGCTTTTCGATTGCTCCATGAAGGATTGTAGAGTTGGCAGCATTAGAAAAGCTGTAGTAGGAACTTAGCCTAGGGAACGAGCTAACGTTTTCCATTGCCTCTCCTTCGGGAAAAGTTGAGTCTGAAGTTACCCCGATGTAGCAAGGCTTTTTTGCTATCTAACCATCCTTTCAGAGAAACCAATAAATTGGAGGTACCCTAACGGGTACTTTTTGTTTTCTCATATCTTTTCAAGCTCTAAGGATCACGAACAAAATAACCTGTAATTCTTGTTGTGAGAGGGGCGGCAAAGCCGCCCCTCTCACAACAAGAATTACAGGTTAATAAATACGCGATCCTAGGCTTATGATGCGCTGCCAATTCAAGGAACCTGTTACTTTTATATTTCGTTGGGTGAAACTGTGAAACGGTTCCATGTAGTGAGAGGCTCAGATCATGCACCAAACCCTAGAAACCTTATTTTCTCGTTTCAGAGCAACGAGAAAATAAGGTTTCTAGGGTTTGTTTTCAGAAAGGTGCAAGATTTGAGTCAACCTAACACTCAATTCTGTTTCAAGGATTGCTTTTCGTGGACAAAGCGCACTAAAAAACAATCTTTCAGACAGTTTAAAAACACGCCCTAATCAATGATTTGTGGGCTAGGTACCTGGGCATTGATATCAGCTTGCGAAAGGGTAGGAACTGTCCAGGCTGTTTTACCGGCTGTTAATACATTTGCTGGAAGAACGTTAAATTCGATCGCCCCTGCAGGATTAGTTCTTACAAAGGACTGCGTGCCATCGAAGAACCTCACAGCTAGGGGTTCAGCTAATACCTGTGGTTCGCTGTTCGGAGTCAGTACAACTTGAGTGCCAGCAGGAAGATAGTAGCCATCACAATCCCAATCATCATCGGTTTCTTGCCCAGGTGCCAGGTAATACAGTTGTGTCGGTAACTTCTTGGGTTTGTTAACGTACACAGCCAGATTACCCGTGGTCTGGTTATGGCATTGAGCTCGGGTTGAAGTAGATTCCATCAGCATTTTTTGAGCCTGCAGTGCTGCCAACCGTTGCTGGTATTGTTCCGAAGTATAACCTGCTTGCTCAGGATCGTTGCTCACCTGCAGTAGTTGATTGATAGCTTGCGCCACTTCAACATAATCTGTTCCCTTTGTATGGTCTTGACCGGCCCAGGAGGGGGGCGCAATGACGAGGTTAACCAGAAAAACAATTGCAACCAAGGCAATTTTGAGGAAATTCATAGAATTCTCCTTAATGGGTAATTACTTGTCCAATTCAGGGACGACTTTCAAGGCTTGGGGCTGACTTTGTAGGGTGTGGCTCACATTTCTCGCTAGCTTCAAACCGTACAGGCCACTCAAAACTAGGCTTAGAACAGCTAAGCCAGGGTTTTCCAGGGTGCGGCTATCTACCAGAATCAGCGCCCCCAAACTCATCAGAACAAACGGAACGAGGTAGTTACCGTAGCGGGTCAGATTATCTGCGATCGCCGGAACCTGGGTCAGCTTATAAGCTGCAAAACACCAGGCTCCAACCATCGAGAAAAACACACTCAGGATAACAAGAAGACTTTCCCAAGTACAGCTTGCAAATAACGGCATATAAATTCCAATATTATCACCACCATTGGCAAAGGTTACCGCTGCCACACTATACGCTTGAGGTGAAATAAGACTGCTGAACCAGGTCGGCCGAGTTTGCGCTTCTTCCGAATTTGAATTCTCTTCGTCACTGGAATTCACCAAACGACTCAATCCGATGGCAATAGGAACTAGACCTAATAGCCCAACACAAGGGCGTGGCAAGAGCAGGCTAC
Organism: Leptolyngbya sp. PL-A3; assembly: GCF_039962325.1. Taxonomy (NCBI): domain Bacteria; kingdom Bacillati; phylum Cyanobacteriota; class Cyanophyceae; order Leptolyngbyales; family Leptolyngbyaceae; genus Leptolyngbya; species Leptolyngbya sp. PL-A3. The sequence goes on from NZ_JAMPLB010000006.1 coordinate 102,732, forward strand.
CAAAGAAACTGGGGAGGCTGGCAAGCACTAGGGCACTAAATCCAAGATACTGTCCGGCAATAATATGGCGTTTACGGAGGAGGGCATTTACCTGGGAAAAGAACAGCATCAAAATCAAGATGTCATCCAGATTGGTTGCCATAAAAGCTGTAAAGCCAGTCGAGATTGCCGTGAAAAGCCCATTCATGCCAGTTCATTCTCTAATTGTTCAAGTTCCAATAGTTACTGAATCCACTTTTGCGATTGTTGTTTGCTATAAGTGTGTAGATAGCCAATGACAAACAACCAGTCAAATTTGCAGTTACCGATTGAGCAGAACTTGAACGTCATCTAAACTGGAGCTGGATGCGAGAGATTCAAGACTGGCGACATTTACAAATACCGTTTCGTTGGAATGGGTATGGAAGATTGATGTATGGGCGATCGCATCCCCTAGATGCTCAGAATTTTGCATCGTATGGGTTGGCACAAACACAATCTTAGGTTCTTGAGTCACTTGCTGCTTGATCAGAGCTGTCAACTCATCGAGTTTCTTGGAATATTCAGCATCTAATTTATCGTGCAGTAATTCAAGCTGTTGAGCTGCTTGTAAAGTGATTTGGTAATTATGATTTGCATTTTCCCGATCTTCTTCTGACTGGCGATTTTGGCTCATCAGAACAACCGGAGCAGTATAAGCAGACGCAAACGAAAAAACTAAATTTAATAGAATAAAGGGTGACTTGTCCCAGTGAGGAATACCGGGCATCAAGTTTAAACCAATCCAGCCCGCCAGCACTGTTGATTGACCAATCAAAAATGTCCAGGAGCCTACTTTAGATGCCAATTTGTCAGCAACCTTTTGCCCAAAAGTTAGAGGCTTTTTTTCAGGTGGTTTAATTTTTGAAGATACAGGCTGGTTCAAAACAACAGCTATTTGCTGCTCCATCTTTGAGTTGCCTTGGGATTCTTGATTTGTATTCATGTTTCTCCGTCTTATACGAGTAATGAATGGATTGAATATCTCTACGAATGTGATTTCATACAGACACTGTTCGCGCATCGGCGTCACATTCATCATGGTTCTACCTTACGAGGGCCAATCAATAAGAGCAAATACTCCTACTTGTTAAATTAATCACTAGAATTTATAGCTAAAGATATTCTTATTTACCTCGAACCAAGAGAATAATTTATACAGCTTCAAAATGGGCTCTAGCTCAAGAAGCAACGATGATTAGTTAAAATAAATCCATCATTCTGCGGTCTACTTACAAAGTCTTTGTAGTGCCAAATCTGTTTATTGAATTGGTCATTCTACGTTATGGATTCCTTAATTAGCTCTGTTGATTCTCAATCAGTTCTGATTATTGCGGCGATCGCTGTAGCGCTTCTACTCGGTGCGCTAGTAGTACGGATCGTGAAAGCTAGCTTGGGGCTGATTCTGCCTATTCTAGCGATCGTACTCATCATGCAATACGGGTTTGGCATCAGTCCTGCTCAGTTATGGAGGGAAATTGGTAATTTGCCTCAAGATATAGTTCAGCTTGCCAGAGGCTTCGATGTAACAGCTATTACTTCCATGTTTGCAGACTGACCTTACCTGAATTCAGGTTGCGGCATGGTAGGAACAGACTGAGGTTTTGCACCAAACCCCAGACCCCTTAGGAGATTTCTGAGAAACAATATCCCCATTATTTGGAAAAAAGGCGCGGCTTCGCCGCGCCTTTTTTCCAAATAATGGGGAAGTTCTTATCTGGAAATCTCCTTAGTTCTTCGTCGTTCCGGGACGAAAAAATAAGGGGTCTGGGCTTTGGTTTTAGAAAGGTGCAAGATGGGAGTAAAATTACACCGCAAGAAATCGCTAGATTAGTTGGGGGTGTTCTCGTATGCTCAAGGAGAACATTCCACTCAAAGGCTGACAAATATGGAAGCCATGACGATCGCCAACTTTTCCACGGATGCAGAACGTTGGGATGCGCTAGTAAACCGCAATACCCAGGCCGAAGGAACATTTTTCTATGGTGTGAAGACAACCGGAGTATTCTGTCGTCCTACCTGTTCCTCGCGCTTGCCAAAGCGAGATAATGTGGTGTTTTTTGAGCAAGCCTGTGAAGCAGAACAGGCAGGCTTTCGTCCCTGCAAGCGCTGTCAGCCGAAAGGAGCATCGCCCCGGCAAGAGCAGGTAGCGGCGATCGCGCAACTCTGTCACCACATCAGAACTTCTGATTCTCCCCTTTCTCTTAAAGAAATGGCTGCGGAAATGAGCCTCAGTCCCTATCACTTCCATCGGTTGTTTAGAGAGATTGTCGGAGTAACCCCCAAGCAATATACTCAAGGGCACCGTGCTCAACGGGTACGAGAGGGTTTACAGACTCCTCAATCTGTAACTGAAGCGCTGTATGAAGCGGGGTTTGAAAGCAACAGCAGTTTCTATGGAAAGGCTAGCCAACACCTGGGTATGACCCCTACCCAGTACAAGCGAGGAGCAGCAGGGATGACCATTTACTATGCCATTCGACCATCGTGGTTAGGGTTGGTGCTGGTGGCACTGACGGAGCGGGGGGTCTGTGCGATCGCCCTGGACAATTCCGCTGAAGTATTGACCCAACACCTTCACCAAATTTTCCCCAAGGCCACCCTCAAAGAGGCGGATGAGGGCTTTGCCGAGTGGATAACTCAGGCTCTTACTCTGGTTGAGCAACCCGATCGCGCCATAGACCTACCTTTGGATATTCAGGGCACCGCTTTTCAGCAACAGGTATGGCAGGCTCTCCAAAAAATTCCGGCGGGGCAAACCATCACTTATTCAGAACTGGCAGAGCGGATTGGAAATCCTAAGGCGGTGCGGGCTGTAGCGAGTGCTTGTGGTAGTAACCGGGTGGCGATCGCTATCCCCTGTCATCGTGTAATTGGGCGAGATGGATCTCTGACGGGCTACCGTTGGGGTAAAGAGCGCAAACAAGCACTGTTGGCCCGAGAACAGAATGGATCAAAAGGCCCCAAATAAAAGGAAATTCCCAGCGCTAAGCACCAGGAACTTCCTCCATCAATGTAGGAATCGGAGCACTATTAAGCGGACAAAAGTCCATTATTGTAGTTATCCAACACCATATTGATGACACTTCCAGTCGGTAATCCATTGTGGATTCCTGATGAAGCTGACCAGGCCGGATCGCTGGCTCGAACGGATGTGCCCGACGTCAATTTACCGTCTCCAATGCCGTCCCCATTTTCATCGGGGGTATGGGCCTGAATCCAGGCAATACCGTTATTGATGTCATTGGTTGGAGCTGGGTTAAAGGCCAGGAAATTCAGCCAGGATGCAACTAAGGAGCGATCGAGGGTATATCGCTTGTCTTGCGGCACGTGCTGGGAAGCGTCAAGAATGGTACGGGCTTCAGTTAGGGTGTAGAAGATCGTTCTTTCACCGTTATCCGTTTGTCCATTTCTATTCCAGTCACCTACGAGAATGCCATAGGCCGCATTGGAGGAATCGGGGCTAATAGTTGCTCCTGTGACTGGATCGACAACTGCTCCCGTGCCATTCTTACCAGGGTAGTAACCATTGGCTGGTAGAAGAATGTCACTAATTGGAAATGCCGGATCTGCACCAACTTGCTTCGGGTTGTTATTCTGATTCCCATCCCAAATGCTGAGCCAGTTGGGTGCCCTCCAGAAACCTGGTGTCCGTACTCCTGGCGGTGGAATTCGACCAAAGTAATTGGCATTATCTGTATCGGTCAGAGTTTGGCCCTTGAAGGTTGCCGATACAGTAGCGGTGTTTGTATGTTGGCCACCTTGCCAGGTAGCACCAGTAAAGGTAAACGTAAACTCGTCAGCTCCACCCGGAGCATTGTTATTAGCCGCTAGTGAGTTAATGGTTATGGCACTACCAGCCGATGCACCATTCAAATCAAAATCGCTATCCGACAGCGTGATGTTCGAGAGAGTAACATTGCCCGTATTGGTTACAATGAACTTGAAAACAGGATTCGTTCCCCGATTGAGGTTGGGGCCAGGTGCCGTATCTGCATCAACAAAGGTCGCTCCACCATCTACGGAAACGAGTTTCTCGACGTCAATAGCCGGGGTTTGCACTACATCGACGATCGCATTATCCGTATCTGGTCCGGTTTGATTACTATCGGCCGTCACTATATTAACGATGTCATTGCCAGCATCTATTTCGGCTTGAGTTACTGTATGAGTGGCGGTGTAAGACCAAGTTTCGCCAACTTCTAACAGATTGTCATTGTCACCTGTGGAATCCTGACCCCGGCTTAAATTGTTAACAGAAGGATCTGTAACCGTAACCCCTGTTAACGTTTGATTGCCTGTGTTTTGCAGGCTAATCGTGTACGTGATAACCTCACCTGCGACATTAGCCGTACCACCTGGCACCGTCGCATTCTTAGTAATGTTGAGAGATGGCTTCTGCTGAACAGGAATAGAAGCATTATCTGTATCCGGTCCAGTTTGATTGCTATCTGCCGTAGCTGTATTAACGATATTGCCACCGGCATCAATTTCCGCCTGAGTAACGATGTGGCTGGCTGTATAAGACCAGACTTCATCCACTTCCAGCTGGTTGTCGTTATCACCAGTAGAGTCTTGACCTCGATTCAGATTGCTAACAAAGGAATCTGTAACCGTAACCCCTGTAAGAGTTTGATTGCCTGTATTCGCAACACGGATGGTGTAACTAATTAATTCACCCGCTGCATCAGCCGTACCCCCTGGCACTGTCGCATTCTTGATAATATTCAGGGATGGGTTTTGTATGACTGGAGTTGTGGCATCGTCTGACTTCGGTGTGGTTTGGTCAGTATCGGCTGTGGCAACATTGACAAGTATTTGACCTGCATCAATTTCTGCTTGGGTGACTGTATGGGCAGCTGTATACGTCCAGGTTTCACCTACATCCAAACGATTATTGTTACTGATGGATTCGGTAACGGTACTGAGAGGGGCAGCAAAGGGATCGGTTAAGGTAACGCCTGTCAGAGCCTGGTTACCTGTATTTGTGAGCACAATGGTGTAATGGATAATATCCCCTGCACTGTTGGCGCTCAAACCGACACCACCCGTAACAGACGTGACATCCTTAGCAATAGTAAAGTTGGGATTGTTAAGGTAGTTCCCGAAGTTAATGTTGGTGTGTTTTGGCGTGTTTTCATTGATTGTCAAAGGTCCCCAGAAATCATTAGAAGGATAGGTTTGCGTCCATCCCGATTTCTGAGTTTCTGTGACAAAATAAGTGCCACGAAGCACGGGAGTAAACTTGTAGAAACCCAAGTCTCCATTGTTAATGACACCATCACCGTTTGCATCGGTGCTTCCGTTTGACGTCACCTGAGTCGTGATCAGGGCGTCACTCGAATCAAAGACATGATTGCCATTGTCCTTGTACAGGCTAATGGTCCATCCTGCCAAACCTGGCTCACCTGCGTCGCGATCGCCCTGTCCATCCAAATCGTTCCACTTATAGCCAGAGATGCTACCTTGCTGCACCACACCCGGCATTATCTGTACGGCATTGCTGGGCGTAATCCAGTTGATTCCAGTTGTACCAGTTCCCTCGATCTTGGTCTGCAAGCTACCACCCGTAAACCCTGATGCCCCAGAGCTGCCGCCTGTATTAGCGGTAGTCACGACTTCATTGGGTAATGCTAGCCTCTGTCCCCAATAAATCTCAGCCGTGGCCTCGCCATCGTTTTCATTTGGGGCGATCGCCTGAAAGGTAACATCGGCATAACGTCTCAGGCCGTCCGGGCTCAATCTGTAAGTAACAGACAAAACATTTGCATTGGCCACGTAAAACTGTAGCCCAGGATTTGTGTAGGAGGGGTCAGTAAACGTGAAATTACTATCAGGCGTAGGGGAAGCTAAACTTGCGGCGTGGGAGAAATTATCGGGAATGGGTGCAATGCTCTTGCTATACGTATCCAGGTACAGAAAACCACCAGCGTCTGTGTTGGATTGATAGGTATCCAGGTTGATGCGCACCCCATAAGTTGTGCCAACCGTTAGATTACTAGCCTCCAGGGAAAATGGCACAACATCCCCTTCCAGATAGGTAGCCTGGTTTGCGTTCGCTTGTCCCCCGGCCCATTGATCCGTTTTGGTTTCCCACTGATTTAGGGTAAGCGATGGATTACCATCGGTAAATGTCGTGGTCGCTATTTGATCATCTTCCGTACCCCATAATCCATCAGCACCATTTCCTGTTGCGTTTAAATTTAATGTTGCATTCAATGCATCAGGCGTACCGCTTCCAGTGCCATTATTATCTGCGGGTACAATCCAGGTTGTCACAATCTGACCATTGGCAATGCCGTCAAGGTCTCCAATACCACCGTCAGTTGCCGTAAAGGGTGAATAAATATCTGTCTCGTTATCATCCCCTGGAGCAACAGGGTCATCTGCAATGTTGAATGTAATCGTTGAGCCTGGACTATAACCGCTTGCTTTGATGACGACGGTTTCTCCAGGTGCATAATCTGTCTGATCTGTTGTGACATGCAATCCTGGCAGTAACTCTTGTGCTACTGACACGTCGTCTTCAGGAAGAAGCAAAAAATCATCCATAGTGTTTTCCATCCTGGTTATGTCAATCACTCACCCCCGTCTCATCAAATAGGGGCGGTGTGGGGCTTTATTGTTGCTAGTCGCCAGGCGACAAATTTGATTACTGTCAAATAGCGATGGGTATCACCAGTCTGCTTAATCCTGATAAACCGCTAAGGATTAATGCGGACTGTTGTATACGTTCAGTTGTCTCAGATCTGGGCAAGTGGACGAGCAATAATTTCCAAAGTTCCCTGATTCAAAATTCATTACTGATCTAAATAATGAATAAAACTGCTTGGTCGATCGCCAATTTTCTGCTGTGCCCGATGGTAGTTAAATCGTGCAAGACATCTCAAATCTCGCTATCCAAATAAATTTGAGATTTCAGTATCATCAGTCTGTAGCACCCAAAAATACTCTCGCCATCAAATTACGAGAATGGTAGATATACTCTTATATAAATAATCAGAAACATATAAGCCTTTTTCAAGGTGAAATGATTATTAATAGAACAGGTGAAAATGGAGAGATCGCTTGTGGAATTAACACCGCAGCATTCTGTTCAGGTGTAGTGGTTGTAAAATCACGGAATGATTTATACAAAAAAATAATTGAAGTGGGTAACATAGAAAATTTCTAATAGTGCTTTCCCTCAACCACTCCAAGAGAAAAGCCTTTATTCAGCTGACAAGAAGTTTGAGGTGGAAAACAGTTCCATTTCTTGTCTATATGAAGCAGAAATGGGTTCCACAATATGAGGAAGGGCCTATCAGGAGAAAGTGACTGATCACTGAAATAAGGCGATCGCCCTACCTCTTCTATTCAAAGATTAATAAGGTGAAAGAGAAATCCACAATTTAATCTTATTTTCTATACAGCGCTTTGCGCTTGAATCAGCCACAGTTGTTTTTGTGAGAGCCGCGCTCCGCGCGGCTCTCACAAAAACAACCAGGTTTTAAGCGCTTAAAAAGCGCTGTAACAACTTAGAGCGGTCATGCAATTGATTGAGTTACCAGGACAAAGGTTGATACAACCACCTCAGCCTATTTTGGGTTGAGAATCCAATTTACTGGCATCGTCTTTTGAGCAGGCAAGACCGTAATTTTACGTACAATGCCCGTAGCATATAGCGCTTTGCGCTTGAATCAGCCGCAGTTGTTTTTGTGGGAGCCTCGTGGAGCGTGGCTCCCACAAAAACAACCAAGTTTTAAGCGTTTGAAAAGCGCTATAGGATAAGAAAATCCCTTTGGGTGAGCTGGAGGATTAATGATTGTTGCTTAATCGGTTATGGTTCAAGCCCATACATGAGGTGTGCAAACACTACTCTGAATACTGTTTCCTGCACATTCCCACTAAACATAAAGATTATTTTAATTATTGAGCTACAAGCCTTTTGGCAATCTTAATGATTCCCCCAAAAGGGTGATCTATCAGGATTAAATTGTCGACCACATTAAAATTTGTATCTCGAAAATCAGGTTTCTCTCAGAAATTTGCATAATTAAAATTATGTCGTGATTCGTCTTTTGAATGGGTTCCAAGAAAATTAGTTTGTATGGATAAACAGGCATTATTCTGTTCATCTCACTCTAGTTAACTCAGCATCAAAAACTTAGTTTTCGTTCAGAAATCAGACTAACGGTAGATGGCAAACGGATTGGCAAATTCGCAGACCGCCTGTCCTAATGCCTGAAGTTGTTAGAGATTCGAGTCAAGGTCTAAGGCTTGATATGACTTTCTGGCATTTTTAGTAGCTTTTAGGCTTAAGGTTGATGCACTTTCAAAGCTCCTCTACTCCTCTCTGGTAGCTAGAGAGGTATGCCTCGTGTGAGAAGCTTTTGAGATACTAGAAATACGCCCTTGGTTCATGCGCCTCAGTGGGATTGCTAAATGAACTTAAGGTTCCTATTCCATTAGGAATAGAACGTGAGATTTGCTTGTTTTTTGACGATGAAATGAGAGCAATATCCTGAACATCCGCCTCTCGATTGCGTGATTTTTTGCTTACTGTGCTTCATTGTCGCTGAGCTGCTAAACAGCTCATTCTGGTTTTCTAAATACGCCACACTGTTTACTTTAAGAGGAATACACCGATGTTCACGTTAGGTCAGAGTGTTTTACGATCGCTTCCTTTACTAGGCTTGATGCTGCTGGCGTCCTGCAGTGGCGGCTCCCGTAACAGTGGTGCGGATACGAATGCCGTAGCTGAGCAATTCTCTGCTGCTAAAGGGTGTACGAATGTTGGTGTTTTGTTGCCTGAGTCAGACTCATCGGCCCGCTATGAAGCGTACGACCGTCCCTTGCTAGAGCAGGAAATTAAAGCAGCACTACCCGGCGTTACTATTCAATACGCGAACGCGAACAACAATGCTGACACCCAGCAGAACCAGGCAGAAGCTGCGCTGACAAAAGGCGCGTGCATTCTGGTCGTTGACCCTAATGATAGTGAGCAAGCTTCTGTCATCGTGCAGTCAGCGAAATCCAGTGGTGTTCCTGTGATTGCTTATGACCGCGTCATTCAAGACCCAGATGTGGCTTACTACGTGTCTTTTGACAACCGGCGGGTTGGTGAACTACAGGGGCAATACATCGCTGAGCAGTATAAAGCGGGCAAGTTTGACCTGCAAAAAGGGGCTAACATTGCCATGATCAACGGCTCACAGACAGACAACAACGCGTTGCTGTTCCGTGAGGGAGCACTGAGCCAGATTCAACCCCTGGTAGACAGTGGCGACCTGAAGTTAGTGTATGACCAGTACACCCCCAACTGGGACAATAACAAGGCTCAAACCTTGATGGAAGGTGTGTTGACGAAGGAAAGCAACAATGTGCAGATTGCCTACGCCGCCAACGATGGTATGGCAAATACAGTCATCGCCGCACTGCGAGGCCAGGGATTGAATGGCAAAGTACTGGTGACTGGGCAAGATGCCACTGTGACGGGGATTCAAAACATCCTCACGGGCGATCAGGCGATGACGATTTATAAACCCATTGTTGAGGAAGCTCGTGCAACAGCCCGCCTCGTAGCGGCTCTAAGCCAGGGGCAAGACCCGGGCGACATCGTCAATGGCGAAACAGAAGTCACCGGGGGAGCCAAGATTCCATCCGTTCTGGCAACCCCAATTGTGGTAGACGCAACCAATGTGCAAGACACCGTTATCAAAGACGGCTTCTTGACCCTGGAGCAGGTCTGTAATGGGCTCCCTGCTGGGGCTGGCGGCATCTGCCCATAAAACCAGATTGAACATTCTGGAGAGGCACTCTGGTGGGTGCCTCTCCGTTCCTTCCTTAATAAACCTATTCATTCTTATGACAGATAGTGCTCAATCGGTCACGATAGAAGGGCGATCGCCTCAGGGTTCTGTTCCCCGCCTGGAACTTCGTGGCATTAATAAATTTTTCGGTGGTGTCCACGCTCTGAAGAATGTGGACTTCGACGTTTACGCTGGTGAAGTGGTAGGCCTGGTGGGCGATAACGGGGCAGGTAAATCCACTCTGATTAAAACCATGTCAGGGGCGTATGTTCCGGATCAAGGCCAAATTTTAATTGACGGCCAACCCGTCACCATTCAAAGTCCTCAAGATTCAACCCAGTTGGGCATTGAAACGGTCTATCAAGACTTGGCTTTGTGTGACAACCTGGATGTGGTAGGAAATTTGTGGCTGGGGCGTGAGGCCTACAAGTCCCTGATTCCCGGTGTACTGAAGGTGCTCGATGAAACCGAGATGGAGCGCCAAACTCTGGAGGTCCTAAAGACTCTGGATGTAAAGATTCCCTCTGTGCGATCGGCGGTTGCTACCCTTTCCGGTGGGCAGCGGCAATGTATTGCTGTAGCCAAAACGATTCTCCGGAATCCCAAGGTGGTGCTGCTGGATGAACCGACAGCCGCGCTTGGCGTGGCTCAAACACGCCAAGTGTTGAACCTGATTCATCGACTGAAGGAACAGGGCTTGGCCGTAGTGGTCATCTCCCACAACCTCCATGACGTTTTTGAAGTGACGGATCGCATCCAGGTTATGCGGTTGGGCCAGAAGATTGCCACCTTTAACACACACACTGCCAGCCGAGAAGAGGTGATCGGAGCCATTACAGGGGCTACGGTGGTGTCCGCTAGTGATATTGCATAAGGGAAGTGAAGCAATGAAAAGTGTAGATCAGGAAACGACCCAGGCCCAAGGAGCCGTCGCTTCCCATAAACCACCTGAAGAGCCCAGCGGACGACGCACTTTTAGCCTGCGATCGCTGATGCGCGGCGATATGGGTTTTATTCCCGTATTGCTGACCCTGGCACTCATCACCATTTATTTCCAAGTGACGACAAGCGGTGTCTTTCTACAGGCCCGTAACCTGTCAAACCTGACGCAACAAATTGTTGTTATCAGCATTTTGAGTGTGGCAGCGGTATTGGTTTTGCTGTTAGGGGAAATTGACCTGAGTTTAGCCGCAGCAGCTCAAGCCTGCGCGGCCATTATGGCAGTGTTATCGGTCTATCAAAATGCAAACCCGTGGGTGGCAATTTTGGCGGCTCTGGGGGCAGGGGCACTGATTGGCTTGCTCAACGGTATTTTTATTGCTGTTTTGAGGGTGCCATCGTTTATTGTGACCCTGGCGGGTTCTATCGGCTATGCCGGATTTTTGCTGCTCGTGATGGGCGATCAGACAACGCTCATCGTGCGCGACCCGGTCATTCGTTCTCTGGCTCCCACTTACCTGAATGACGCGCTGGGCTGGGTGATTCCGCTGATTCTGGTGGCACTGTATGGGGCAGGCCTATGGTACGAGCGGCAGCGGCGAAAGTCTGCAGGTTTAGCGGTGCGGCCCACGCCTCAACTGGCTCTGCAAATTGGAGGGGCGCTGGCCATTACCCTGATTCTCGTAGCTCTGTTTAATTCCTATCAGGGCGTACCCCAGGCGGTGTTAATTTCTCTGGGCATCATCGTTGTCTTCTGGCTAATCCTGAAGAAGACCACCTTTGGTCGCCATCTCTATGCTGTGGGCGGTAATGCAGAAGCAGCGCGGCGTGCAGGCATCAATGTGGTACGGATGAAACTCACGGTTTTCGTGCTGGCCTCTACCCTGGCCGCTCTGGCCGGGATTATGCTAACGTCCCGTAGCACTGCTGTGGCAACGCAGGTCAGTTCAACGCTGTTGTTAAATGCGATCGCCGCTGCCGTGATTGGCGGGGTCAGTCTCTTCGGCGGGCGTGGCTCGGTGTGGGCGGTAGTGCTGGGTGCGCTGGTTATCGGCAGTCTCGATAATGGTCTTGACCTGCTCAACCAGGATCAGAGTGTGAAGAGCATGGTCCAGGGCGGTGTGCTACTACTGGCAGTAACGGCTGATGCGATCGTGCGTCGATCCGGTGTTCGGGTCGGAAAGTAGCTCGGTTGATGTAACAGGTCTGAGCCAGATTAACCATAAAAGAGGTGTGGGATGCAAAGCATCCCACACCTCTTTCTGTATAAACCGGCGCAACGATTCACGCAGGAAGCCTAATTTACAGAATTAATTGGTTGTTAACTGAAGAATGGTTCGGATCAAAACTTCGGGTTCGATGGGTTTGGGCAGATGACACTGGAACCCGGCCGCCAGGGCGTGGGCTTGATCCGAAACGCGAGCATGAGCTGTAATGGCGATCGCCGGAATGTGCGCCTCAGGGTCCGGTAATTGCGTTCTAATCTTCTCAATCAAAGCGTAGCCATCCATATCGGGCATACTGATGTCGCATAAGAAGATCGCTGGATGAATGGAGCCTATCCGTTCCAAAACTTCCACCGCAGAGGTTGCAGTCGTAACCACGGCTCCCTGGGATTCCAGAAGGAATGCTAAAAAATCGCGGTTATCGGCATCATCATCAGCTATCAGAATAGGCATACCCGTCAGAGTGTGGGTTTCATTCTGTGAGGAAGAATTTTCCTGCACAGAATGGGATGCCGGATGGGAAATGGATTGCAATAGAGGAAGGGCGACGGTAAAAGTTGCACCTCGATTTAAACCGGGACTTTCTGCCCACACAGACCCCTGATGTTGTTCCACCAAATAGCGAACGATCGCCAGTCCCAACCCTAAGCCACCCTCCGACCGGGTGGTACTGCTATCAGCTTGACGAAATCGATCAAAGATATGGGGCAAAAAGCCGACACTGATGCCAAGGCCAGTATCGACGACTCGAAGCTGCGCATAGGATTGGGCCATGGGCTGTTCCTGATGGAGTTGTGCTTCTGAGGAAGAGGTCACAATAGATAGATCAACGTCCACCCGCCCCTGAGTTGGCGTAAATTTGATGGCATTGGTCAGCAAATTCCAAATGACCTGTTGCAATCGCAAGGCATCTCCCATCACCTCTATGCGAGAGTAATCATGGAAGTGGGTTGTTAGGGCGATCGCCTTTGCGTCTGCTATAGGCCTAACGGTTTCCAGAGCGGCCTGAACGATGGTAATTAGATTTAAAGGCTGACGATTGAGCTGTAGTTTGCCACGGATGATTTGCGAAACATCCAGGATGTCTTCAATCAGTTTTGCTTGGGCGGTGGCGTTGCGTTCAATGGTATTGATAGCGTAATCCGTTTTCTGCGGATTCAGGTTGCCCGCTTGTAATAGACGTGACCAGCCCAAAATGGCATTGAGCGGAGTACGTAGTTCATGAGACAGGATGGCAATAAACTCATCCTTCATCTGGTTAGCTGTTTCTGCTTCCTGACGGGCCGCCTGTTCACGAATTACCTGGGCATTGGCAGCCTCGGCTTGCTTGCGCTCGGTAATGTCTTCAACGGTGCCAACATAACCCAAAAATTTTCCCTGCTCAGACACCATGCGAGCAGAGCGAACGGAAACCCAATGCATGGTCTCTCCATCCGCTTGAAACCGAAACTCCTGTGAATACTCTTGCCCTTCCTGTAGATAAGCCGTCCAGGTTGAGCAGGCCGTAGCCAAATCATCCGGGTGAACAGATGCTAACCAACTCTGGGAGGGAGTGGGTTCGGCAGAATGACAAATAGCTTGAAAGCGTGGATTAGTATAGATGCAATCGCCAGCAGTATCGGTCACAAACACCCCCACAGGGGAGCAGGTGCTGAGTAAGCGAAAACGTTCTTCGCTCATTTGGAGTTCGGCATTGATGGCTTCTAATTGATTGGCCTGCCGTTGCAGTGCTTCAGTCTGTTGTTGCAGAATCTCTGTTTTCTGCCGCAACGCTTCGGTCTTTTTGAACAGTTCAATAAAAATAGCAACTTTTGACAGCAGCACGTTGGGTGCAATGGGTTTGATCAAGTAGTCGACCGCACCCAGAGCATAGCCCTTAAACATAAATTGTTCACTGCTGCTAAAGGCTGTGAGAAAAATAATGGGGGTATCTCGCGATCGCTTACGGCTACGGATCAGAGTTGCCACCTCGAACCCATCCATCTGTGGCATTTGTACGTCTAGCAGAATGACAGCAAAGTCGTCATAAAGCAGACAGCGCAATGCCTCCTCCCCAGATGTTGACTTCACCAGATTAGCCCCCAGTTCACCCAAAATCGCTTCTAGCGCCACCAGGTTTTCTGGTTGGTCGTCGACAAGCAGGATGTTGACTGGATCGGTCTGCATGGTTAGCCTCGTGCCGATTCGCAAAGGTGAATTAAGTAAGGAGCAATTTGCGTGAGTGGTAGAACCTGGTCTACGTCTACCGCAGCGATCGCCGCACTGGGTAAAACTGGACTTTCTGCGGTATTTGGATCTTGCACAATCGTCTTACCACCTCGTGCCTTGAGGGCCGATAACCCCCGTACTCCATCCTGATTGGCTCCTGTCAAAATCACTCCAATAGCTCGCTCGGCATAGGCATCAGCTGCAGACTCCAACAGTACATCGATGGAAGGACGAGCATAGGAGACGGGCTCGTCGATGGATAAGGAAAAGTAACCAAATTCTACTAATAAATGATAATCTGCCGGGGCAAAATAAATATTCCCTGCCTGAATGCGTTCCTTATCTTCCACCTCATGCACTGGAAGTACCGTAAATTGTTGCAGAAAGGAACTCAATGCTTTGTCTGACTCTTTATGACGATGCTGAACAATCGCAACGGCAGCAGGAAAATCTCTCGAAAAACACCCTAGCAAAGTTTTTAAGGCCGATAATCCTCCTAAAGATGTACCAATTGCCACCAGCTCATATGCCACTAACTACGCCTCCTATAAAGCCGTTCAGCTTTCACTAAATCTTCATAGGCAGTTTCATATTTTGTGAAGCGAATGGTTTCTTGCTTACCTAAGCCCAGGATACCGAATTTACACAAGCTGTTATAAAAAAGTTCATGCACCTGATTTTGCAATAGTTGATTAAAATAAATCAGCACATTGCGGCAAATAATGACATTAAACTCATTGAAAGAGCCGTCTGTTACCAGATTGTGCTCACCAAAAACAATCCGTTCTCGCAGGGAAGGACGCAAAATCACATTGCCATAACTGGCCGTGTAATATTCTGAGAAGGTCCGCTTTCCTCCAGCTTTTAAGTATAGCTGGGTGTATTCCTGCATTTGCTTGTGAGGGTAGATGCCATTCCTTGCCGTTTGCAAAACTTTCTCATTGGCGTCGGTGGCATAAATCCGACAGCGATGATAAAGCTCCTCTTCTTGCAATAGGATTGCCATCGAATAAACTTCCTGCCCTGTAGAGCATCCTGCATGCCAAATGCGAATGAAGGGATAGGTGCGTAGTAATGGTACCACCTGGTGGCGGAAGGCAATGTAGAAACTCGGATCACGGAACATTGCCGTAGTATTAACCGTTAGCCCCAGGAGCAGGCGTTCAGCACAAGCGGGGTCGTGCAAAATCTGAGCTTGCAGAGCAGAGATGCCAGGTAACCCTTCAACCTTCAGAAAGTTATGAATTCGGCGCTTTAGAGAAGCCTGCGCATAATTGCGAAAATCATAACCATATCGACGATATAAGCCCTCTACCAGTAAGTGAACTTCAACATCTTCTGGTTTTAATCCCCCCGCCGGAACCATAAAATCAGTGAAAAGAGACAATCGAGATGAACAGTTTTTAGCCAAAGGCTAGTGAGAGTCATGTTCTATTGTCTCCCAATCACAGAGTTAAGATATATCTCAAAAAGTGGATTTTGCGCCAGAAAAGCTCGCATGGATTACTGATACAGCCATAGGCGCAGCAGCGTTAGGAGCTGTTCTGTATCGACGGGTTTTGTGATGTAGTCTGAAGCTCCCGCTTCAATGCACTTTTCGCGATCGCCCTGCATCGCTTTAGCGGTCAGAGCAATGATGGGAAGCGTTCGGAAGCGTTCTTGTTGCCGGATCAAGCGCGTGGTTTCGTATCCATCCAGTTCTGGCATCATCACATCCATCAAAACAATGCCCACATCGGGATTCGCCTGTAGCATTTCGATACCGGCTCTGCCATTCTCTGCAAACAGCACATCCATTTCGTACTGTTCCAGCAAGCTAGTCAGTGCAAAGATATTCCGTACATCATCATCTACGATGAGAACTTTTTTGCCTGTTAGAGCGGGGTCATTGTGCTGCAAGCGCTCTAATATTTGCTGTTGGCCAGGTTGAAGATGTGATTGCACTCGATGGAGGAACAATGCTGTTTCATCCAGTAATCGCTCTGGCGATCGCACATCTTTAATAATGATGGTTTCAGCCAGACGACGCAGTTGGGTTTCTTCAGCTTCGGTTAAATCTTTTCCGGTGTAAACAATAATGGGTAACCGGGCCAGTGCGGGTTCTTGTTTGATCCGTTCAATGAGATCAAAACCATTCATATCCGGTAGACCCAAATCGAGCACGATACAGTCACAGGGCTGAGAGCGTAGCAGTTCCAGCGCAGCAGCGCCTGTGTGAGCAGCCGTACTGGTAACATCGCCCCCACCAATCAGTTCAATAATGCTCTGGGCCTGTATCGGGTCATCTTCAATGACCAACAGATGCCGTACTCGACGTTCGACAAACTGCTTAATACCGATCAGGGTTTGGGTCAAGATTTCGGGTGAAACCGGCTTCTGGATATGGGCGATCGCCCCCATCTGAAATTCCTGCTGCTGCTGGTCATCCACCGTGAGAATATGCACAGGAATGTGACGTGTGGCTGGGTCTTGCTTCAACTGCTCCAATACGGTCAAGCCTTCGACATCCGGTAGATGCAGATCAAGAGTGATAGCATTGGGAACAAATTTTCTCGCCAGTTCCAACCCCGACTGTCCATGTAGGGCAATTAACACTTTGAATCCCTGCCGCCGCGCCATATCCAGCAAGATCCGTGCAAAGTTGGGATCATCCTCAATCACCAGTAAGACCCGGTCTGTTGGCTCTTGCCGCTGGAAAGAACTGGGTTGTAGCTTGGCTCGATCGTCCTCAAGCCCAGGGGGAAGAGTTGGAAGTGATAGCGGCGGAGCAGGTGCTACTGGAGAGAATTGTCTCGTTTCGGCAGAAATTGCTGGGCGATCGGCGATCGGTGCTTTCACATGAAGGACTTCAGCATCAGCCGACGGTGCAGTATATTGCTCCGGCAGGTAAAGTGTAAACGTGCTCCCCTGACCGGGCTGACTTCCCAACTCAAGGGAACCACCCAGCAATTGAGCCAGTTGCAGGCTGATAGACAATCCCAAACCAGTGCCACCGTATTTGCGGCTGGTCGTACCATCGGCCTGCTGAAAAGCACCAAAAATGGTTTGCTGCTTTTCGAGGGGAATGCCAATTCCCGTATCACTGACTGCGAAGCCTACTCGGCCCACCATAGCCTGGTAGATTCGCACCGTAACACTGCCCTGCTCGGTGAATTTAATCGCATTAGAAAGAAGGTTTTTCAGAATTTGCTGCAACCGTCTTGGATCCGTGGAGATGGTTGTTGGCAACGGTGCATCCAGCCTGACCTCAAACTGTAGCCCTCGGCTGGACGCCATCGGTTGGAATGTTCTTTCTAACTCGGCCTGAATGGCTGTGAGCGCGAGAGATTCAACCGAGACTTGCATCATTCCCGACTCAATTTTTGCCATATCGAGAATGTCATTGATCAACGATAACAGGTCAGTTCCAGCAGAATAAATCGTGCGACTATAATCAACCTGTTTATCTGTTAAATTGCCATCACTATTGTCACTCAGTAGCTTTGCCAGAATGAGCAGGCTGTTGAGGGGCGTTCGCAATTCATGGGACATATTAGCCAGAAATTCTGACTTGTATCGGGATGACTGCGACAGTTGACGGGCCTGTTCCTCCAGTTCCTGGCGGGCCTGTTCGATTTCATGGTTCTTCCGTTCAACCTGTTGCTTCTGAGTTTCGAGTAATTCAGCTTTTTCTTCCAGTTCCTCATTCAGCTGTTGCAGCTCTTCGTTGGATTGCTGCAACTCCTCCTGTTGTTGTTGCAGAACTAATTCCGATTCTTGTAAAGATTGAGTCCGTTCTTCTAACAGTTGATTGCTTTGCAGCAGTTCTTCCTGCTGGTGCCGCAGTTCATCGGTCAAAACCTGCGATTGCTCATACAATTTTTGGGTTTGGAGATAGGCGGCGATCGCATTGATCATCACGCCTGTCACATTACTGGTTTCCTCCAAAAACGTGAGTTGAAGTTCCTCAAACCGCTGGAAAGAGGACAGTTCTATGACACCCTTAATCTGTTTCTCGAACAGAATGGGAAGCACCACAATGTTAAGCGGCGGGGCTTCTCCTAAGCCAGAACGAATGCGAACGTAATCTCCTGGTACCTCTGTCAGCAAAATTCGCTGCTTCTCCAGGGCACATTGGCCGACCAGCCCTTCCCCCAGACGAAACTCATTTGCCAGATGCTTGCGTTCCTGGTAAGCATAGCTGCTTAACAGTTTTAAGCGAGGTGCCTCACCGGCCGAATCAAATAGGTAAAATACACCCTGTTGAGCACTGACGAGGGGTGCGACATAGGTCAAAACAATTTCAGCTAAGGCTTCCAGGTTACGCTGCCCCTGCAACCGCTGGGACAAATCGGCCAGGTTAGATTTTAGCCAGCGCTGATTTTCGTTTGACTGAATTGTTTCTCGCAGATTCACAACCATCTGATTGAAGGTGCGGGTTAAAACGCCTGTCTCATCTTGGGCAGCGCTGCGTGGGAGGGCGATCGCCAAATTACCATCAGCAATTTGTTCGGCTGTATCTGAAAGTTTCCGTAGGGGCCTGGAGATGTTGCGAGACAAACCCCAACCCACCAGCGACAACACAACAATAGATGCTGGAACGCCGTAAGCAATCGTGTTAACGGTCTGTTGGGCAGCCAGTTGTGCTTGAGTTGTTCGCTCTTGGAGCAAATTCTGCTCTTGTTGTCTCAGTTCTACAATGAGGGTGCGGATCTCTTGCATGAGTTGCCGCCCCTGATCGGTTAAAACAAATTCTTGCGCCGCCTCAAACCCAGCCATCTCTCGTAACCGAATGCCCTCTCGCATTCTGGCCAACCTTGCCTCAATGACGGGCTTTAGCGTTATCAGGCGGCTTTGAACGTCAGGATCATTTGTGGTTAGCTGGCGCAATGCCTCGTATTTGTTGTCGATCGCTTTTAAGGCATTATTGTAGGGTTCCAGATATCGGGGTTCCCCAGTAATGAGATAACCCCGTTGTCCTGTTTCAGCGTTTGCCAGTTCGGCTTCCAGTTCATTGAGATAGCCTAAAACCTGATAGGAGTCCTTCTCCTGTTGCGAGTTACGGATCAGATTGGTGGTAGTTCTATAAGAAACGACACCCAACGTGGTTAAAATTGCTATCCCCAGTGCAAATCCTGCACCAATCCGCGTCCCAATTTTGAACCGATTTACCATGAAACGTGCTCAGTCACCTGAGATCAGTATCTCACGGGAAAGGTGGAGACGTGTCACTCCTGTGGTTGGTTGGTGTAGAGTTGCCGTGAGAGCGATCGCATCAACAATAACAGCCTTAGGAGATTTCTGAGAAACAATATCCCCATTATTTGGAAAAAAGGCGCGGCTTCGCCGCGCCTTTTTTCCAAATAATGGGGATATTGTTTCTCAGAAATCTCCTTAATACACAGGCCTGTCTAACATTGCTGTAAACCAGGCACATCACTTATTTTTGGCACCCGTCCTTACCATCGATGGCGATCGCCCCCATTCACCGCCGATAGTAAGAGCGGGTTTGAATGAGCCTTTTAGTTGTGAGGTTGGGATAGGGGCAAAACCCCTTCCTACAGGTGGTTATAGCCATTCCATCCTGAAAGCCTTATCTGGTTTTTCACCTTCAGTTGACACCCAAGCCAGGTCTGCTATATCTAGGCTTGCAATTCCCTTAACCTAACGTCCAAAGGCATTCTATGTTGCGTCCCGTTATCCTCCTGTTTATCTCTAATGTATTCATGACATTTGCCTGGTATGGGCATTTGAAGGATCTCAGGAGCGCGCCGCTGTGGATTGCGATCGCCAGCAGTTGGGCGATCGCCTTTTTCGAATACTGTTTCCAGGTGCCTGCCAATCGATTGGGTAACCAATACTTCAGCTTGCCGCAACTCAAAGTAATGCAAGAAGTGATTACGATGATTGTCTTTGCCGGGTTTAGCGTCAGCTACATGAAAGTTCCAGTCACACGCAATTATTTCTTTGCGGCAATGTTGCTGGCTGGGGCAGCCTATTTGATCTTCAGCGAGAAGCCCCAATCATAATCATGACAAATCCCAAAAGACGACCTGCTGCACAATGTGCAGCAGGTCGTCTTTTTTTATTCGTTAACGACTGGCAGGTACTTCCACAGCCTCTACCTCTGGTTCAATCGGCTCGTAATTCGCCAATTGAGCCTCAATCTCCCGAAGTACAATTTGTCGATAATCGAGAAAATGCTCCAGGTGGGCACAGTTGGTCAGGTAGTATTCAAACGCACTGGGGTTTTGGCGCAGGATAGAGAATAGCTGCTGCCAGAACTGCCAGCGAGTGTTGCGCTTGAGCCCCTGTCGCCAGCAGATGAGGGCGATCGCCCGCAAATCTGCAAACTCTGGCAGGGGCACCTTTTTCTTACGCGATTCCACCTTCATGTTGATAAAGTGACGGTAGACCCGTGCCAGATAGCGATGGGGATCATAGAGTTCCCAAAAGCAACGGGCATATTCCTCAGCAATTTCTTCAACAGGTCGCGTGGGAACGAAGTTGATCAAGGTTGTTTGGTGAATGTTGGCTTCTTCTTTGTCACTCAACAATCGCCCTTCTTTTTGCAGTCGTTCCGACAGAGCTGTGTTAGGTAGCGCTTGCAGCATGCTGAAAAAAGCCTGGGGAATGGCAGTGGTTTCAACAAAATCGATGATGCGATCGCCCGCTCCCGATTTTTCCCCGTCAAAGCCAATGATGAACCCGGCCATCACCCGCAGACCTGCCTGATTAATAGTTTGAACTGCTTCCACTAATGGATTACGGGTATTTTGAAACTTTTGCGTCAGGGATAAACTGTCGGTATCAGGAGTTTCAATGCCCAGGAAAACGGCATTGAAATTAGCTGTCACCATCAAATCCAGTAATTCCTGATCTTGTGCCAGATCAACGGATGCCTCGGTAACAAAGGTGAAGGGGTAATCCCGTTCCTCCATCCAGGGAATTAATTCTTGCAGCAATAGCTTGACGTTCCGCTTGTTGCCGATGAAGTTGTCATCGACCACAAAGACCGATCGCCGCCAACCCAGGTCATACAAGGCTTGCAATTCTGCCAGCAATTGAGCTGGAGTTTTCGTGCGGGGCTTGCGGCCATACAGCACAATGATGTCGCAGAATTCGCACTGGTAGGGGCACCCGCGCGAAAACTGAACCGACATGTCACTGTAGGCATTCAGATCCAGCAGGTCAAAGCGAGGGATAGGGGTTGTCGTCACGTCGGGCTTTTCCCCATTGGATCGGAAAATGCCAGATGTTTCGCCGCGCTCCAAGGCTTCGACAAAGAGCGGCAAAGTAATTTCTCCTTCATCCAACACTAGAAAGTCGGCACCTGCTTCCTGGGCCACCTCGGGGACGGACGTGACGTAAGGCCCACCCACGGCAACGGGTTTCCGCTTCCGCTTGGCCAACTCAATCAGAAACACCATGTCCTCTTTCTGCACGATCATGCCGGAAATAATCACCAGATCGGCCCAGGACCAGTCAGCTCCGGTTTCATACTTCACATTGCGATCTACCAGACGAAATTCCCAGGATTGGGGCAGAATCGCGGCAACGGTCGTCAAACTCAACGGTGGTAAAGATACTTTCCGCCCGATTAGTTCCAGGGTTTTATCAAATGACCAGAAGGACTTAGGAAATAGAGGATACAGTAACAAAACGCGCATAGACCTAGCTCTGCCCTATAGACGGAGGTTAACCGTTGCTAATTTAAGAGAGTATTGGAGAAGGGTTAAGGACGGTTGATTTAGCTCGGCGCACCCTAAAATCACTTTTCAAGCAATCACTGATCTGAAATTGCCTTGTCAAGTGAGCATTATAACAGCCTTAACTGAACAGGATTTTGCTGTAGCGCCGCGTAATTCAGGCACTCGATTCTTGAGCTGGCAGAGTTTTATGGGAACCCTGGCAGTTCTGCCCCGTCTACAACTGTATTTGGTCCGCTAGAAATCTCAAATGTTTTTGCTGAAACCCTTAATTTTGCATACGCCTTCAAAGCTGTGGGAATCCTTCATACAGCGTTTTTCAAGCGCTTAAAACCTGGTTGTTTTTGTGAGAGCCGCGCTCCGCGCGGCTCTCACAAAAACAACTGTGTCTGACTCAAGCGCAAGGCGCTGTAGTTTGTGAGTAATAGAGTGGGCTTTGCTCATTCTATTACTCGCAAACTATTTCACAACTCAAATAGGAACGCTATATTCATTCAGAATACTGAGTTAATAAATTATCGTTTGGGATGATGTGAAATGTTCTTAGCAAATGCGGTATGTAGTGGTGTTTATAGTGTTGGTTGTTTGTTAGGGGTTGCACAACCAACGACCCCGCAACCCGATATTCAACTACAAACGACGTTATGGGTGAATAAATCTAATTCTCAAGTTCCGTGGAACCTGGCGCAGGTTGAGTTTGAATCGGCAGAATCTTATTTTGAAGAAGGGGTTTTATTCCATAGAGATGGCCAGTTTGAGCAGGCTATTCAGTCTTATCAGAATGCCACTCGTGTTGATCCAACATTTGATGATGCTTACATCAACTTAGGGCTGGCCTACATTCAAATCAATCAACTGGATGATGCCGTTAATGTATTTCATCAAGTTTTAGAGCTTCCTGAACGTGTAGAGGCACCCGCCAGCAACTACACACTTGCTCACTACAACCTGGCAATCATTTTTAGCCGACAGGGTAAAATGGATGAAGCCCTGGCAGAAGTTCAACAAGCGTTAGCCATTACACCCACTTTTGGGAGAGCTCAACAATTACAGCAGCAGCTTCAATCCCAGGAGCTTCGTTAACCTCAGTTTGGGTTAGGGGCGTTTTCGAGGCCGAGGCAACCATGACTGAGTTACAGCGCTTTTCAAGCATTTAAAATCTGGTTGTTTTTGTGAGAGCCGCGCGGAGCACTGCTCCCGCAAAAACAACTGTGGCTGATCCAAGCGCAAAGCGCTGTAAGAAACTTGCTGTCTAAATAAAACTTCAGAGAAGGGGGTGCGGGTGACGCTCGCACCCCCTTCTCTGAAGTTTTATTTCTTTATCTTGCGTTAACACTCATTTCAATTCCAGGCTTCCGTAAAAGTCGCTACTAAGATTGGAGTGATTAGGTAGGAATTTCAACCCAAATAGGGATGTTATATTGGATTTCTTTCGTATTAGGTGGCGCATTCGTTCTCATGGCCATCCTGGGGGGCCTTGATGGGGCCGATCTGGCAGATGGGCACTTTGAGTTCGAGGTTCCTACAGATGCTGATAGCGATCGCGACCTGGAATTCACTGATCCAGGCGATCGCCCCTCTCCATCTCTGTTTGCGCGAGCCCAGCGTAGCTCACCCCTGAGCCTGCTCACCAGCTTTAAGTTCTGGACGTTTGGCCTGTGCTTCTTTGGCCTTACCGGCTTGGTGTTGACCAACCTGGGGCTGAACCCTGGGGTAGTCGCGATCGTTGCTGTACTCATGGGGTTACTGTGCGGCTCCATGATGGCGTTGACCCTGCGAGCCCTACGACAACGCTATGCCAGCAGCCTGGTAGAAACCGCTGATTTGGCAGGGCTTGAAGGCACGGTGGAAGTGCCGTTTGATGCCAGTACCCGGGGCAAAGTGCGAGTACGGGTCAAAGGAAGTGTGGTGGACTATATCGCTTATACCAACGACCAGCAGCCACTGGAACGGGGCGATCGCATCCTGGTGATTGGCACTGAAAACAATCGCCTCTGGGTGATTCCAGCAGAGTCATCCGCACCGGATCTAAGCGCGTAATGTTGAGCCGCGCTGTTTGATACCTCTAGATTTTGCAATCCCTGACGCATCATTTCCCAACTCTATAACTTATGAATTTTCAATCTTATACCCTGGCTTCATCGAATACCCCGTCTTCCCAGGTGGAAGGCCTGAGTGACGTCACGCCCATTCAGGCGCAGCAGATGTCGCTGCCGGTTGGTCCCCTGGCTTTGACGGTGCTGGGTGCGTTTTTCCTGGCCTGGTTCATCCAGAACTTCATGAAAATCTGCAACCCCAACGAAATTCTCATTCTGTCAGGCCGCAAACATCGCACGGAAAGTGGGGAAGAGGTAGGCTATCGCGTCATCTTTGGAGGGCGTGTAATAGCCATTCCCATTCTGGAGACGGTGCGCAAGATGGATTTGACGACGATGCCCGTACCTGTGGAGGTGCGGAATGCTTACTCGAAGGGGGGCATTCCGTTGCAGATTCAAGCGATCGCCAATGTCAAAGTTTCCGGTGATCCAGCCGTTGTGGGTAATGCTATTGAGCGTTTTTTGGAGCGCGATCGCTCTGAGATCATCCGTGTAGCGCGGGAAACGTTGGAAGGAAACTTGCGGGGTATCGTGGCAACCCTCACCCCGGAGCAGGTAAATGAAGATCGGTTGCAATTTGCCGAGCAGATTGCCGAAGACGTGGCCCGCGATTTAACCAAGCTGGGCTTGCAATTGGATACCTTAAAAATCCAAAGTGTGGCCGATGATGTAGATTATCTGCGTTCTATCGGGCGCAAACGGATTTCACAAATTATTCGAGATGCTGAAATTGCTGAGGCAGAGGCCATGAGTCAGGCCGACCGTAAGGAAGCGGAGTGTATGCAGCAAGCAGAAGTTGCCAAATCTCAGGCATTGGCAGTGACGCAACAGCGAGCCAATGAGCTGCGCAAGATTAAAGCTGAACTGGAGCAACAGGCCAAATCCGAGGAGGAGCGCACCGTTGCGGCTGCCAAGGAAGCGCGTGCTCGGGCGGAGCAAAAGCTGCAAACTGTCCGGGCTGAGTTAGAACGGTTGCGATTGGAAGCCGATCAGGTCTTACCTGCTGAGGCAGAGCGGGAAGCTAAAACCTTTGAGGCAAAAGGCTCTGCTGCGGCTCTGGCGGAAAATGCTAAGGCGGCTGCGCTGGTGAACGAAATGCTGTCAGATGTATGGCACAGGACGGGTGTGGACGCGTCGGAGTTATTCCTGATTCAGCAAATCGAAATGGTGTTGAAGGAAGCCGCGAAAGTGCCCAACCGACTGCACATGCAACACGTGAATGTAATTGATAGTGGCGATGGCCGAGCGCTAGCCAGTCTGATCAATGGCTACCCAGAGATGGTGCAGCGCTTCCTTGACCAGGTAGAGAAAACCCTTGGTATTAATGTGAGTTTGAACTTGCAGCGCGATCGCTACAACGGTAACGGCAATGGCAAATCCTCAGAAGCTGTGGAAGTGAGCGCCATCCGCACCAAATCCTAATGGCTCTGCATTTTCAATGGTTGATTGAGGACGTGCTTCTGCCGCCCAAAATCAATCCCTCAATCATTTTCTAAACAATATTTCCACTTCAAGGAGACCCTCATGGAGGCAATTTTTGCCCTGCTGATGATCCTCGGTGCTGGCACAGGAGCCGGTGCCCTGGTCATCCGCAATTTGTATTACATCTGTCAGCCTAACGAGGTGCTAATTTTTGCAGGCCCAACTCGCCGCCTTTCCGATGATCGGCGTGTCGGTTATCGCCTGGTAAAGGGGGGCAGTAGCGTTCGGATTCCCCTCCTGGAACGGGCGCTGAAGATGGATTTGAGCAACATGATCATCGACCTGAAAGTTTCCAATGCTTACTGTAAGGGGGGCATTCCTCTGACAGTGGAGGGGGTTGCCAACATCAAAATTGCCGGGGAGGAGCCCGCCATTCATAACGCCATCGAGCGGCTATTGGGCAAGACCCGCCAGGAAATTGAACAGATGGCGAAGGAAACTCTAGAGGGCAACTTGCGGGGAGTACTGGCTAGCCTGACACCCGAGCAGGTGAACGAAGACAAGATGGCCTTTGCCCGCAGCTTACTGGATGAGGCTGAGGATGATCTGGTGAAGCTGGGTCTGGTACTGGACACCCTGAAAATTCAGAACATTTCTGATGATGTACGCTATTTGAATTCCATTGGGCGCAAACAACAGGCCGATCTACAACGAGATGCCCGCATTGCGGAAGCAACTGCTAAGGCGGAATCCGCAATTCAAACGGCTGAAAACCAGAAGATCACGTCTCTAAGCCAACTGGAACGTGACATGGGGATTGCCCGCGCCGAGGCCGAACGCCGCATCACGGATGCGCTCACCAAGCGTGACGCAGTAATTGCCGAGGCTGAAGCCGAAATCGCAGCCGAACTGGCCCGTATTCAAGCAGAAGTGCCCGTGCAGCAGGAGCGGATCAAGCAGGTGGAGCAACAGCTTCAGGCAGATGTCATCGCCCCGGCAGAGGCAGATTGTAAGCAGGCTATCGCCCGTGCCCAGGGGGAAGCCGCTCGTATCATTGAGGATGGTAAGGCCCGTGTCGAAGGTAGCTTGCGTCTGGCCGAATCCTGGAAATCCGCTGGAGACAATGCCCGTGATATTTTCTTGCTACAGCGATTGGAACCCCTGCTGCAAATTCTCACGGATGCCATTCCTGAAGTGCATGTGGAAAATGTCACGGTTGTGGATGGCAAAAATGGCACCTCAGCGACCAAAATTGCGTCATTTGTTGAACAACTCCGTCAAACGACCGGCATTGACTTGAGTACGGCAGTGCAGAATTTGACAGAGGGGCGATCGCTTAATACCCTTGACCTGCCGGGACTGACAGACGGCAAGGAAAGTTAAATTGCGAGGGTGGGAGCAAGCTTGTATTGGGTCCCACAAGAATTTTCATCGGCAGACACTCTTTAAGTGGAAGAGGCGTAGCGCTATGCGCTACGCCTCTTCCACTTAAGCCTTTGAAGGCAAAAGTAGAGTAATTTTTCAGAAAGATGCAAGAGAAATGAAATTAATTTGTAACTTAAGTGGGCGTAATTGAATATAAAATCCCAAAAAGCTAGGCTGCTTACAAAGTGGATAGCACAGCTTTTGGAATTTTATATTCAATTGAGTTGGTATTTTCAGGTCTTGCACCAGAGCCCGGAAGTCCTATTTTTCGTACGTTTTGCGCACAAAAAATAGGACTTTCGGGATTTGATTTTAGAAAGGGTTGAGCGATCGCCCTCCATGCCAGGAAATCTACCCTTGGATTGGTTTATTGAAGTTATCTCCAGAACTATGATGAATGTCGCTATTTTTATCTGAGTAGTTTTATTTCACTGGTCACAAATTACGACTGTTGCTTATTAGGCAGAGTTTATCCTTCACTCCTGGGCTGATTAACTTCTATGGAAACGCTCTCATTTCAAGAGCCAATCGTCACCTTTGTTTTGCTACTGGCCGTTATTTTAATATTGCCTCCCATCTTCGAACGCATGCGACTTCCGGGGCTGGTAGGTCTTCTGCTGGCCGGGGTTGTTTTGGGTTCAAGTGGCTTTAACCTGCTCAGCAAAGAGTCCGAAACGATGGGGTTGCTCTCAGACATTGGGAAGATTTACCTGATGTTTGTGGCGGGTTTAGAAATTGATTTATCGCAATTTCAACGCACTAAAAACCGTTCTTTGGGCTTTGGCTTTTCCACCTTCATCTTTCCATTCATCGCGGGAACGCTAATTGGTTTGGCATTCAATTCTGGTTGGTTAGCCTCCATCTTAATTGGGTCTTTGCTAGCGTCCCATACCCTATTGGCATACCCGATTGTGCGACGCCTAGGGGTAGTGAATAACGAAGCCGTTACGGTAACCATTGGAGCCACAATCTTTACAGATATATCGGCTCTACTAGTTCTGGCAATTTGTGTCGGAATTAGTAAAGGAGACTTTACCCTGACCCGATTGCTCTTTTTATTAGGTTCCCTGGCCGTCTATACCGTGGCAACGGTTTTTGGTCTCGATCGCCTGGGCAAACAATTCTTCCGCAAGTCCAGAGATGACCAGGGAAATCAATTTCTATTTGTTCTGCTGGCTGTCTTTCTAGCTTCGGTATGCGCTCAGCTTATTGGAGTTGAGCCAATTGTCGGGGCCTTCTTAGCAGGTCTATCGGTGAATGGGGTTTTGGGAGATAGCCCCGTCAAAGAAAAGGTCGAGTTTATTGGTTCTGTGCTCTTTATCCCTATGTTCTTTGTGGGGATGGGATTGTTACTCGATGTAGGAGCATTCTTTGAAAGCCTCAGTTCCATCGGCCTTTCACTCACCATTGTATTAGGGTTGATTGTCAGCAAGTTTATAGCGGCCTTTGCTGTTAAACCGTTGTATCACTACAACTGGCATCAAACCCTAACAATGTGGTCCCTCTCTATGCCCCAGGTAGCCGCAACTTTGGCGGCGGCTCAAGTCGGTTATGAGCACGAAATTATCAAGGAAACCGTGTTCAACAGCGTTGTCTTGATGATGTTGATCACATCAATTCTAGGGCCACTGATTACATCGCGTTCGGCTCCACAGTTGGTGGAGAGCAGCAATCGCTTCACTCCTCCTACGGCCCCTTCCTCTGCTCTAGAACACACCTTATCTCCCGAAACTTATACAGCGGTTGTCCCCGTTAACAACCCCAAAAACGAACGGTTTCTTTTAGAAATTGCGACCTTACTAGCCCGCCACGAAGGGGGACGCATTGTTCCCTTATCCATTGCCTTATCTCAATCCCGAATGGATTCTCCTTTATTGGATCAGTCGATCGAACGCAGTAAGAAACTGCTGGCAGAAGCCAACGAAGCGAGCCGCGAGTTGGGAATTGAGACGGAGCCAGTACTGCGCATTACCTCTGATATTGCTGCGGGTATTTGTGAGGCAGCGCGTGAACAGGATGCCAGTGTCATTGTGTTGGGGATGAGCGAATATATTGGCATTCGCTCTCGCCTTTTTGGCAACATTACCGACAAGGTTCTGTGGGCAGCGCACTGTCGTGTTGCGATTATCCGCTTGCTGGAATCTCCCTTTGCCATGCAACGGGTTCTTGTTCCCGTTGAAGACTTTAATACGTCCATTTTGAGACCGGTTCGTATTGCCCAAATTATTGCCTCTGAAACTGGGGCAAAGGTAACGCTACTGCACATTCACGATCGCTCCTTCTCCCCCACCCGTAAGAACTGGGTACGAGAACAACTTGCTACCTTGCGTTCCCAATACTTTCCTAATGATGCAGAGGTAGAAATTAAAGTGGAGGATTCTGATCGCATCTCCACAGGCATTCTTCGCGAAGCAAGTACCCATGATTTGGTGGTGCTGCGATCGCACCGTCGCCGTGTTGGAGCTGATGGCCTTGCAATGAGTGATGAAACGACACCGTTGCTGCAACGGATCAAGTGTTCAATCATCCTTGTAGGAGAAACACACGGAGCGTCTGCTACACCCCTTTGGTAAAAGAAGCGTGTTCTCACTGAGCGCGCTTTAAAGCTGATTGAAAGGGTTATTTTTTCGTGCACAAAGCGCACGAAAAAATAACCCTATGTGAATCAATGAACAACCTGGCCGTTCAACAATTCGCACAGGAAGTCTATTAAATATTAGAACCCTGGTATTTCTGAAAACACCAGGGTTCTCGTTTTTTTCCATACTGACGAAATGGCCTAAACGTAACATTTAGAGGGGCTCTGGAATCTCTAATGCTAAACCAGCAACACTCACTTGCTCAACCACAGGAACTTGCCCAAGCCATTGTTCTGAAATCTGGGCAAACGTAGTGGGTTGGCCGCTCACATAGAAGCGGCTTTGTTGGGTCAAGGAGGGGATCGCCTTCCCCTCGCCGGATGTATTCCTGCGCAGTCCCAGAGCATCTAACTCGCGCTCTGCGGCCTTCACCACCGAAACTGCTGGATCTACCAGACGCACTGTGGGTGGCAGAATCTTTTTCAACACAGGGGCCAGATGGGGATAGTGGGTGCAACCGTAGATTAGCGTATCAATGCCCTGCTCCAGGAGAGGAGCAAGGTAGCGCCGGGCCACTTGTTCTGTGTAAGGGTCGTGGATGCGATTCTGCTCAATCAATGGAACAAATTCAGGGCATCCTACCTGCCATACCTGAGCCGTTGAATCAATTTCTTCGATGGCGCGACAGTAGGCATTGCTGGCCGCAGTAGCAGGAGTTGCAATGACGCCAATGCGCTTTCCGGTCTGCACAGCGGCTTGAGCTCCCGGCAAAATTACCCCCAACACCGGCATGGGAAACTCGGGCTGTACCGCCTCCAGCACCAGGGCTGAACTGGTATTACAGGCCATAATGACCATTTTGACGCCCTGACTCTGCATCCAGGTCAGAATTTCCCTCACAAATTGCAGAATTTCGGCTTCGCTACGGGTGCCATAAGGCACCCGGGCGGTGTCTCCAAAATACACCGTAGACTCGTGAGGTAACTGACGGTAGACCTCACGCAGCACGGTCAGACCGCCGACGCCACTGTCAAATAGCCCAATCGGGGCGTGGGTGGCGTCAGGGCGGGGAGAGAGAGCAGAATAGGGCGAAGCAGAGACGCTGGACAGGTTAGGACGATACGAGTTCGGGTTCGGGCGATCAATCACGGGCACACCACACTAGGATTAGTAGTTTTGTGATAAATATTGCAGGATTCCTCGTGCAATGGCTACCGACATTTGCGATCGCCAGTCTGAATCTGCCAAAAGAGGTGCATCATGTGCCCCAGTCACAAAACCGATTTCTAACAACACTGCTGGCATCGACGTGTTGCGGATCACGTAGAACCGAGCAGATTTCAGCCCCCGGTCATTAAACCCTGAGAACTGAATCATGCTGTCATGGATAACTCGTCCCAGCCGCGCTCCTTCGGGGGAAGCATAGAAGGTTTCGATGCCATTCACTTCAGGGCGAGACAGGCTGATGGAGTTAGCATGGATGCTGACAAAGATGTTGGCATTAGAATTTTCAGCAATTTGTACACGGGGTTCCAGGTCAATGTCTGTATCTCCCTGCCGGGTCATCACAACCCGTACACCTTGCTGTTCTAATATTTGAGCCACTTTCAGCCCCACATCCAGCACGACGTCTTCTTCTTCGAGGCCACCCCTTCCCACAGCACCAGGGTCATACCCCCCATGCCCCGGATCAAGTACCACCGTCAGGCCGCTACGGACTTCCGGCAAACCTCCGGCAGAAGGAGGATTCGGACGACTGGGCGTGTTTTGGCGCTGCAACTCCAGGGCGAGCAACTGTTGAGACACCAGATTAGCTTCACCAATCTGGACATTAGCAGCCGGTTCAACCTGAATCACAACCGATTGGTCGGTCTCCTGCCGTAGGCGCACCCGACGCAGAGGGCTATTCCGGTCTAACTGCGGATCGGGGATGCTGTCGGCCAGACGAGCCGACGGAATGATGATGTTGAAGGCTCCAGTGGAGCGATCGCGCTCCGTCCGATACCTAAACGGTTGATTGGTGCGAATCAACAACCGTTGACCGCTACGATCCAACTCTACCGATTCAACCTGGGTAACTTGGGTTTGGGTCGGAGGCTGGGTGGGTGGACGAGTAGGCGGCGAGGGTTGAGTCGGAGGTTGGGTCGATGGGGGTGTTGTCGCGACAGGAGTACGGCTAGTGACAACGCGATCGCCCGACAATCGGTTCCGAATCAGTGTAATGCCATTGGGTGCAACACTGGCAACCCAGTTGATATCCTCATCCTCTAAGTTGAGGGTAATACGCGCGCGATCGCGCCGTCGTTGATTCAGTTCAATGCTCTCGACGCCGCTGCTATTAACCTGCAGGGTGCGATCATCTAAATTTGAGGCCAGGCGGGCATCTCGCAGGTCAATACGCAGTTCGTCGCGATCGCGGTTCCGATCCAGACTGACTCGAGGGGTGCCCCCCGTGGTGCGAATAAAGAACCCATCTGTCACCGTCTGAATATCCTGGATCTGAGCCACCCCTGAGCTTCCCGGTGGCGTGTTTTCAGAAGGTGTCGGGGAGGGACGAGGGTTACTGGGAGGCTGCGTTGGGTTTTGGCTCAGTTGAGGTGTCGGTAACTGAATTGACCACTCTGTAGGGGTCGCCCCCCGAATCACAATTTGCTCGGGATTGAGGGTGTAACCAGGGCTCAGTTCAACGACGATCCGAGTGGTACTGGCATCAAACTGCCCCACTCGTACTTCTCGAACGGCACCACTAACAGATTGCCTCAGGGTCGATTGCCCGAGTTGAATACCAGGCAGGTCAATGACTAATCGGGTTGGGTCTGCGATTAATTGAGCTCTGGGCTGGACGCCCTCATCGGTCACGAGTACGAGCCGATTCTGGTTGGAATCAAATCGCCAGTTCTGCAACGTCCCGGCGTAGGCTGCACTCGTTGAAACTAACAGGGAACCTACAACGCCCACAACACTGGGCACAATCCACTTAAAATTCACAACAAACCTCATCCAAAGTCGATTCGGAAGTCGTTGGGTAGACTCACGTTACGGTCATTCATATTGTTCGTACAGCCTTTCCCAAAATCGGTACAAATTTCGAGATTGAAATCTTGATACCAACTTTTATCTAGATGCAAGAAGGAATTGTTGAGCGAATAATAAAACATGAGTCACTCCCGAAAAAAGACATTCCAGGAATTTTTCTCTACAGCCTTTTGGACGTAGAGACAAACTTAGAAGTTTCAGCCCCCCTGAGTTCTCTTAATTACCAAACCTCCACGCAGTATATAGCAGTCTTCAACGATTCCGTCGGTAAATTTTGGTCATTGCAAAATCGTGGCATTGACAAGGGATAAGTGTTTATTTCTCTAAGAGAGGGCTACTGCGAGGAATTCCTCTTATCTCAAATGGACGGACTTTCGATTTTTGCAAGCTGAAGCTCCTTTAAAGCCTATCCGAGAACCCATTTGGCAAGAGGCTGGGTGCGTACACCCCACCTTCCTCAAATGGGTTCTCGGCCTCAAACCTGCACAAGCCTTAAACAAATTTGTCAAGTATAGAGTATGAAATGCAGCAATTCTCAGTATGGGCCTCAAAGCCAAGAGTTCACGCCCTACGGGCGTGAACTCTTGGCTTTGAGGCCCGAAGACCGCGCGCCTTTGGCGCGCGGTCTTCGGGCCTGATTTCAAAATGAGAATTGCTGTATGAAATGGCAGATGTAGTAAAGTTCTACTCGCTAGTTGGTAAGTCCTGTGACATGCCAAAAGGGCTTTAGCTTGCAAGATGACAACAAGCTTATGTTTCATCTATGTTCTATGAGACATAAAACCACCGCACGCCATATATAGCCTTACGTCATCTGGTTAGGACGTTTAGTTTTTCCAAAAACTAAACGTCCTGGTTCTGAACATATAGCGCTATCACACTACAAATTCTTACTTAGGAAGGCATCTCGCCTATCCGGAACCGAATAGATAGATACCTTCCCACCACACACAATAGCTTCAGTTGTGAGTTGCCATTGCAGTGTGTATTCCTCAGCTTTTTTCCTGAGCGACTTCTTCTAAGGCAGCCTGATCGGCGTCTGGGGTGTCTTCTTTACCAGTTAATTGGAAAACAACCCGAAGTAAGGCCGGAGCCAGGAAGGTGGTCAGGATTACCATCACAATAATGCCAGCTTCCAGGGACTTGGACAGGATACCAGTGGCAGAACCGACCCCGACAAATACCAGACCAACCTCACCTCGTGGTATCATCCCTACCCCGATCGCCAGCCGGTTGATCTTCTCCTGGCCAAACACCACAAATCCGGTCACCAGTTTACCGATGATGGCCACGACCACCAGAAACGCTGCCACAATCAGCCCTTCGCGATTGCTCGGCTCAAACGGATTCAATACACTCACATCCGTTCGGGCACCCACTGTCACAAAGAAAATTGGCACCAGCATATCGGCAATGGGAATGATTTGCTCCTCCAGCTCCTCGCGCTTGGTCGTTTCTGCCAAAATAAGGCCCGCTGCGAAGGCTCCCAGAATGGCCTCCAGCTGAATGACGGCCCCAATATACGACAGGATGAAGGTGAAAATCAGCGAAGCAATAAGCACCTGACCGCGAGTCTTGAGTTGGTCAACCAGAGCTACAAAGTAGGGGCTCAGCAGACGACCCAGCAAGATGGAGCCAATCAGGAAAACTCCAGCTCCCACAATCAGATAAACGACCCGAATGATTTCAATTTCACCCGTCTTAGCCAGGCTAGCAACGACGGCTAGCACAATAATGCCGAGCACATCATCGAGGACAGCCGCCCCAATAATGATTTGACCTTCGCGGGAACTGAGTTGTTGCAGCTCGGAAAGCACCTTAGCCGTAATACCAATGCTCGTGGCCGTCAGGGCTGCCCCAGCAAACACCGCCGGAATGGTCGGCACATGAAATAAAGCGGTCAGGCCAATGGTCCCCAAGGCAAAGGGCATGACAACCCCCACCACGGCAACGACAGCGGCCTGAGGCCCCACGCGAATTAATTCTTTCAGATCGGATTCCAACCCGATCTCGAACAGGAGAATAATGACTCCTAGTTCTGCCAGAATGTTCAGCACCTCCGACTCTGCTTGAAATACCGTAGGAGCTGCATCCAGCGATAGCCCACCGGTAGCTTCCAGGAAGCGAATGATGAGGGAACCTGTTTCCCCACCTCCACTCTCTGGAAAGGAGAGGAGTTGCAGGGCTGAGACGCCAACCACGACCCCGCCGACCAGTTCCCCTAAAACAGAGGGCAGGTTAATACGGGCACAGAGTTCTCCCCCAACCTTGGCGGCCAGGTAAACAACTACCAAGCTCAGCAGCACACCGCACAGAACGAGAGGCCCAGTTTCAGCAGCCTCAGGGGTATTAGCCAGTAACCAACTCGATAGCGGTAAACGGAGATGATTGGATCCCAGTAAATCAGAGAATAGGCCCAGAGCTGACATGCGATCGCAAAACTCGTCCGTAATAGCTTAGCGGTTTCTCTCCCTTCTCAGCATATCGAACGGCACAGATCGGTCCGAGTTTTGATCGCGTCACAACTTGTCAAATAAGCCAGAACCTTAATTCACCGTTCAAAGAGACAACAAATTAGGAGATTTCCAGTAATGAAATTACCCCCAGAATGTTGGTGCTTTGCCCGCGAAGCGGGCAAAGCACCAACATTCTGGGTAAATTCTTATGCAGAAACCTCCTTAGGTGTTGCTAAATAGAGCTATGAGGATGTGGAACTACAATTCCACATCCTCATAGCTCTATTTAGCAACGAGGCAAATTGAAATTCTGGCCTGTGTATTGTGATTTAGGAGCGATCGCACCGAATCTCAATTAAAAAACCGTCAGGATCGTAAAAATATATCCCCCGCCCTGTAGGGCGAGAAACGGGACCATGGTCAATCTGTACCTGATGGTGGTGCAAGGCTTCGACAGCCTGATCGAACAGCTCAGGGGCAATATCAAAAGCCAGATGGTTCGCCCGGGTAAACTGCTGGGTCGGGTCAGGGTGGGGAGGCGACAATGCAGGTTCGTAGAATAAATCCAGAATGACGCCATCCGGCGTTATGAAGTTAGCGACCTTTCCCGCAGCGACGAGCTCCTTCAGGGTAGAAGGCACCTCCTCCCCTTCCAGCTCATGCAAGCCCAACACGGTTCCATAGAAGTGCCGGGAGGTTTGCATATCCTGCACGTTCAGGGCAATGTGATGAATGCGCCGCAGCGTCCCTGGCGCAATACCCTGAGCTTGGGGAGAAAGGCTAACGGTCATGAAAGAATCCCTCGCGCGATCGACCAGTATATTACTCGGATCTTAACAAGCGTGGCTTGATAGGAGGTGGGTTGTGGGGTAAACCTGTGGACTACGTCACAACCCATCAAAACGTCAGAGTGAGTTGATAGAGGCGTGTTATGGAGTAAACCTGCGGTTCATCCCACAACCCGTCAAAACGTTGGAGAGAGATGGGCTAAAAGGTGTTTTCTGATGCTAATATGAGAATCACTTCCGCAAAGGCGGTTTTGCCTGAGCAGATGTACTACGCGGACGTAATTCAGTGGTAGAATGTCAGCTTCCCAAGCTGAACGTCGTGGGTTCGAGTCCCATCGTCCGCTTTCTAGGAAAAACCTTTCACATCAGTGGTTCTATGCTTTTGCTACATGTATTGTAGCGGTTTTTCCTGCTGAAGTAGCTGATGATTCGGGGATAAGTTTGGGCATCTTTTGAGGCTTTTAGCTAAAAAATTGGGGTAAGATTGGGGTAAATATATGGTTCATTTGAACTATGGCACCCTCACAACCAGATATCTCAAAATCCCGAAAGGCATCAAAAGGGGCTGTTCAGATCAAATCCTCTAACAGTCGCCTCCAGCTGGTTTTTACGTTCGCGGGACGACGCCACTACCTCTCCACAGGCTTTGCAGACAATCCAGTCAATCGAAAAGCAGTAGAAATGAAAGCTCGGCAAATCGAGCTCGATATTGCTTCGGGTAATTTTGACCCAACCCTTGAGAAATATAAGCCTCAGTCTGCCTTAAGTACGCTTACCCCAATTACCCCAATCGCTCCCCCCAAGCCCTCCCTCTCCGAGCTATGGGACAAATTCATCGAGTATAAAACTCCCCAGTGTTCCGAGAATACGATGCGCTACATGTATGGGGTCTACACCGGCTATATGAAGCGGCTTCCAACCCATGAGCTCCATGAAGCGGGAGAAATTCGGGATTTTGTGGTGAAGGAAATTCCGCTTGATTCTGCCAAGCGTTTTCTGACTCGGTTGGCTGCATGCTGTACCTGGGCAATCGAGGCTGGGATGATTGAGGCGAATCCCTTTGTAGGGATGGCTGAGAATATTAAAATTCCCAAGAAGGAAGAAGAGGAGTACGACATTGATCCGTTTTCGGCAGAAGAGCGAGACTGTATTCTCAATGCGATAGCCTTAAACACCTTCTGCCCTAAGGCTTCCGCGTACAAGCACTCCTACTATCACCCTCTGATGTCATTTCTGTTTAAGACAGGGTGCCGCCCTTCTGAAGCAGTCTCATTAATGTGGGGACATATTTCTCCAGAGTTAGACAAAGTGATGTTCCAACAGAGGCTTATTAATACCAGTAGTGGCAAGAAAATTAATCCAGGACTCAAGAATGGACAAAAGAGAAGGGTTTTTCCCTGTAACCAGTCTCTAAGAGATCTGCTGAGTGCAATTAAACCCACAAACTGCCAACCTACAGACCTTGTCTTTCCTAGTCCTGAAGGTAAATGGATTGATACCAACAACCTGCGGATACGTTTGTGGAAACCTATTTTAGAAGGTTTAGATATTCGCTATCGAAAGCTCTACCAAACACGCCATACATTTATCACATTGGCACTAGAAGCGACTGGTGAACACGGTGAACGACTAGATGTAAAAGATGTCGCACGACTGGTAGGAAACTCTCCTGAGGTTATTTACAAGCACTATGCAGGTAAGAAAAGAGAGTTGTTTGTACCCGAATTCTAAAATTTTTCTGTCAATACGCTTTTATCTTGACAGCCCTTAATCCGCACACGTTAATTGCACATTAACGTGAGCACGACCACAACACAATTAGGTAAGGGTAGAAGATGCCTGCATGGGTAGTGAGACCATGCAGGGCAAAAACTGATTGGTTTACACCATAAGGTTTTGCACGGGCATGGCTTGTTGCTCCTCTCATGCAAAGGGCATCTTTCCATGGCTCACTCATCCCATCCGCTCACCGCAGCGGATCTCACGCAATTTACTGGAACGAGCACATATTATCAGCACTGGTTAGGAATTCAGTACACAGACGGCGTATTTTTCCTCGCTGAACGTGGTGGCGCATACTGGCTCATTGATGCGATCGCCTCTTGGCAAATCGATCCACGGATTAGAGATGACCAGATGTTGCAACAGATTCAATTCTGGGCGCTTACGGTCAACGACAATCGGTCGGCAGTGCTGAGTTGCGAACGAGATACAGATGATATTGCGGTTACACAAACTATTCCCTTTACCGACTTTCCGCTTAAAGAAATCCGGCTGTACTTGCAAAGGGGAATTCTTCTTCTCCCAGCGGAGTATTAAGGGATAGAAATTTCATGCAGGTTAACTTTTCCTTGCCCTGCATGATCTGCTTGCCTTAAAAAATGTGGAAGGGGAAGAGGTATCAAAAAAATTGATCGCGCTCGCTTCACTCGCAGAAGAGGGAAAGAAGAAAAAAGAGAAAAGGGAAATTAAAGTCCTCGGGCCTCGCATACCACTCGGAAACCAATATGGTCGATGCGGTTGCTGGGAAGAGCGGTGCGACGAGACGCAGAACGGCAACGACCCGGATGCTGATTGTAAGACCCACCGCGCGCCAATCGTCCTGCATCAGTGTTTTTTGTTAACCAAGCCCTACCATCTGTAGGTGCCCCTTCGTAATCGTCATGCCAGTGGTCAAGGCACCACTCCCACACATTGCCGTGCATGTCACACAAGCCAAAGCTGTTTGCTAGGGAATGAAAGTGGATAACTGAGGTAGTGGCTTCTCTGTAGTTTCCTTGAGGTCCCTTGCCATAGCTGCCGGGGATACCAAATTCATCTTCTTCTCCAGAATAATTAGCCAAGTCGGTGGTAATACTTTCGCCAAAGTGGAATGGAGTTTTTGTATGGGCGCGGCAAGCATATTCCCATTCTGCTTCTGTGGGCAAACGATAGGTGTGTCCAGTAAGGCGAGACAGTCGATCGCAAAACTCCACCGCCTCATACCAAGACTCCCAATCAACGGGGCGATCGTCTCCCTTAAAGCGTGATGGATCAGGGTCGAGATCCAGATTTACTTTTAAGTCAGTGCGATCAGCGATGGCTCGCCATTGAGCTTGGGTTACCGGGTAGCGACCCATCAGGAAAGTGGGGACTGTGACTTCGTGTTGAGGGCCTTCATTGTCATAGTGCCACAGTTCTTCTGGTGGAGAACCCATCATAAAAGTTCCAGCGGGAATCAGCATCAGGTCGAGGTGAATCGCAGATTCGGTGAAGCACTGCGCTCGTCGGGGTTTCCTTAAAATACTAATAGGTTCATTGTCTTCCTGGAATGACTGCTCCGGATCATCCTGGGCGTCTGTCAGGATGGAATCAGGAACAAAGTTAGCGAGTAGTTGGAAAGCAAACGCACTGGCATGTTGAGCGGCTGTTTCCCTCGCAATGCGATCGGTCTCTCTTCTTCTATCATCATCAATAAGCTCGGAAATTCCTCGTATAACTATGCCTGCGACAGGGCGTTGAAGTTCTCTTGCAATCTCATAAAAACCGTAGCTTTCCGGATCAACAGCTTGAGCGTCCTGATAATTCGACTGTGAACGTTTTACTGAGGTCGCATCCCTCTCTTCAAAGACGACGGGCGCAAGATGAACCTCTGGAGTGGGTGAAGGAAATTTAGGTAACCTGTCTAGCCAATTTTTTTGTTGGGCTTCAGTTCTTGCGCATTGCTGTAAACCATAGGAACCAAACCCAAGCATTTCAAATGGGAGATTGTAAACTTCTCCTGATTTTTCGTGTCTATATCCATAAATCTCGGTAGCCACAACAACATCACCGGGAAGAACATCTTGGATGCCTATCGCAACTCCGATCAGGAAGATGACATGAGGTTTGAAGTAGGCGATCGCTCGTTTTGCCTGTACAACGGTACTTGTTATGTCATCGGCCTCAATTTGGGCAAGCCCTACATCCCAAACCAAATTGTTACCTGTAAATTGGCTTGTTTCATAAACAGTTCCTTCGTAAATCGTCACATCCTGAGACGTTAAAAAACCTGCAACGATATGATGCTCGAATGGTGATGTAAAAATAAAAGCACGCAGGTTTTCTTGAGGCATTGCTGGCATTTTGTTATAGAAATGGGTGAGCCAGAGGACGGTTCGAGAGTTACCTACTAAGCCCTCTGGCCCTGTTTACTTTTCGGATGCCTGAGCATCGCTGGAACAGGTCTGGACTCCTCCCTGGCACGCTCGACAGATTCACACCTGCCAACTCTAGCGCAAAGGAGTGCTCGGGCCTCGCATACCACTCGAAAACCAATATTGTTGTTGCGATACGCGGAATGGCAATTCCTCAGAGGATTATTCCAAGACCCGCCGCGTTTGGCTGCCCGCCCCATCCACAAGAATATCTGAAAGCAGCGGTTTGGTATTACTTCCTGAAGGTTGTCGATCACCTTTTTTAATACGTTTTCTCCTAAAACCGTTGCGTCAAAGATATGCCGACGTAGGCAGTAGGTGTTCCCATGTTTGAGGTAGGCTTCCCAACTCTGAAGCCGCTGAATCAGTACAGGTATGTTTAATAGACCCACGGCGTAGTCATACAGTAGGAGTTTGAGGCGATCGCGCGATCGCCCAAGGGGAAAGTAAGGAAAAAGAGAAAAGGCATATCAAAGGCCTCAAGCCTCACACACAACTCGGAAACCAATAAAGTTAAGGCGATCGTTGGGCTCTAGGTTGATGCGGCATGCGGAACGGCAGTACATTGGGAGTTCGCCCCAATACCCACCACGGGTCAATCGTCTTGCATCATCATTTTTTGTTAACCAGGCACTACCATCGGTAGGTACACCTTCGTAGCCATTGCGCCAGTGGTCAAGGCACCACTCCCAAACGTTGCCATGCATATCATAAAGTCCAAAGGCATTCGGTGGAAACTGCCCCACTGGTGTAGTTTTACCTCGGCTCTGTCCCTCTGGCTCGTTCAAAAAGACAGACCCATCGTAATTGGCTAAGTCCGTTGTCATGGTTGACCCAAAATGAAATGGGGTCACAGTTTCAGCACGGCAGGCATACTCCCATTCTGCCTCCGTTGGCAACCGATAGGTACGTCCTGTGTACTCTGATATCCGTGCACAAAATTCTATGGCATCCCACCAGGAAACCTGCTCCACTGGGCAATTCTCCTGCCCCTTAAAGTGAGCAGGCTCAGGGTTTAGTTCTCTTTCTTTTTCAGGTAGTGTCGCCACCATTCGCCACTGAGCCTGAGTGACAGGATACTGGCCCATGAAAAATGGAGATACCGTTACTCGATGCTGTGGACCTTCATCGTCGTATCGTCCAGGTTCATCATCCGGAGACCCCATCATAAATTCTCCACTGGGTATAGCCACCATCTTTAGGGGTGACACGCCTTCTCCCAAAGGCTCTTCAAAGTAAAACGACCGATGGGTTTGCCTATCAACAACCTTCCCACGATCATCCACCGTCACCGACTCAAACTCAAACTCGCTCAGTTCACTCTCTGTTAAGGGGGGAACCTCTACTCCGAAGAGAACAGTAGCGACCTCGAAATCTACCCAGTTCACAATAAAGCCTGATTGCTGAAGCTGCCCTACGACCTCTGCGGTTTCATCGATGGGTTCTCCTTCAGCAATGCGATCGGCCCACTCCAGTAGCACCGGTTGATACCCGCGATCGGCCAGAAAATCTCCATAACTCTCGACCAGGGAAGCAAGCCGGAAGCGTTCATTGGGGTCTGTGTCCTGAAGGGCGAGTTGTTCCAGAGTTTGGCGGATTTCTTCATAGGCATCCCCCGGTTGCAAACAAGCCAATGCCGTCCAGTTAGGCTTTTCTCCCAACAGTAGAGCACGCTCATCTGGGTTGTCTCCTATCAGCCGATGGCGCAAATACGCCACCATAAACCGCTCCAACTCCTCGATACGCCCCTCCCCAAACTGATCCACCAGATAACGCAATAGGTATCGACGGGTAGCAGCGTCCATTTCATACAGGTCATGCCCTGCGGAAATGCATAGCCCCGAAAGCAGCACATCCGCTGCCGCGTACCAGGGACAGTCGGGTAAAAAGGATTCCCGTAAGCAGTAAACTACATCCGTCGTGAGCGTTAGGGGAAATGCCGCATGGGCCGCTAGGTTTGTGGCCTGCCGCCCATAACGCTGTGTAAAGGCATTCACCCGCTGTTCTGTAGGGTCTTTGGCAAATCGTTGTCGTTGTTTAAAGCTCACCATAAATCCCCTTCCTAGACAGGTGCCCGTAAAAACAAGCGATCATCCGAAGCAGGTAGTTTTGCCAGCGACAACACCGCAGGCGCACTCAAATATGTCATCCGTCCATCCAACCAGTAGGCTACCTCCGATGCCAGAGTGTTGACCCATCGGTGGGGTGGTAGCGGATTGAGCCAGATCAGCGATCGGACACAGGGGCTAAGCCGCGTCAAAAATTGCAGCAACCCCTGCCGATGGTCATCTAAAGGACTTGCCTGTGTTGCCCCTGCATCTCCCCAAATCAGCACAATTGTCCGACGAGGATGCATTCTTGCCAGGATTTGATCGAAGGGAAGAGCCTGGGTCGGTTGCTTCCAGGCATACAAATACTCATCGGGATAGGTGGTGAAACGGTAGATGGTTGCAGGGGTAATTTTCTGGCTTTCAATAGCGTTAACTAACGGCTGTAATGCAGGCCAGAAAGGCAGCATTACATTACTATCGTCAACAAACACAATGAGTTCGGCCCGTTTGCTCTTAATAGGGCGCATCACCACATCACTGAAATACCCCTGCTTAGTAATGCACCGAATCGTCGCATCCAGGTCCAGTTCATCCCGAATGCCTTTCCGTAGGGGACGACGCAACAGTTGCCAGGTATCAAGAATCGCTCGCTGGGGGAGAGGAAACTGGCTTGGTGTCAGGGATAGCCCTGACTCATCGACCTCAGGCAATCCGGCAAGCCCTGTTTTAACAGCAATAGGGGTTTTCGCTTCTTCGGGTGCGGGTTGGTTAACAGGCATCTTACGAGGTGGTACCTTGGGCCATTGTCGAGTGGGATCAGGTGACTTGCGTGATTCTGGCTTAGGTGCTTCCTCTACAAGCTTTTGCGCTTGTTGAATTTCCCGCCGTTTTTGCCGAACGTAGCGATCAAAAACCTGTTCAAATACCTGAGCATCGTAGTTGCGGCTGGGCTTCACCCATAAGACCCGACAAATCTGACGCAAATCATCCCAATTCTGACCATCCCAGTTTTCCAGCCCCAATCCCTGACTGAGGGCTTGCCGCAGTAAATCATACTGCTCAGGCGACAGCTTCATGCCCTCCCGTTGCAGCATTTCAAACAGGTCTAGAAATGGAAAGACCAGATCAGCCATTATCTTTCATCGCTTTTTGAGATGCCTTGAAGAGATCCTGGTCAGCCTTCGTTTTGATTAGCGTCCCCAGTAAAGGTAATTCTTCAGCCAGGTTTTCCAATTCAGCGAGGGTGTCTTCAACTTTTCTATTTTCCTGAATTAAGGCAGTCAAAAAC
Organism: Leptolyngbya sp. PL-A3; assembly: GCF_039962325.1. Lineage (NCBI taxonomy): Bacteria > Bacillati > Cyanobacteriota > Cyanophyceae > Leptolyngbyales > Leptolyngbyaceae > Leptolyngbya > Leptolyngbya sp. PL-A3. Next base: position 145,918 of record NZ_JAMPLB010000006.1, read on the forward strand.
TCCAATAATTCGCTAGTTCCAGGAGGACGGCTGCCCGGTTGCCTTTCCAGCAGTTTATGAATCAAGTCAAACTTCTTCAGCGCCAGATTAACAATATCCTCCTTTTGCCCTATCCGTTCCCCAAAACGAGCTTTGATAATGTCCCTTAACGCGTCTTCCTGGGGAAAGGGAACATAGTAGTATAAGCAGCGGCGCAGAAATGGCTCTGGCAAAGGCTTTTCTCGGTTACTGGTAATGAGAATAATGGGTTTGTTATAGGCTTCTGGTGGCCCAACATCCTCTTGAGTCTCAGCGATCGTAAAACGCAATTCATCCAATTCCAACAGCAAGTCATTGGGAAAGTCGCTATCCGCTTTGTCAATTTCATCAATCAGCAGAACAGGGCGGTAGGTTTGCTCTCGCAGGGCTTCTCCTAAAGCCCCAAACTCCCGATACTCCTTCTTATCCTTCATGCGCTTTTCCAGCGCTTCTGCATCACCCCCTAAAAACTGATGCAGCCGAGCCGGATCTGTTCCCATCAACTGGGCATCCCGCAATCGCCCCACCGCATCGAAAGTGTACAGACCATCCTGGGCACGGCTCGTGGACGTGATATTCCAGATATAGAAATTCCACCATTCCTTCGGCTGTTTTGGCCCTTTTGTTTTCTTGGCATCAACGGGCCTTGTTCCCCAACTCCTGCAAGCCAATTCGTAGGCCAGCGCCGAAGCAACTCGGGTTTTACCACACCCCGGTTCCCCTTCCAGAAGGAGCGGACGCTGCAACGTAATGGCCAGATTCAGCGCCTTCCTTAACCCTGGTTCTGGCAAATAGGGAAAATACTCTCTCCCCTTGGTATCCCGGATACCAGAGGCTGGAGGCTGGTATTTTGGATCTCCTGAATAGGTGTAGTCTACATCAGTCTGGTTTGTCATCCTGCCAGTCTCCATTCCGCTTCAATATCGGCAATGCCGTTATCCAGGTTAAAGATGTAGCAAATCTGCTCGATCGCCTGCACGGGGTCTGTGCTCCACTCCTGAATTTCCTCACGAATCAGGAGTTCGACCTGTTCTTGTGGCATCAATTGGCTTAAGACAGAAAACACGGCATCGCTTTCCATCCAGTCAGCCAGGTGCTCGTAGGTGATTTCTGTGAGGGGAGCGAGGCGCTTGGGAATATCAGCGTCGTCTGGACTTCCAACCTGGGATGCAGAGGCCGCTGAATCATGTCCCTCCGCCAGCAACAAGATGGCGCGCGATCGCACAGGTTGTTCTTCCAACGCACCTATGGCTTTGACCAGGGGTTGCCAAAGTTTCGTCAATACATCCTGTTGTAGGGTTTGCGATCGCGCCATCTCAGTCCATCCATACATGGCAATAATAATAGGCTTGGTCCGATAAATCTGAACCAATGCATCAATTACCGATGTGGGATCTGCTGGGCACTCCAACTTACGCGATAAGTCCAACCACAGCTCATCAAAATTACGCCGTTTCCACATGGGATGGCTGGGCACCACAATGGGAAATACTTTAGCGTTGGCAACATTTGGAATTTGATTCACTAGGCGTTTCACCAGCCATTGCTGAATGCGGGTATCCTTAGCTTGCACCACAAACGCTGCTGCCCGTCGAGGTCTCACCGGGCCTGTGCCAAACTCATCACACTGAGACTTACAGTTCAACGACCAGAGACACTCGACGATCTGGGAGGGCGATCGCCCCCGGCTTTGGATTCCCTGCGCAAGGGCACTATTGTCGGTTGGAACAATCTCTGGCGTTATAAGACTTGGATTATTTTGATAACCATCGACAAGAATAAAGTCACCAAGATTGCCTTCAACCCTTCCTTGGGGAACCTGATCAACCCCCTGGCGAACCCGCCAATCCTGCAAGTTGCTTAATATATATCCAGACAAATCATTCACGGTGACATAGTTCTTACCGTGCAAATCGGCCTCTCCACTCAAACCCGATAATACATAGAAGCTAAAGATGCCATGTTTGACTCCATCCCACTCATGAGCGTCTTGCTGATCTGTACTAGCGGCGAGGAGCGCATAGCCTTTAGCGAGATCATGTATTTTTCTCAATAGTTCGGGATCTTCTGGAGCACGGGTATTTGTTTTTCCCAGCCCAATGTGACAAGCATCTAACATTAAGATCCTGCACCCAGCCCCACTCATTTCCATTCCTGCTTCAATTTCTGTGATCGATATTGCTCGATCTTCTAGTAAGTTCTTACGGGTATCTTTGGAAACTAAACGGGGCTGACCATCGGAGGTACGAGTACCATGACAAGCAAAGTAGACCAGAAGCAAATCATCTTGCCCCTGATTTTCACCGTCCTTAATGGCTTTGCACAAGCTTTTGAACTCTTCGCGGATGTTATCCACGGTAGGAAAGCGTCTGTTTTCTGCGTCCAAGCGATCATGGAGGCAGACCGTTACATAGCCTGCTGCTTCCAAAAGCTTTGCGAGAGCTAAAATGTCATCCACACAGTAACTAAGGCTACTGTACGCGGTATAGCGATTAATCCCAACGAGAAAAGCCCAACGCTTGCGAATTGGCATTATCTATAATGATGAACTAGCGATACATGCTTATAGCAATAGGACTCTGAATATTAGTAAATACGCTCGTCCTAAACGGTATTCCGAACGGATAGCAGCACAAGTATGAAAATATTCCTCCAACATTCTACTTGGTCAGGGGTAAGCCCAAGTCTTGAGTTGCTCTTACTACCGATTCTCGGGTGAGTTCTGCGCCAAAGCCCCACGCCAGTAACGAAAAGTAATCCCGTAGTGGGTCGGCTCCAAAGATAGGATTATTACCATAAAGTTCCGTCATGCCTAACCAAGATAGGAGGGCGATTGCAATAGCCTGACTAATCCAGTTAAACCATCTCAAATTTCGTCCTGCCTGAGCTACCTGATTAGGATTAAATTGAGAGACGACAGAGGGGCCAGAAAGCAATGGATCTGGAAGGATGAGGGCACTTTTAGCCGACCGACCCATAATGCCTCCAGTACCTTCTTGCGTTGCATCATCTGAAGTCAACTGAGCAATTTCTTCTTTTAATTCATCTCGGTCGTGTTCAAGCTTAGTCTTCCAATCCTGAAAACTTTGCGTATCCATGCCCAGGTTATGCAGGTCCTTCTCCCGTAGCTCCAATCGATCGAGCCAATACTGCTCTCGGTCCTTTGGTAATTGGGCTTCTGAGCGGAGGTCTTGCAGGTACGTCAATAGCGCCTCCCCTTCCTTAAATTGAGAGAGTAATCTGCGAATTTCAGAAAACTCATCCTTCAAGGCTTGTGGAGTTTCGTATTGTCCCGTCCTTAACTTACGGCGAGTTGTATCAATACGATCTTTAACACCTTGCATGTAGACCGTTGACTTGACCAAACCTCCAAGGTTGTCAAAGTTTTCTGAAATTAAATTTTTCCCATCCTGTAGCTGAGCAATCCAATCCTCCCGGCCCTTGCGCCACCGAGTCCAAAGAGCTTTTGCTTCCAGGACTTGAGCTTTAGCCGTTTCCCAGTCCTTGTCTTCCACCGCAGATTCAACGTCCACCAATTCGGATTCGATACTTGTTTGGAAGTCCTCGTCCAGGTCACTATCGCTGCGCATTTGATTTCGCAATCGGCCTACCTGAACGATAATCTCGTCTCGCGATCGCCCTTCTGCCCGGTACAAGGATAAACCCGTCCCTAACAAAACTCCTGCAATCATGATGATCCAAGGACGCAAAGATGCAGCCTTGATCCGCACGATCAAAGGCACAACCTGCCGCCCATCTGGATGATAGAGATACAAAGACCCTGAAAATTCACCACTTGCAGAAGCTTCAGCTAAATCAACCGCAAGTCTCATCTGTGCAGGAGCGTTTGCCGGAATCGTAATCTTTGGTGGAGTGATCTCAATTTTATCGGCAGCAATAGAGCCCCCACCATCAATTGTTCGCAAGTCTGAAACAGCGGCCTGTAAAGTTGTAGCACCTTCACTGTTACTAAAGGTTAGGGTTATAGATGCCTGCTCGTTCCGAACCCCAGTAACAATAATACTTTCAGGAGAAACATTTAAGTCTGCGTAGGCAGGACTAACCGTAATCACTGTGGTGGCGATCGCCACCACAGCTCCCCGTTGCAGCAAGCGACGAAAACGCTTCGTCATCTCAAACGTTACCCTTCTAGCGAAAACTCCCCTCAGTTATAGCCCAATATTTCGTCAGGGAGCTAAAAGTGGACTGTTACTGAGCTTCTCTAAGCCTTAAACAATGAAATAACGAGAAGAGCTGAGACCACGCTAATTTCAACACCTCTACAGCTCTTGAGACTCCTGCTTTTCCGCTTCCATTTGGGCAAGACGTTCTTTAACAAGCACACGAATCTTTGCCGCAAGCGGAAGCTCACTCCACGCCATATCATCACGGCACTGCTCTATCTGCTCTCGAATGTCACTTACATCAACAGAGATACGATCGCGCTGACCCACAAGCAATTCATCAAACACCTCCTCCATATCGTATCTCTGTAAAGCGTATGTAAAGAAAATGCATCAATTAGAAGCCAAAAGAAGCCAGTAGATTCTTTCATGGTATTCTATCGCATAAAGAGAAACCTCTCTTTGAAAATCTGCAATTTTTGGAGCTATGCTTATGTCAACCTCGTCACGGGCCTCTCCATTCACCATGAAGCTGCACGAGCTAAAGAGCAGAGTTTACGAAGCGTGGGAATTTCTCGGCGGCTATCGCGGCTGTGTCGTGATGCCTGAGAGATTTAAGGACGAGGTGCGAAAGGAGTTTGGAGACCTACGGCGTAAAGAGACATGGATTTGTGCACTGGCACGGTATGAAGCACTCAATGCCTTTCACGATTGCCTTGATGCCCACAACCTCATTCTCCACACCTTAAACTTCACCGAAGATCGATGGGACTATGCATTTCGCTATCAGATCTTCGATGAGTTCTTGATGATTCCTGGCGCGTTAGATCTGCTTAAGTGTGGTCTAGATCAGTTGATGTCTGACTCGTTTACCCCTAGCGATAGGAGAGACGCGAATGGGTTTTATCAATTGGTGGCAGAACAACCAGGAAGAGACAGATTCCCAACTGAACTTACTGGGCGACTCACAGCCACTCACACGTCATGAGCGGGTTGATTCGGCTACGGTTAACAAAGATTTTACGAAAGCCATTAAAGAGGCTGGAGGTAGTGACAGAGCCTACCCACGCGCAGTGAGAGCAGAAACCGAGCAGCTCTTTGGCTGCGGCGTAGATGAGCTGTATGAATCGACTGGGGGTAGCAAGGGCGATCGCTCGACCCTGCCAAAGGAAGCGCAAAAAGCTTACATGGTGAGCGAAACTCTTTCGGCCCATCGTCTTCATGAAGAGGTGAAAGGCAACAATCACGGTTCCCAGCGTCAAAAGGATGACCGTGTAGTTGAGACGGTAAAAGACACGGCAACTCACGTCAGAAACTGGCTTCCCTGGTAGCCTCTTTTTCTACACTTACCCAACCCCTACATATTCCCTGCAAAGGAGAACTTTATGGAACCGGCTCCAAAATGTCTCAAGGTACTTGCTCGCCCATGCAACAACGGCACATGTCCAACCCTTTTTACTGATGAGGTAGGGCGGGTATTTGTGCAAGGCAGTAGGTTGAATCGCGCAGAGTACGAGGGTCTCACTGTACCTGACCATGAAGAAGTCGTGGAGATTACACCAGAACTGATCGCGTTTTTAAAGGCGAAGTAACATAATTAACACACCTTCCGAACTCCTGACTCCTGAGGGGGTCAGGAGTTTGCAGTAGGCACTGGGTCTGGAAGAAGGATCTCTGTCTCGACAAACAGTCGAAACTCTTCTGAGTGAAGCAATCTTACTTTTTCCCAGTGCGATCGCACTGTGCTATACAAAAACACATCACGGGCATCCCGCTTAAATCCCTCAAAGTGAGTGCGGTTTATGATGCCAGTCTGAAAACGTAAAAAACTGATCATCACTTGATTGATAAGAAAGGCGCTTACCTTCTCAAGTTCCCATTCTTTTGGATCAAGCCCATTCGTCCTGGCAAAGTGCTCTAGCAAAGTTGGATTATTGAGAATACCAAAGAAGATATCTCGATGAGCTTCCACAAGCTGGTGTTTAGCATCCGTGTAGGTGCTTTTTATTTGGTGCTGCACCTGGCCCACGAGAAGTTGCACAGTTTGTCGGGTGGAGAGCCACAGCAGAATATTGGCAACAGTGGTAATAAGGGTAAGGCCCATTATTAAGAGCGCGGTTAGATCGGCAATGCTTAAGCCCCAAAAGGTAATTGCAGATTGGCTGCTCATAAATTTACTTAAAGAATAAGCCTGACCGTGATTATCCTACGAGCTTTGAGAAGCTGGGTCAAAAAGTAGTCCCAGGGTAAAATCTGCTATACAAGGAGAATCAAAGGTTCCACAGGGCGACATCATGTAGCTTTCTCAAAGCCACCTTTTTATCCGTATGGCGTGAAACATCTAAAGTTAGCTAACCTGGTGTGATATGCATAGACCGCAAAGTATCACAGCCTTAACGCACAGAACCAGGAAAAATTACCCTTCTCTCACTAATGGCGTTCAAAAAGACCAAACAATCTAATCTTTCTCTTGAAAGCCCTGAAGCGCTTTTCAGGGACTTACGTAATAGGAAAGTACAGGGGTTGTTAGCCCATCAAGCGGATTTACTCCGCGAGTATTCCCATGAGGAGTTTTTAGATGCTCAGGACGTTGCGCTGCAACTTCCAACAGGTTCAGGAAAAACCCTTGTAGGATTATTGTTGGGAGAATGGCGGCGGCGAAAATTCGGAGAAAAGGTGCTATACCTCTGTCCAACACGTCAGTTAGTTCATCAAGTGGCTGAACAGTCATCTACTCTTTACGGCATTAAAACGAATGCTTTCACTGGCAGTAAGCAGGATTTTTCTCAGCAAGCAAAATCTGAGTATTTAAATGGAGAAACAATAGCCGTTGCTACCTACAGTGGATTATTTAATATAGCTCCATTTTTTGAAAAACCAGGATTAATAATTCTTGATGATGCTCACGCTGCTGAGGGTTATATCGCAGATTACTGGTCCCTTGAAATTGAACGTTTTAACAAGAATCGAAAGCACGGCATACTATTCAAGACTATTGTTTCTGCATTATCAGATATTATATCTCCACAACAATACCTACGATTAGAAAAGGAAGCTCCTGACTTTACGGATTTGGGCTGGGTAGAGAAGTTGCCATCTCCCTATTTTGCTGCGAAGTTAAAACATCTAACAGTTATTCTTGATGAACATATCTCAGACATCAAAGAATTAAGTTTCTCCTGGTCGGTTCTACGAGACAAGCTACATGCATGTAACTTCTACCTTAGTGTAAATAGCATTCTCATTCGTCCGGTATTACCTCCTACGCTTACTCATCTACCCTTTGCTAACGCAAAGCAAAGGGTTTATATGTCAGCTACTTTGGGTGAAGGTGGTGAACTTGAACGCATTACTGGTATTGAAAGCATTAAGAGATTATCTCCACCTAACGGGTGGGAAAAGCAAGGTAATGGTAGACGGCTCTTCTTTTTCCCCGAACGGTCTCTGGATGAAGAAGAAGCTTTAGATCTTACCATTGAGATGTTAAAGGCAACATCGAGAGCTTTATTTCTCGTACCAGAAGAAAGGACAGCAGGCCATCTCAAGACACTGGTTACTGAGAAAGCAGCTTATCAAGTATTTGATGCAAAAGAACTTGAGAGATCCAAGCAACCTTTCGTAGAGCTTGATAGAGCAGCAGCCATAGTTGCAAATAGGTATGACGGGATCGATCTTAAAGATGATGAATGCCGACTTCTCGTAATTAAGGGTTTACCAAGGGCTCTTAACCTACAAGAGAAATTCCTAATCTCTCGAATGCCTGCAAGTATTTTGTTCGTTGACCGAATGATTACTAGAATTGTTCAGGCAATTGGCAGATGTACTCGTTCTGCGACAGATTATGCTGCTGTAGTAATTCTTGGTGAGGATCTCAATGCGTTCCTTCTTGATAATGACCAACGCCTTCTTCTACACCCAGAACTTCAAGCTGAACTAGATTTTGGTATATCGGAATCTAGAAATGTAAGCAGACATACATTCCTGGACAACTTTAGAATATTCCTAGAGCATCAAGAAGACTGGCAAGAGGCAGAGGACTATATCCTTTCCCAACGCGATACTTTACAGCAAGCTCCATTACCAGGGCTTAACCAGCTAAAAGCCGCTACCCCCCACGAGATACGCTACCAATATTCCCTTTGGAGAGGTGATTATGAAAAGGCTGTGGATGAATGCCGTTCAGTGCTCACACATCTCTCTGGTGATTTAGTAAAAGGATACCGTGCATTTTGGTTTTATATTGCAGGGAGTGCAGCATGGCTCGGTTCTGAGAGCGGAATCAGTTCTCTTGAAGCTGTCGCTCGCGATTTCTTTAAGAAAGCTTTCCTCGCTGCAGAAGGAGCAGGAATACCATGGCTTCTTGAATTATCAAGATTATCAGAAAGTTCTCAAGAAGAAGATTTTGTAGGAGCTGAACGCTTAGCAGCAGTAATTGAAGGGTTAGAGTCGCACCTTATCTCACTTGGTACAACAAACAACAGAAAATTTGAAAAGGAAATCAAATTTATTCTTGAGAACCTCGATAAGACCGACCCCAAGGAATCATATCTTTTTGAAGAAGCGCACAAAAGATTAGGTAGTCTACTGGGCTATAGTGCAGGGAATGTTGAATCTACGGCTGCTCCCGATCCCTGGTGGATTGGAGGTGATGATTTTTGTATCGTATTTGAAGACCATTCTTCTGAAGGAGATATCGAAACAGCGGTGATTGGAGCGAATAAAGTCAGACAAGCAGAATCACATGAAAAATGGATTAGAAGTAAAAAATTAGTGCGTAAAGATGCTGAGATTTTTCAAGTCCTGATTTCTCCAGTCGTAAAAATTGAGGAAAATGCTGCTCTATACGCTGAAAACGTATTTTACTGGAATAGAAATGATTTTCTTGTTTGGGCCAAACAAGCAATTGCAGTTATTAGAGAACTAAGAAACAGCTTTCCTGGAGAAGCTAATCTTGAATGGAGGAAGAAAGCAGAAAAGATTTATAAGGAAAACAAATTGTCTCCTAATTCGCTTGCATCTTTAGTAAAACAAAGAAGGCTCAAAGATTTGCCTCAGAATTAGTTCAAATAAAAGAAAAGGGTGATTCAGAAATATTTTCTCTCGCATGAACATGTTTAAACAAGCTAAAAGAAAGAATAAACTCAGTGGAGAAAGGGTGTATTTTTCGATATTTACAATATAGTTTCTATAAATTTAACTCAGCAACTCAGTAAACGATTTATAGGATAGAGGAAACTCTCCAAGCAATTGCCACTGTGCAATAAAAGTATCTGCTTCTGTCATAGTCAGCATACCAGCCCTAATATTTTGGATCACAATTTCCGCAGTGGAATGTAGCAAAACGCTTCTCGCCTCAGCCTTCTTTCTTGCCCGTTTGGCATCAAGAATAAGGCTATATCCTTTATGACGCGCAAGCACTATAGAGCTTGCCTCTCCTCGTCCTAAGCCTTCTCCATAAAGCTGCTCAACTTCAAGGAGCTGTGCAGGATCAATTAGAGCAATTTCCTTTAACCGCTGCACTGCAAAGAGGTTTTCAAGGGGCTCCCGAGACCGCCTCACCTCTGCACGCACAAAATCAGTACAGGCGAGAGGAAGTGCGAGTATTTCAAGTAGATCAAATTTTCCAATTTTAGAGAAAGAAATAAGTGGAGGCGCATCGACTAACACATAAGTACTCCAATAATTCCCCACTGTGGTTTAGTCCTCTTTACTTGCAATCGCAACCGGCATAAGTTCTTCATAAGGGATGCTTACAAGTTCGCATACCTCACGGAATCGACCCGCAGAAATGACATCACGACGAAAGGCTTCAATTCCTAGCATAACTAATTGACGGACAAGATAGGGCTGCTCCTCTTGCTCCTCATTAGAGGAGTGCTCAAGCATTTTGAGTGCTTGTAGCAATTGCTTTCCTTGGTTCCGCTGCTCAAGTAAAGTACCTAACTGATTTTTATTGATTGCATCAATGTCTTTTAGGCGAATTGCAGCAACGTCGTAACTTACCGCGTATTCATGGGCAAGTAGGGCAACATTATGAACACTAATGCGTTGTGCAGTACTATCATGGCGCACTTCGTGATGCACTGCTTCATTAGCCGCTGCATCCCATATCCATGCAGAAGCACGGCTTGGACGGCCCTTATGCATACGTTCTAAAGACTCATAGACACCTGCGGCAGGAATTAACAACTCACTCGCAAATGCATTGGCACGCTTTTCAATAAAATCATTTTTATTGTGAGTAGAGGTAGCCTCTGGCTCTCTTCGATGACGATCAACTAAGGCATGTGCATATTCATGTGCATAAGAGAAGCGCCGCCTTACTCGTGCGTGTCGCTGGTGCACAAAAATAGCTAAACCATATTTCTCATGTGCAATAAAGAGCCCAGACACCTCATCAGGAAAGGGTACTGCGGCAGTCCATATTCCTTGAGACGAAATGAGATTGGCGACATCAGGAATAGGCCCCGCACCAAGCTTAAGACGCTCCCGTTCAAGCACCGCAATCTCTTTTCCCTGGGCCACCGCCTCTTCATAAGACCGAGGAACCGGTAATTGATAGGTAGGTGGAAGGGCAGAGACAGGATCGCCTAAGGCATCCCTTAGCCATACTGCTTGCTTAAGCATTTCGACATTATGGGCAACCCCCTTACTCCACTCAAGAGAAGCATTCCCTTTAATACGACCAAGCGTAATGAGAGGGTCTTCTTGAAGAGGTTGATCAACTAAAAACTCAGCCGGATCTCTCCGGTAAAGCTTTGCAAGCTGGTGGAGTTCAACCCCAGTCACCGTACGAGTACCTTTTTCAATCTTGACCAATGCAGTTCTATCAAGCCCAAGTGCCATAGCCGCTGCCTCTTGGCTTAGTTGCACATTTTTTCGGGCCTCCCGCAGCCGCTCGCCAATTACCTCATGTGTAAGTGTCATGCTCCATCCTCCTATGTTCCATAATCGCACCTTCTCGCCTCAAATTTCAAAAAATGTTGCAGTCTCAAGAGTAGATATGCCAAGATAAGAACATAAGCGCCAAAAAAACAGAGTAAAGTGCGAGTTTTGCACTTTTAACTATTCAAAGAGAGGTAATCACAGAAAATCCACTATGACGAAGGCCATACACGTTATACCTCATCCCCGAGGGTGGGCAGTCAAAGTTGAAGGAGCAAGCAGAGTATTATCTGTCCATCCTACTCAAGCAGAAGCAATTGCCCGAGGCCGCGAGATTGCTCGCAACCGAGGGGCTGAACTCTTTATTCATGGGCGCAACGGACGTATTCGCGCACGGGATTCTTACGGTACCGATCCCTATCCACCTCAGGGCTAAGCCGCAGTGTTGAGAGCTGACGAGAGGCTAACTCCCATTTTGAACCAACACATCGTTATTTCGGAGATACAAAGAAGTATGAAAGATCAACTCAGGCTCAATATCGCAACTCCTGCGGGAGTTTACGAAGGAACGTTTGATAAAACAGTCAAGGTTCAAGAGGTAATCTCTACCGTGGTGCAGCAGCAGGGTCTTTCGTCGGGAGACTCTTTTGAGTTGGTGTATGACGGCAAGGTACTTGCTCCCGTAGAGCGTCCGTTGGTCAGCTTTGGGCTTTCCGATCGGGCAGAGCTTGATCTTGTGGCTACCGGCTCAGGGGTCTAACTATGACTACAGCAGCAGAGCTTACAGTTGCCGAGGAGCTGCATTCCCTTGAGGAGGTAGCACTTATGCGGAAGTGGCAGCTTGCAAAAATGTCATCCCTGAGCTTTTATCTGGGTTTAGAGGCGAGAGACCAGAGCTGGTTTTGGCTCCAGGTTGAGTGTGATAGGTACCCCGCTATACCACCTGCCTGGCAGTGGTACAACAACGAAACGGGTATCCCCGGCGAGCTTAAAGATGTGCCAATGGGAGGCAATTTTTTTCATGGGAGTGCAGTCATTTGTGCTCCTTGGAACCGATTAGCATATGCATCAGAACATCCTAAAGGCCCTCATAGTGATTGGCAGATTGGGAATTGGAAAGAGAATTCATATACAGGGGGGTGTAAAACGCTGACAGCGATGGCGCTTAGGATTGCAACCGAGCTAAAAGCCCCAACTTTTCAGGGAAGGATGGGGCAACAATGATGAAGTGGCTGCTCCAAGGACTCAAAAGACAGCGCATCCTAGCATCTTCCGCACCTCAAACTTCTCCCAAACTAATTCTCACAGAAGTGTGTCTGAGAGCTATCCGGCAATGCCTTCTGCCAGAAATAGAGCGCAAACACGAGGGGATCACGTATCTCCTAGGGAGAACAAATGGCTGCATTACAATTGCAGCGACTGCGGTACGACCAGAAGCACAGACTACTTCTGGAAGCTTTGAAGTTGCCTCCCTTGCAATGGCACGAGTAGTTCGATGTGCAGCAAAGCTCAATTTACAAGTGGTGGCACAAGTCCATACCCATCCTACTATCGCCTTCCATAGCAAAGGGGATGAAGAAGGCGCGCGCATCAAATATAACGGCTACGCCTCAATTGTTCTTCCAGACTATGGACAACACCTCCCAAGTCTTAAAGATGCTGCGGTTTACATCTTTCAAGACGCCCAAGGTTTTGTACTGCTTAGTCTAGGCGACATTACCATTGCACCTGAAATCGTCTTATGAACAAACAAATATGGTATGGCAGACGAAATAGTCGAACGCTGCATTACGCAGGTCGAACATTAGATGAAACGCAGCGGATATGCATCAGAATTACCCCAGCCTACGCTGAAACGTTTGATGGCCAGGTTGCAGCCCTAGTGCTCACTAATCTCTTAGGAAGAATGTCACCTGCGATCGCAATCGACATTCCTACGATTTCTGTTCATCCGGCACTACCATTAGCGTCAAATGAGTTGGGAGAAGCGCTGCTCGCACTTCTTCGATCAGTCGATCCTCACACCAAAGCCTGCCGTAGACCTTACCAATCCGAAGACTTTCTTATTCAACTAGGTTCTCATGGAGCTGATACCGTTGTTCACGGTTCTGGCTGGAATACCTATATAGGTCCCGCACCTTCTCCCCTTACCCCAAGCGATGACCACAATCCCTTTGGACCAGCATTCGCAGCAATACTTGCTGCACGTGAGCTCTTTGTCGGGCAATGGAAACCATTTGCTTCCTACCGATTTAACTCGCTTTACTGGGATAAAGGTATTATTCCCCCTGTGGTAATTGCACCTCTGGCAAATGAGCACTTTGGTGACATATGGACAATCGGAGTTGGTTCGGTCGGAACGGCGACTCTTTATTTTTTATCCCTCTTTACCCAGAACTTTCGGACAACCTTAATAGATATGGATGTTGTCGAAATCGAGAATCTGGATCGATCTCCAATCTTTACAAACTCACATGTAGACAGGGCCAAAGTAGACGCAACAAAAGAATTTCTTCAACAATGTGGAGTTCAGCAAGTTGAAGTCTATACACAACCGCTTCACGAGCTCTCATTGTGGCATGACAGAGGCCCAGGTACGCCTGATATCCTTATTTCTACGGCAAATGAATTTAATGTTCGCTCCTACATTGAATCAGGTTATCCACCTCTCCAAATTTATGGAACGACTGGAAAAAACTGGCAAGCTGCGTTGATACGCCACATCCCTTTCAAGGAAGCATGTTCGTGCTGTATCTTTCCAGCAATGCAAACAACTGTTCCTATGAAATGCGCCACTGTTCCCCAGATCACTGAGAATAAAGAGGTTGATGCAGCGCTACCCTTTCTTTCTTTTGCGGCGGGACTAATGGCAGCTGCGGAAATTGTAAAACTTCGCATGGAAGGATTTCCGTTCACACAAGATCGAATTCTTTTCTATACTCATCCAAGTTCACAAGCTCGACTGTTAGAGCAGCCTATCTCTCCCCGCAATGGTTGTCTTTGTAGTGAAAGAAGTAGCACCGTGCACAAGAAGATGCTAGAAGGTACTCAATATGCTTCGCTATCGATACATGAAACTCATTTTATTGAGAAGAAGCTAAATCAAAACTACCCCTAATTATCTAAAGCTGCATTTGCTCAACTTCATCGACGTTGAACGTATTCCTCCATCCGTTGTATCAGCTGTCGTTTTCCCCATCTTCAGGCGCTAAAATCCTCTGAGCATTGAGGTCCTTACAACAGCACAAGCTTAAGAAGCTCAGCCAAACAAGCAAACATTCGTTTTCAAGAAATTTTTCATTTGGAATTCTCAATTATCTCTGTTACCCAACTCCTGAAGTCAAAGGTTTGCCCAGGAGGGCAGAGGTATGCTTCACATCTATTTTGGTGCGTTTGATTTTGTAATGTACGCGATTGTACTCATTGGTGCGATCTTCCTCGCAGATGCAATCTGTGAGGAAAGAGATGAGCAAAAACGGTTACAGAAAAGGGAGAAGGGGATTCCTCAAGTACTGGTACAAACAGAGGCAGTTCCCCTCATCGTAAACGGTCCAATTTTTGAACTGCACGGCACGCTGGTTGTCAAAAAGTCTGACGTTCCAATTGTGCTTCCAGAGGGACTAAAAGCGCTCTCACTACGTGGTGATCCAGTCATTCGGCTCTCAGACCTCCTAGAAACATACGGAATGGTTGCCCTTGACGCCACACAGGTCATCTATAAGTGGGAACAGTGGAAAGAATGGAAGCGCAAGAAAAAACCGAAAAAACAGACATCGGAACTAAAAGCAGAAAGAGGGCCACTCAATAATGGTAGTAGGCATCAAGCAGCAGTAGGGCTCACTGAGAAGCCTCTACAACCACACCTTGCAGAGGTTACGCTTGAAGAGCTTTCTTGACAGATGAGTTAATTGCAGTCGTTGTTCAAGGGATGGAGCAGGCAAGCCTCCATCGGGCTCATATAATACGAAGCACAGGCTCTGGCGGGGTAACGCCAGTAATTGACGCGGCGACATGTACAACTCGAACAGCACTCAGAGGGTTTCTAGAAAACTTCAATTACAACAGGGGAGGGCGATTGCTGCAAGCCACCCTCTGTTACCATTAGCTAAGAGCTGTATCCGCTCAATATTGCGGAAGCTGTCGTACTCATCGCTTAACCCCACAACCATTACTTGTACTGTTGTCACCTAATTGTCAGGTTTCCTCTCGACTTCAGAGTACAGATTGCATGGTTTGAGCAGTGAGCCTGCCTCGAACTAAAGTATTCATTGACATCGAAGGCAAAAAAATTGTGCGACATCAAACGCAAACCCTTTAACTTCCCCTGCTGTTCTAACACCTTCAAAAGTATCTCAAACACAGAAAAAGTGTGCTCAAGTGCCGCGAGATCCAGTAGGTTCCGGATTTGGTTGTCGCTTGGAATCTGATAGACACCAATATAAGCTTTGGGCATTGCTTTTGCCTCTGCTACCCTCCATCAGATACCTGAAATGAGAGATATGCTAAACACGCTTAAGGCTGTATTTCCCATCTCATAAGGGTATTTTTGCCAGTGTGTTTATTTGGTTGACGAGGACAGTCGCCAACGAAAAGGAATAACTATTATGTCAAACACCCTACGTTTTTACGTTTCTGGCTCTCTTAAATGTCCTTACAATACAAGCATTTCTAAGGCACCTCCTGCTATCAAAGAGAGTGTTCAGAAAATCAGAGTTGAGCAAGCTGAAACCCTTGTTTTTTGTGTAAAACTTAGAATTTACACAAAAATCTGATCACTCCCCTATCAAATTAAAACTGCTCCACTCAATATTTGAGTTTACCGTACTTACAAGCTACCTCTCGTGTTGTCGTGACTTGAGTTGCCTGATACCAAGGAGCATGATGAGGAAATTTGGCAGCGCTTTATCCTCAATTCCCTAAAAAATCACTTACAAAAGATATTTGTTTAAAGCTTCTGTAAATCTTAGCCACATTTTCTCTCAATCCTAAAAACTCTTATGTAGTCTATGTATAAATTGATCTACATAGGCATCCGCAATGGTCTGCGTAGGTAAGAAACCAGCTCAAGGAGCATTGCTCCTTGAGCTGTATTTGAACAATGGGTGCCTCAGAGAGTTGTGTGTATTAGTTCTTATTGCTACCTGAGTAGGGATTTCAAGCTACTTCCCAGCAGTAAAAGGTTGTTTTCCCCGGCTTGAGTTCGAACCATACCGGTTATCCAGGTATGGGTTTTTGTTGCACCTCATTTACCCAACGCGCTCCCCATCAATTGAGATGATTAATTCTGGTGGTTCTCCTAGTGATTCTGCGCTCAACCCCTTCCAAGAGTCTAGCCCTTCTTCCCAAGGAGCACGAGATCCTTTGTCGTCAGCGAATGCGGCACTGGATGCAAATGCTTCCAGGGTATTGGGATTACCATCAGCACTTCCATCTCTCGAAGGGGGGTGCCTTAAACCCTCAATTCTATCACTTTGGGATCCTGGCCTTCCGGTTCAACTAGTTGATATTGATCCTGCAACAAGCTTTGCGGGACGCTTCAATGAAACAATATCTGTTGGATCAACGGACGGCAATGATTCACTAACCCGTGGTGGCACACAGTCCAGATACGGTTTTACAACCTTTGATGCATTCCAACCCCAGCCCATTATCTATCGCCCACAGCCGTTTATTTGGGGCGATCGCCAAGGATCCCGACAAGACCGCAATAACACCGATCGCAACCCATCACCACGCCAACGTCAGTGTGAGCTCTCTATCAGCAATGTACAGGTTCAAGAAGGGCAAAATGCGACAGCTCGCTTTACTATCACCTTATCGCGACCGAGTCGTTCTCCTATAAGGGTGTGCTTCCGCACCGTAGCGGGAGCCGCGAAACCGGGTGAAGACTACATAGCACGGCGTGGAACCCTCACCTTTAACCCAGGTGAGACGAGAAAAACACTTAATATTAGGCTCCTAGATGATCAGGTAGTTGAAGGTAATGAAACATTCTTTGTTGAACTGACACGGCCAACAAGAGCATCGGTGCGTAAGCGCCGGGGACGGGCAACGATTTGCGATAACGATGTCAACAGATTACCCATTGTTGATCCAGATAAAACGCTAGAAATCTTGGAGGATAGCCAACCGGTTGCCTTAGGAATCCAAAGACCGACAGATCCGGATGGGCCGGTGCGATCGATTGTGGTAACGGAAATACCGCTCTCGAATATTGGGAACGTACAAACGGCAACTGGGAATGCTGTTGCTGTGGGTCAAAATCTCACTCCAGATGAGTTGGCCGCACTGCGTTTCACCCCTGCACAAAACGCCAACGGAAATGCGGGGAGATTCAGTTATGTCGTTACTGACGGGCAGGGAACAACGGCGAGGCAACACATTTCACTGGTGGTAACTCCAGTGAATGATGCACCCACAATGACGGTGCCTCCAAGCCAGAGTGTGCAACAAAATACAGCCATTGCCCTTCCCGGTCTTGCCATTAATGACATCGATGCAAGTAATGCTGAGTTGGAAGTGGCGCTGACAGCCAGTAATGGCACCCTTACCCTCAATCCCATTGCTGGAATTACTTTCTTAGAAGGCAGTGGAATTGGAGAAAAAACACTGCGTCTTCGAGGAAATCTTACTGCACTCAATAGTACGCTTGCAACGTTAACCTATCGGGGTGATACCAATTTTGTTGGTCAAGATGCTGTTGCGCTTCGAGTCAATGATTTAGGGAATACAGGCGCTGGGGGTGCGGCTGAAGCGAGTGGGGCGATCGCCATCACGGTTACGACTTCCCAGGGTACCAATGCTTCTCCTGTAGCGGATGGTGATAAAACCCTTTTCGTATCAAGCACCAGTACAAGTATTGCCTTAGGGATTACTGCTCCAACCGATTCCGATGGAGATGCCCTCACACTGACGGTGATGGGAATTCCTTCTGCAAGTCAGGGAAGCATTCAGCTTGCTGATGGTGCGGTTGTCGCCATTGGACAGACTCTCACTCCCGCGCAACTAGAAGGGTTGATTTTTGTACCCAATGCTGGCGCAACGGGAAATGCTGGAAACTTCATCTATAGGGTTGAGGATGGCCGAGGAGGCAGCGATTCTCAAACCGTCAGTTTTGTCATCACCCCTGCAATTCGCTTAACCGAAGGCGCATCCTTCCGTGTGAGTGCAGAACAGGCTATTCAAATTCCTGCTACACCGTCAGTTTTACGATTTACCTATACAAATCTCTTTTTCGACACCACAGATCCGGACTTTATTAACGATGCATTTGAAGTTGCAGTGGTCGGTGCTGATGGTCGCTCTCTAGTACCAACCATTGGCAATGGGCAAGATGCGTTCTTTAACTTAACAGAAGGTATTAATCCTGAGTTAGCGACAGGCGTTTCCGTAGATGGAACGACGGTGAGCGTTAACCTCGCAGGGATCGAACCGGGAATAGCGGCCAATCTGATCTTTAGGTTAATCAATAACGACAGTGATATCAGAACTGCAGTTGAAATCACGCAGCTAGAACTGCTCTCAGTTGATGGCATTACACCGCCGACTCTCATTCCTGTCAGCCCAGGAAGTACACCGCAACCATCGATTACTTTTGCCCGTCTTACCGATGTATCAAGCAGTATTGGTGCAATTTATAATCAAACATCCTTTAATCAAGTAACAGGGGTTCTGACAACAGAGCTAGGGTTACAAAATAGCGGAACCTACAGTGTAAGGAGCCCGCTCCTTGTTGCTATTGATAATCTCAGCGACCCAACTGTTGAGGTCTTAAATGCTGATGGGATTACTCCCAATGGGCTCCCCTACTATGACTTTAGCCGCTTGATAACTGGGAGTTTCTTAGATCCGACACAGCAGACAGGCACCAGGGTGATCGCCTTCCGCAACCCCAATAGCATTCAGTTTACCTATGATCTGGTCGTACTTTCAGAACTCAATGGAGCACCCAGTATTGAGTCTAGCCCTGTCTTAAGCGTCATTGGTGGGCAGACGTACGCCTATAACGTAGCAGCAACCGATCCAGACGGCGATGCGCTGACTTACAACTTGTTAGTTGCGCCAGATGGCATGACGTTAAACGCCCAAGGTCAACTACGCTGGAGCACGGCGCTTAGCGATATCGCGAATCACACCATTACAATTCAGGCTAATGACGGACATGGGGGAATTGCCGAGCAATCCTTTACACTAGCTGTCATCGCAGAACCTCCGAACCGGCCACCTGTACTTACCACGAATCCGGTGGTTGATGCGCAGATTAACCAACCTTACGTTTATGATGCTGATGCCGTTGATCTAGACCAAGATCAACTTCAATACAGTCTGGTATCTGGCCCCAGTGGTATGACTGTTGACCCAAGTACCGGGTTAGTCAGGTGGACACCTCCACCTATCCTTAGCCTTGGAGAGACTGTTATTGGGCAACTTCGTCTTCCTGGTGACACCGATGAATTTACATTTAGTGGGGTCAGTGGACAGAGGCTTTACCTCGATGCGTTGCAGGGATTTAACGGTTTACAGATCAATATCTATGCGCCGAGTGGCAGGCAGATTTCTCCTGTTGATGGTCTATTTACGCTGACACAAACAGGTAACTATCGGATTGTTGCCGATGGGGCCGGAGCAACCACGGGCCGTTATGGTTTTAGCTTAATTGATACCGCCCTGATTCCAGAAATCCCCTTCGATACGCTGATTCAAGGACGGTTAGGGCCTGCGAGTGAGGATGATGTCTTCCGCTTTAGAGGTCATGCAGGCCAGAAACTCTACTTTGATCAGCTGAGCAATAGTACCAATATTCGTTGGGTACTCTACGGCACCGGCAATCAACTCATTACGCAAAGCAGCTTTAGAGATGATATAGAGCTGTCCTTGCCCCATGACGGTGAATATCTTTTGGTGCTTAAGGGGGAAGGTAGCTTTGACACCGCCACAGACTATGCATTCCGTATCGTCACCCCTGATGAAATCACACAACCTTTCACATTGGGCAGCAACGACATACCCAATGCAGTCAGTGGGTCGATTGGCGAGCCGGGAGAACAAGATTTCTACACATTTGTGGGAACGAGAGGGCAGCGAATTTACCTGGATCGGTTAAGCCTGGTTGATAACAGTTCTCTTGTACTCACTCTCGAAAATCCAAATGGCGGAACCATTATTACCCGTCGTTTTGATGGTGGGGGAGAATGGGGACCAATCACCCTTACAGAAGATGGGACTTACCGCATTCGGATTGACGGTACTTTTGACAACCTGGGTAATTACAGTTTTAGTCTCCGTGATTTAAGCCTAGCTACCCCGATTAATCCCGATCAGCCGTATTCTGGCGCTTTAAATCCTGGAGAATCAAGCCACCTCTATCAATTTAATGTCGTTGCTGGTCAACGTGTATTTATAGAGTTTCAGGATACGTCTCTGTTCACTGGAAGAGATTCTGTCCGTTGGGGACTTTATGACTCAGGCAATCGAGAAGTAGCTGTTGCCTTTACGGGACGTTATATCGAAGTTCTTGCGAATCGTGCAGATACCTACACCCTCATTATTGAAGGTGACCAGGAAGAGATTCCTGTGAACTACTCTTTTCAAGTTATTACACCGGAAACCGTTGTTACTCCTCTAGTCTTTAATAGCTTAGTCAGCGGACAAATTGGGGAGAAGGGAGAGCAAGATGTTTTTACCTTTACCGGCAATCAGGGACAACGTGTAGCACTAGAAATACTCAATAGCACGTTAACCAGTGCTTTTGGTAATCGAGTCACGCTACTAAGCCCCAGTGGCCATGCCATTCTCAATGATATAGCTATGTTCTCGAATGGGCAGGCAATTGCATTCAATAATCGTTTTGACCCACTTATTCTTCCTGAAAACGGTACCTATCAGTTGCGTGTCGATGGAGTAGAGGGAGCCACAGAAGCGTATAGTTTTCGTTTAGTGGATTTAAATAGTGCGCCAATACTGCTTCCTGGGGTGGTCACCAGTGGTGCTGTCAATCCTGGTAATGGATACCAGTTTTATCAATTTACAGGAAGCAGAGGCGATCGCCTTTCTCTGGACATTAATACCACTTTTCAAAATCTTTTCCATAGCCTCTATGGGCCAGGGAACCAATTGATTGGTGGAACTTCCCGCAATAATGAACCGTTAGATAGTGAATATGTTTTGCCAGGTGATGGTACTTACTATTTGATGGTGCGGGGTGAAAGCACAGCTCCTATTTCCTACGATGTGCAGATAGCGTTGACACCATCTTCGCTTGGGATTGTTCCTAGTCTTCGAGAAATCCAGTTTGGTGAAACGATTCAAGGCAGTATTACAGGAGCAGGGCAGCGCCATGTTTATACATTCAATGGACAACATAACGAACGTCTCATCTTTGATAATTTAAATTCCCTCGGGCTCGGCAATGGCTTGTCCATCGCTGTCTATAGTCCTAGTGGACAACTACTTCTTAATCACGAACTACGGAACAATGATCCGAATACCTTTACTCTTAACGAGACAGGTACTTATCGGATTGAGGTCCTTGGCAGTGTTGGTAATCCGAGCCCTTACAGATTCCGCCTTTTGAATTTCGCTGATGCCACAACAGTTAGCTTTAATACTCCATTGACAGGCAATGTTGGCACTACTACCCAGGAGACTCACCTCTATCGATTTGCTGGAGAAGCAGGGCAGAGGATCTACTTTGATCGGCAAATTGGCGCTTCAGGAAATTCATACACCTTATACTCACCTGCGGGACAACCACTATTTTCACAATCTTTAACTACAGATTATGAGCTCACAGCTTTACCAACCAATGGTGAGTATGTGTTGGCTGTAACTGGTGGAGATACCAGCGATGGGAACTATCGTTTTAACCTGGCTTCTTCCGAAAATGCTAATAACGGCTATACCCTGGGTAGTGTCGTTCAAAGTGGTATAGGAGCCGCTGGAGAAACTGATTATTACCGATTTACAGGGCAGCCAGGCCAACTGCTCTGGCTTGATTTTCTATCAGTTACCGATAGTAATCTTACGGTTCAACTTGAAACTCCCAGTGGTCAACGGCTTGGGTGGCCAAACTTTCCCCTCTTTCTTCCTTCGTATAATTCCTCGGGTGGGGTAGGGCTTCCGATTTTACAGGAAGCCGGAACGTATACGCTTATATTTGATGGGCAGGGAGATGCGACGGGTGAGTATGGTTTTAGATTGCTCGACTTGGCCTCTGCACCCCAACTCTCTCTCGATACACAATTCTCTGGAGTCTTTGGTCCTTCTGGTCGTGAAGCGCTAACGTATAGATTTACAGCGAATGCAGGCGAGCGCCTTTACTTTGACACAACGTTCAATGGTCCTTTTGGGAGTGATTATACATATTCTCTGTATGATTCTCTCGGATCACCAATTGTTTCATCAAATGTCTTGGTTTGGGATTTAGAGTTATCTTCTCCATTGCAAAGAAATGGAGAATACTATCTTGTTATCTCTGGTAATGGATCAGTACCTAGAGAATTCTCTTTTGAAATTTCTACACCTGAATTTACTACCAGTAACTATACACTTGGCACCTCTGTTTTTGACGCAATTACTGAAGCAGGGGAACAAGACTGGTTTACTTTTGAGGGGCAGGTAGGACAACAGTTTTATCTCGATACGTTACTCGCTTCAAACTTTAGCCCCCTCACAACGATTTACGCTCCCTCTGGGCAGTCTTATACCTTCAACTTAAACGCTAATAGTGATCAACGGGAGCTTTTTACCCTACAGGAAGCTGGAACGTATAGGTTTAGAATTGATGCTCCATGGGATGGGACAGGCCAATACGGGTTCCGGCTCTTAGATGTCGCACAAGCAGCAACACTGAATTTCAATAGCACCATCACCGGTAATTTTGGTGCCACAAGCCGTGAATCTCGCCTTTACCGTTTTACCGCAGCCGCAAGCGATAGCATCTTCCTAGATGTACTCAATGCAGATGGGACTAATACCTTCTCCCTGTATGAGCTGAGTAATGGTGGCTACCGTACCCCCTCCGGGATGTTGAGCGCCATGTGGGATAAAGAACTCAGCTTCTCTAGGGCAGGGGAGTATTTACTTGTTCTTGGAGGGGAAGGCTCGCCCAATAATCAGTACTCCGTTAATGTCGTCAAGCCTACGGCACTCCCGGAAAACCTTACCTTTGGGAGTACGATTAGCGGTGAAATTCGCCAACCTGGGCAGCGCAATACATATCTCTTTAATGGAAGTGTTGGGCAGCAACTTTTCTTAGATACGTTGGCTGGGGTTTCGGGTCTTGAAATGCAGCTCGTATCGCCGAGTGGACAATTAATGACACGTCAGCCCATCACCTCCCCACAAGGTACTCTGGACTGGGCTCCTTTTACACTAGCGGAAACTGGAAGTTATAAACTGGTGGTTAACGGAACAATCAACTCCCCTAGTGGGAGTGATAGTTTTACGACCGGTTCCTATAGCTTTGTGTTGTATGACCTAAACCAATCATCTCAACTCAGCGTTGGTACGACGACTTCAGGTAATCTGGCTCCTGGTAATTCTGTTGACCTCTATCAATTTACGGGAAGACAAGGAACCACTTTACGCTTTGATCTTTTAGACAATCAATGGAATGGCGCAAACTGGACGCTTTACGACCCAGGTGCCCGCGCCATTGCAACTCCACAATGGTTTAGCCCTGACTTTGGGATCACACTGGCGTCTGATGGAAGATACACCCTGGTTGTTCAAGGTTCTCGCAGTACCCCGATTAACTATACGTTCCAAGTTACAGATACAAGCGTTACATCTATTCAAAACACAGGCTTTAACGTTGTTGAAAGCGGTGCGATTGCAAATGCAGGACAAGTTAATCGCTATACCTTCACGGCGAATGCCGGAACCCGTGTGTTCTTTGATAGCCAGGATACTTCAAGCTCTAGCTTGCGGTTCCGCCTGATCAATCCTGACGGCACCATTGCTATCAATAATGGGCAACTCACCTCAGATGGTACCCCTGATAACTTCCAGCTTGGACAAACGGGGGCTTACCAATTTGAGGTGTACGGACTGGGTGGCACCAGTACAGGTAACTATCAGTATCAGCTGCTAGAACTTAGCTCAGAGATTCCCTCTGCCTCTCACCCAACGATACAAATTGGAGATTATGTGAGAGATGCTTTGCCTAACGGTAGAGCGGCTGAAGTTTTTAGTTTTGAGGGCGAGCTTGGAGAGCGCATTTTCCTCAATGGTATTCAGGGAAGTGGCATTGCTGCTCGTCTCTACGCACCCAATGGCCGTGAGATCTTCTTCCTTGGCAATATGGGTTCCCAGGATTCAGGTCCCTACACGCTTACCCAAGCAGGAACTTATCACTTAGTCATTCAGGGTGAGCAGAACACTCCAACGAATTATGAATTTCAGTTGTTGTCCTTAGATGATGGACAACCCCTGACATTCACTCTGCCGAATAGGGGAACGCTGACCTCTGGGTTACAGCAGGTATCTTACAGCTTCCAAGGTGAAGCTGGTCAAAGGCTTTTCTTTGATTCTCGAACGGCCAGTGGGAATCAATGGATGCTGTATGGCCCTGACAACCAACTGGTTCAAGCACCCACATCGCTCTGGAATGATTTTGAACTAGAACTCCAACGCAGTGGTACCTATACCCTGATCTTGGGCGGAAGCGAGGTAAACCCACTCAATTATGACTTTACGGTATATTCGCACGATGCAGAACAGATCCGCGATGTCATTATTCCAGGCTCTGGAGAAGCTTCTAGTACTGAGAGCTCCTTAGGCAGTTTTGCGGTGCAGCTTCGTGTAGACGATGGCCAGGGCGGGGTTGCATTCCAAAACTATCAAATTCAGCTCTTACCAGATGCAAGTAATAGCGCTCCCATTATTACCAGTACCCCTGAGGTAACAGTAGGCCTTAACCAGGGAGTTTATAGTTATCGCATTGAAAGCTTTGATCCCAATAATGATGTGCTTTCCTATCGTTTAGTGGAAGCACCAACGAATGCGTATATTGATCGCGAGACAGGACACCTGGTGTGGGTTCCCGGAACGCTCACGGTAGGAGAGCGTTACACCTTCACAGTGGAAGTAAATGACCGGCGAGGGGGTAGCGATCGTCAAACCTTTACGGTGGAAGCACAAGATAACAATGTAAGGAAAGGATTTGGTGAGATTAAGGGCAGCGTTTGGATAGATGGCAACAGCGATGGCCAACGAGGGGCGACAGAAGGTGGTTTAGCAGGGGTACCGGTTTATCTAGATCTCAATGCCAATGGGCAACTAGATCCAGGAGAACCTGTTGACGTGACAGCAATTGATAATCCAACCACGTTAACTGTAGATGAAACGGGTCAGTATCATTTCAGAGATTTAGCTCCTGGCACCTATGTGGTGCGGCAAGTCAACCCTGCGGGCTTTGTGCAAACGTCTCCGAACCGTCCCCTCAGAATGGGTAATGATGGCGTTCTAGTCGGAGGCAATTTATCTCTTCTACAACCTAATCCTACTGATCCTGCAACCTTTACTGGACGAGCCGGGATCTCGACAGATGGTGTAGGGATGAATAGCAGTATGGATGGCTATAACGGAACTGGAACCGTTCAGGCTGAAGTACCCGCAGGTTCTACCATTGAGTATGCATTTCTCCATGTGGCAACTCGGGCTTCCTCACAGACGGTTGGTTTTAGACCCGAAGGTATTACGTTTGAGGGGACACCTGTTTCGCTAACATGGCTAGACAATGTTCAGGACGCCGGGAGACTTAATTTTGAAACAGGACGGGCTGATGTCACCTCTCTTGTGGCAAGTCGTATAGGCCGTGAGGGCGGCATATTCAACTTCACCGTGGATGAAGTAGCCGCATTGGAATCAGCACTCGCAGCGGTAGAAGGTATAAGTCTTACCGTTATTTACTCCAACCCTTTGCTACCAGAGCGGACAATTATCGTCCTTGAGGGCGGACTTACCGGTGAAGCTCCACAAACCAACGTTGTCTTACTTGACGAACCCTTAAACACCACGAGTCCAGACTTTGCTGCTGAGATGGCTCTAGGGATCCAGTATGGCTGGCAGCCCTACAACCTCAATCCGTCTCAAGCATCCATTATCGATGTCAATCGAACTCGATTAACAAGTGTTGCAGGAGGAACCAATGATGGTATCTCTGCATTGATTGGAAATACTGCATTTGGAGCGTTCTTACCAGTCAACGGGGCACTGTTTACTATCGGTGGCGTGGGAGATTCTCCTAATAACCCGACCAATCCCCTCAGTACAGTAAATGCTGACGATGATGAGTTGTACACGCTGACACCGTTTATCCGCAATGGTGATACAGCCATACAAATTGATACGTCTAATCCTTCAAGTGATGATCTCATTTTCCTGACAACACTGACCCTACCGAGTGGTGCTCGGTTGGATACTTCAGGCTTCCATAGCGTCAATGTGGCTCCCTCGGAGGTTGTCGAGAACGTTAACTTTGGCAATGCCCGTACCGCTGCATCTATCGGCAATACAGCGCCCACTTTTGTGAGCCAACCGCCCACTACAATCACGGCGGGAGAGCGGCTACGTTACCAAGCCGTTGCGACGGACAGCGCACCTGCAAACGACCAGCTTTTCTACGATTTGGTGGTGAAGCCGGAGGGAATGACCGTAGATCAGAGCACAGGGGCCGTGTTCTGGAATCCAACAGCTGACCAGATTGGAACCGCCAATGTTGTTCTTCGTGTCACCGATTCTTACGGTGAAAGAGCATTGCAGTACTTCCAGCTAGAGGTTAGACCACCAAACGCTGCGCCAGTCTTTAGCTCAAGTCCATCAACCAGTACCACGCCTCAAGTTGGAAAGGCGTTCCAATACAATGTGGTCGCTGTTGATCCAGACGGGGATACTGTCAATTACACACTGGCGGCTGAAAGCCCTGCTGGCTTAGTGGTTGATTCTGTCACAGGTGTGCTGACATGGACTCCTACAATGAATCAGTTGGGCAATCAGACAGTCAATGTCATTGCGCAAGATGGCAGAGGGGGCGAAGCGACTCAGGCCATTACCCTGAGCGTGATTCAACCTCAGGCAAATACCGCACCGCAGATTACATCCGAGCCTCGGGTGGCAACGCGCACTAATACACCCTATGTGTATCAGGTGGCGGTGAGTGAACCGGATGGCGATCGCCTCACCTTTAGCCTGAGTGACGCGCCGAATGGGATGACGATTGATCCTCAAATGGGCCGCCTTAGCTGGCAACCTGGAGCGAGCCAGGTTGGGGCACACACCGTGAGTGTGGTGGTGCAAGATGGGCAAGGTGGCCGTGATACACAGACCTACCGCCTCAACGTCACTCATCAGGCGGCTAACTTTGCTCCTGAAATCACGTCAGAGCCTTTCGCGCTCACCAGTGTGGGGCGTACCTATCAGTATCAAGCCAGCGGGGTTGACCCGGATGGCGATGCTATTTTCTGGGAGCTGGTTGGAGCCCCAACTGGCATGACCATTAATGCTCAAACGGGGGCAGTTGGTTGGCAGCCTTCCTTGAACCAGGTTGGGAACCATACGGTTACGCTTCAGGCTACCGATATCTTTGGAGCTGGGACGAGACAAACCTTTACGCTCACCGTTCGAAGCACTAATACACCTCCTCTGATTCTCTCAACACCACCAACTCAGGTGGGGATTACCCAGGCTTACCGCTATCAGGTGCAAGCGACCGATCCGGAAGGGGATGCGCTGCAATTTAGCCTCAGCAATCGACCCAATGGGATGACCATCAATGGAGCGACGGGGGAAATTGTATGGACACCACAGGCTAATCAACTGGGTACTCATACTATTGAGGTGCTGGCACGGGATGCACAGGGAGGTACCAGCCGCCAATCTTACACCTTGGTTGTCTCGCCGAATGCCGTCAACCAGGCACCAACGATTACGACTACACCCCAATTCTGGGGAGATGTCGCAAGTGGATACCGTTATCAATTAGCGGCGATCGATCCAGATGGGGATGCTCTGCGGTATTCCCTGCTCTCTGGCCCCGCAGGGTTAAGCGTTAATGCCGCAACAGGGTTGGTACGTTGGAATCCGACAACTGCCCAAGTGGGAGAGCATCGAATTACCCTTGCAGTCTTTGACTCCCAGGGATTAGGGGCAACACAGTCCTACACGATAGAGATCACGGCAGCCAATCAGGCTCCGGTCATTCGCTCGACGCCGATGGTGAATGCGATCGCCAACACGGATTACCGCTATGACGTGTGGGCTTCCGATCCCGATGATGAACCCATCACCATTACCCTTCAGCAAGCGCCTGCGGGAATGACGATTGATGAGCAGGGCCGCATTTCCTGGTCAGCCAATAATGTAACCCTAGGAACCCATGCCATCACCGTGGCGGTGACCGATAGTCACGGTGCAGTCACAACCCAAACCTATAACCTGGTGGTGCAGAATGATGCGATCGCCCCTCAGGTGAACTTAACGGTCAGCCGTCCTCAGGTGAATGTGGGAGATTCGGTAGTACTGCGGGCGCTGGCAACAGATAACGTTGGGGTTGAATTTTTGACCTTAACCGTAGGTGGTCAGGCGGTTGCCCTTGATCCTTCCGGACGGGCAACGGTGCAATTGACGGCACTGGGAGATATAACGGCTGTTGCAACGGCCATTGATGCGGCGGGAAATACCAGCACTTCGGTGCAAACGATTCGTGTGATTGATCCCACGGATTCTGATTTTCCGGTGGTGGATTTGACCTCGCTTGAGAATGGCCAGCCCTTCACGACGGTGATTACGAACCTGACGGATGTGATTGGTACAGTTACCGACGACAATCTTCAGTTCTATACCCTCTCGATTGCACCAGCGGCAGGGGGTGAGTTCCGAGAAATCTATCGCGGCACCAGTGTCGTTAATGGAGGCTTCCTGGGGACGTTTGACCCGACGACGCTACAAAACGATAGCTATATCTTGCGGTTGTCGGCGACAGATACAGGTGGCCGTACGGCCTATGATGAGACCCTGGTGGATGTCGGTGGTGACCTGAAGCTGGGGAACTTCCGACTGTCGTTTAATGACCTATCCATTCCGGTGTCTGGTATTCCAATTCAGGTTACCCGGACCTACGATTCCCTTACCAGCAACGACAGAGATAACTTTGGGTATGGCTGGCGGATGGAATTCCGCGATACGGATTTGCGTACCAGTCTGGGGACAGATCCAGAACTGATTGAATTTGGCATTTCGTCGAAGGGTTTACGGGCGGGCGATCGCGTTTACATCACCCTTCCCGGTGGCCAGCGCCAGGGCTTTACCTTTCAACCTCGACTAGCTCATATCTCGCGGTATTTTCTGGTGCAGAGCGCGCTGATTTATGAGCCTGAGTTTGTTGCCGATAATGGGGTAACCAGCACGCTCAGGGTTCGTAATACTCAACTGGTTCGAACCCAGACGGGAGAGTTTGCAGGGCTTAATGGGGCGCTCTATAACCCGGCCAACGAGACCTATGGATTTGGGGGGTACTATGACCTTACGACCCGTGAGGGGATTGCCTATCGCATTGATGCGCTCACAGGTGATTTAGAAACTATTACCGATCGCAACAACAACACGCTCACCTTCACCGATCGCGACATCACCAGTTCGACAGGTCAGCGGGTCACCTTTGAACGGGATGTGCAGGGCCGCATTACAGCGGTGATTGATCCAGAAGGAAATCGGATTACGTACCAGTACGACCAGTTGGGCGATCTGGTATCGGTGAGCGATCGCGAAGGCAATGTAACCCGCTATGACTACAACGACACTCGTGCTCATTATCTACAAGAAATCATCGACCCCTTAGGCCGTAGTGGGGTGCGTACTGAATACGATGATCAGGGCCGCCTACGACGCATGGTGGATGCGACGGGCAACCCCGTAGAGCTGATTTACAACCCCAATAACAACATTCAGCAGGTACGCGACCAATTGGGAAATGTCACCACCTATGAATACGATGAGCGGGGCAATGTGCTCACTGAAATTAATGCGCTGGGTGGCACTATTCGTCGTACCTATGATGACGACAACAACACGCTGACAGAAACGGATGCCCTCGGCAACGTTACTCAATTCACCTATGACAGTAGCGGCAATAGGCTAACGGAGACCGATCCTCTCGGTAACGTCACCCGCTATACCTATGATGCCAATGGCAATGTACTCACAACTACGGACCCAACGGGGCAAACCACAACCAATACCTACGACAGTCGGGGTAACCTGACCCAGATAAGCGGACAGGCCAGCGGTCCGATTAACCTGAGCTATGACGCATCGGGCAATATGACCGCGATGCAGGATGGTTCTGGCACGACCACCTTTGAGTACGATCGCCTGGGCAATGTGCTCCGCCAGGTGGATGCGTTGGGGAATGTCACCACCTACACCTACGACGGAAACGGTAATCGCACGACGGAAACAAGAACTCAGACCCTTGCGGATGGAACGGTACGGAACCTTGTAACCCGCATGGAGTATGACAATGCGGGGCGGATGATTCGGGTGACAAATCCAGAAGGGGATGTTACCCAGACGATTTATGATGCAGTTGGTAATCGTATTGAGAAAGTTGATGCGTTAGGGCGATCGACTCGCTATGTCTATGATGAACAGGGACAACTGGTTGAAACGATTTACCCCGATGGAACGCCGAATAATGTAGCTGACAATCCTCGCACTCGCACCGAGTATGATGCCGCAGGTCGAGTCGTCGCCGAGATTGATGAATTGGGTCGCCGTACGGTGATGGTGTATGACCAACTGGGTCGTCAGATTGCGGCCATTTACCCCGATGCAACACCGAATGACGAGACCGATAATCCCCGTACCCGCACCGAGTATGATGCCGCAGGCCGCACCATTGCCCAAATTGATGAGCGAGGCAATCGCACGCAGTTCCTCTACGATGCCGTGGGTCGTCGGATTGCGACGATTTTGCCCGATGAAACACCGAATGACGACACAGACAATCCGCGTGTTCTAACGACCTACGACACAGCAGGACGGCAGCTTACTCAAGCCGATCCCTTGGGGCAGGTAACACGTTCTCTGTATGACAACGTGGGACGACCTATCGGCCAGGAATATGCCGATGGAACCCGTACCTCCACACAATTTGATGCGGCGGGTCGTGTGGTGGCTCGAACGGATCAGGCAGGGATAACGACGCGATATGAATATGATCCGCTGGGACGACTTGCGGCGGTAATTGATGTGCGGGGGCAACGCACAGAGTACACCCACGACAGCCAGGGTAATTTGATTGTCCAGCGAGATGCAAATGGCAATGAGACCCGCTATGAATACGATGGTCTGGGTCGTCGTGTGGCAACAGTGTTGCCGATGGGTCAGCGATCGACCAGCGCCTATGATGCCGTTGGCAATTTGATTCGCACGACGGACTTCAATGGGGACACGATAAATTACACCTATAACGAGCGTAATTGGCGCACTAGCTCTGATCTTCCTGGTACTGAATTTGACCGTACCTACACCTACACGGCTGATGGTCAGCGCCGCACGGTCGTTGATGCACGGGGCACAACAACTTACACCTATGATGGGCGCAATCGCCTCATCCGCCGTAGTGATCCGGATGGTCGTACCATTGCTTACACGTATGATGCCGCCGGAAACCGTACCTCGATCGAGATTCCCTCGGGCACAACAGCTTACACCTTTGATGCTCAAAACCGTCTTAGCACGGTGACTGATCCCCAAGGTGGTGTGACCCGTTACACTTACAATGCAGTGGGTGCTTTAACCCGCACCGAGTTTCCAAATGGTACGGTCGAAACCCGTGCATATGATAATTTGAACCGCTTGGTGTACATCGAAACCAGTGGCCCCCAAGATGTCATTGTGAGCTTCCGCTATACCCTTGATGCCACAGGCAACCGTACGTCTGTGATAGAACACAATGGTCGTCGTGTGGACTACAGCTACGACAGTCTCTACCGCTTAACGAGAGAGACGATTTACAATCCTGGTGCTACCGCTCCCAGTCGCACTATCGAATACGTCTACGATAACGTGGGCAATCGCCTTAGCCGTACCGACACAGGAGAAGGTACTACCATCTATACCTACGACAACAATGATCGCCTGCTCACCAGCACGATCAACAGTGTTGAGACCACCTACACCTACGACAACAACGGCAACACTACGAGTAGGACCACTGACGGCACCACTATTACCTATACCTGGAATGCTGATAACCGACTGATTGGTGCGGATACAGATGGTAATGGCTCCATTGATGTGACAAACCGCTACAACCAAAACGGTATCCGTGTCAGCCAAACCGTCAACGGCGAAGAAACTCGTTTCTTGATTGATGAGAATCAAGACTATGCCCAGGTGCTAGAGGAATACACACCTGGTGAAATTATCAAGGTCTCTTACGTTTATGGTAATGATTTGGTGTCTCAGGATAGGGAGGGAGAACAATTCTTTTATCATGTAGATAGCCTGGGTAGTACCCGAGCGTTAAGCGATGAAGCTGGACTTGATGCCGCTCAATATATATACGACGCCTTCGGTCAATTAATCACGCCAATTGGAACTATAAAAAATCCCTACTTGTTTGCAGGGGAGCAACGAGACACAGTTCTTGACTTAGACTATTTGCGACAAAGGTATTTGAATTTTGCAAATGGCCGATTAAACAGCAGAGATGATTTTGATGGCCTGATCCAAAAACCAATTACATTAAATAAATATATTTACGGCAATAGCAACCCTGTAACTTTCATAGATCCAAGTGGAAACTTCAGTATATTTAGTATTGGTGCAAGCCTGGCTCTAAATACTGTATTGCATGGCATCTTGCTGGGCGACATTTTATTATCAAGATCTAAAGCTATAGTCAAAAACAATTCCAATACTAGCCCCAGATTTCTTCCAAGTGCTCCAGCCACAGAAGTTGATTTAATAAGAGAGGTGAATGGAACTAAATCAGCTCCAGGGCCTAGCAGTCCTCATGGTTGGAGGCGAGAAGGAGTTGGACATTTAAGCTATTTTCATCCTGGAGCATTTTCTGCATATAGGAGACTTTCAGCAAACGGAGTATCAGGTCAGCAAGTCACTTATGACTTCGATGGAAAACTTATTACAGGGGGAGCAGGCGCAGGAACTCCTGATCTTATTTCCAGCGAATATAGTGTAGTAAATCATTTCCTTGCTGATGTATTACCCTTCTGGAGATTAGGATGGCAGGAGTATACATCTCGACCAGAATGGGCTCCTCAAAATGAGCGAAATGCCCCTAGGAACGTGGTGTAGCCTATCAATTCCAATCTTTATCATGAGAATTCATTGCAGCATATTGCAGCTATCTAGATTGCTGATGCAGCGAGTAAAATGCCAACAATCACCCAATAGAATGCTACCAAAAAAGTGATACATTGTAGTACTGGAAACCTAGCAAAAAGCACTGCGAAAGTAGAGAAAACTACCAAGGAATAAAAAGAATAGATGCAAGCTTCTAGTTTCGTTTCAGAAACGGCAATAAGGTGCCCAGACATTGCAACCCAAGCTATTTTTAATGCATCTATCAATGGTCTTTCTGTTGCACGAATCGTGATTAACCCAAAAAGCAGGCCAGTTCCATACATTAAAAAGAAAAGATATAAAACCACTTTGAATGGAATTTTCAAGTTTGTGGGCTCCAAAGTTAATGTCTTAAGACAGGTATAGAAAAGAGCATAGTTGAGTGTAGGCAGTGTTGCTCATGGAGACAAGCGAAATACTTACTTGACTTATATTTCGTCAGTTATGATTTGTAGACTATTGACCATAGTCTTGGAAGTTTAGAATAGGGCTCTAACAACGCAAAATCACGCAGCGTTACCGCTGCATGATTTTGCTAGCATCCGAAGCGCCTCTTCGTCACTCTCCTGAGCCACCCGTAAGGTTATTTTTTGGTAGATAAGTGTTGTCTGAATCTTTTCATGCTCAAGGAATGCTCGTAAGACATCCAGGGAAACGATCTGTGCTCGCTCGGTCGCAAAGGTATGGCGGAGGTCGTGGAAGCGAGTACCCGTGAGTGACTTGTACTCGTCGATTGCTTCTCTCAAGTCTCGGTAGGCTGTGGCATAGGAGAGGGGGCGTACTTGGCACGATTATGTGAGCCGTTCGGTGAATAGCGCAGAGGAAGGGCTCTGGCGATCGATTGATAGGATTCAAATAATGTTTAGAAGGGCGATTGCTCTTGGGGTAGTTGTGAATCAAGACAATCGTTACTCCCACATAAGCTACCCTTCTACACAAACTATTCTTACTTCCATAAAGGCTGTCGTTAATTCTGTCCTCTAAGCCAGCATTCACTTCTTAGCCCAGTTGAAAGTAAACTCCCTGTTCTAATTCAAATAGCAGGGTAAGATCTATTCAGCTTAAAGCCGTATCCTTTCAATCTCATCAAGGCTAATCGTGTCTTCCCGCCGGTCATACAGCGCCGTCGTTCTGACATCTTCATGCGCTGCAATTTTCTGAGCATTGTCTCGACTACCCCCATTTCTCAAGTAATTGGTAATCCCTGAAGCGCGAAAGGTATGATTGCACGCATCAGTGTTCACGCCCGCATCCCTCGCTCGCCTTTTAATCATCGCCCACGCTTCCTGGCGCTGCAACCCTCGATCAGAGAGAGTGTGCGATCGCCCCACTGCAGTACGAAAAAGAGGCGTCCCTTTCGCCTCCCATAAGCGAGCAGCATCCATGTACTGATCCAAATACTCCTCAGCCTTGTGGTGAATGGGCACCTCATGGTGTTTTCCGCCCTTTTCATGTAACCGAAGCCAATGGCGTTTACTCTTTTGAAAATAGTCCTCGACCTTCATCCCCAACACCGCACTAATCCGCGCAAAGCTAAAAAACATAGTGGCAATAAGCGCCCGATCGCGCAGCCCCACCACATGCGACACATCAATAGAAGTCAACAACTCCCGCATCTCCTCATCTGAGAGCACAGGCGTCTTGCCTATCTTCACTCGATGCTTAAGCCCCTTTACCTCTGCGGCAGGGTTCCGTTGCAGGATGCCCCCAGAGACCATCCAGGAAAAGAGTGAACGGATTGCCGCAAGATGCTGGTTCGCCGTGGGTGCCGAGCCAGGGTGCTGCTCGATATAGGCAGCGATTGTTAGAGCATTAATGTCGAAGAACTGAAGGTGGCGATCGCTACACCACGCAATAAAGTGCTTGATTGCATGAGCATACGCTGCACGAGTATTGGGATTGCGTATGCTTACAAGAAAAAACTCGATGAATCGTTGAGAAGTGCGATCGCCCGCATTGGTGATAAGCGCGGGGAGCTGTACCTTGGAAGAGCCAGTAGGTGTTAATGAGGAAGAATGAGGCAAAGGCAACACTAACTCATTCATGGGTAGTCATTCATCGTCATCAATGATAATACTTTTAAGGAAAGAAGTGTGACATAAAGAGGGATTATGTAATAATTCACAGGTGACGCGCAAGAGGATTTTATGGCTCACTGAAAATAGCTTTCTTGGATATGCAAGTTGTTGGTTAGTAGAGGATTTGATTGGGATGGTGTGCGATCGCTGCTACCACGATGAGAGTTTCTGCTATACCTGCTGGTATCTCTACATCCCGCAGACTTGTTAGCTGGATAAAAAATAGGTTCAAAGCATAATGGCGCTATCTGAGAGCGAGTTCTCAAAAACGACATCCAAAAATGAGTGAATATGCGTCGAGCTTTCTGTCCAGGCAAAAAGCGTTGGGAGTGGCTCCTTAAAAGCAATACAGGCTTATAAAGAAGCCTCAGTGCCAGTCTTTCAGGGATTATAAGGTTTCACGCTAAGTACAGGACAAAAGCTTGCAAAGATTGAGTAGAAGAGGGTTTCATGAGAATTACCACATTCATCCACAAAACCCTCATGAACCAGATTACTCTAATCCGAAAAACATTGCAGCCTCTTCTCGGGTGGCATGGAGCCAGGGTCAATTTTCTAGCGCTGTTCCTGGTTGCCCTGTTTCGGGTCAAGAGTGTGAACTTGACCCAACTCGCAGCAGGCTTCCTCAGTACAGCCAAACTAGAATCGAACTATAAACGCCTGCAACGGTTTTTGGGCAAGTTTGAGTTGGATTACGGCACCCTTGCCCAAGTGGTTGTGGGTCTGATGGAAATCCCTCAGCCCTGGGTGTTGTCCTTAGACCGAACAACCTGGGAGTTTGGCCACTGTGTCCACAATATCTTGATGCTGGGAGTCGTTCACAACGGCGTTGCTTTTCCCCTGTTCTGGTGGATGCTGGATAAAAAAGGCAACTCCAATACTGACGAACGGATTGACCTGTTGGAGGAGTTTTTTCAGGTGTTTCCCGAGGTCAAGGTGGACTACCTAACGGCAGACCGGGAGTTTCTGGGACAGGATTGGTTGGGATATTTGTTGGAGCAAGGCTTCTGTGAATTCCGCATCCGGATCCGCGAAAGCGACAAACTAGAAGATGGTCGCCAATGTTTGAAAGCCAAAGTCGTCTTCAGTTCTCTAGCAGTTGGACAACGGCAAGTTTTACGCCATCGTCGCCAGGTTTGGGGACATTGGGTTTACGTGAGTGCCTTACGGCTTGAGGATGGGAAATTATTGATTGTCGTCACCAACCATCGTCCCCATCGAGCGATTGCTGATTATGGTAAAAGGTGGGCTATTGAAACGCTATTCGGTTGTCTGAAGACCCGAGGATTTTGTTTAGAGTCTACTCATCTGAAGGATCCAGAGCGTCTCAGTCGAATGATTGCGCTGCTGTCCATTGCCTTATGTTGGGCATTTCGCACTGGGGAATGGTTAGCCGAACAAAAGATGATTCCAGTTAAAAAACATGGGCGTAAAGCCAGGAGTATCTTTCGCTATGGTTTTGACCACCTGCGTCAAATATTGCTGAATCTGGAATTGTTCATTGATGAGTTTTTCCACGTCCTTCATTTTTTGTCCTGTACCTAGGGTTTCACGATACCCAACCAGCCTCGCGTAATCGCGTCCATGCAAGCTCTATATGACGGGGTTCAAACATTCGTTTGCGATTACTCCACGCATGAACTTTCTGAATCGCTTCCTCTGGAGTTGCAGCGCCTTCCTTCGCAACAACCCAATGGACGGTGGCAAGAAGTTCCATACCAAAAGCAGTCTCAAAGCCCTCAATGAGCTGAGCAACCCGATCAAACCGTTGTCGGGTACCTTCTCGCTCCGAAAGGAATGCCTCTGCCTTCTCAGCAGCATTCGGCTTAAGTTCTAGCGGCACATCGGGGCGATCGGCAGCATCGCCGTACCCACTAATAAAATGTCCCTCGATATGGTTAAGGACGTGACGCAGATTCTTGGCATACGGGCCATAAGGTGCCTTTTCATACTGAAGCCTAAGGTCCTCCCCCGCTTCCTGCATGAAATACATCAATTTATGCACTTCGAGGAGCGTTACGGTGGGATCCATGACTGCCACTAAGTAGCGGCGCATAAGACCAAGTAACGCGGCACGTCCTGGCGTCATGTTCGGAACTTTTGCAGTGGAAACCATCGCAGTCGCTTTAGGTGCTCCAGCAGGCTCAAAAAGAAGTACTCTGACCTCTGGTAATGCTGCAAAAGCTTCTATTATAAGAGGCCGCACTTCAGCCCAATCCAATCCCCCAAGCCCACATCCAAGGGGTGGGATAGCAATGGAATGAATAGCTTCTTGCTGCACAACTTTCACGAGATCCTTGAGACCCGCTTTGATGTCTTCAATGCGGCTATTCCCTCGCCAGTGGCGCTTGGTAGGAAAATTAATAATGAAACGAGGATTATAAATTCGCGCAAGATCAAACACGAACATCTTGCCTGGACGCACTTCTTTTGTATCACAAGCGATTTTATACGCCTTAAAATTCTCTGGGTAAGCCTTCTTAAATTGCAACGCGACACCACGGCCCATCACACCAACACAGTTCACCGTGTTGACGAGCGCTTCCGCATCAGCTTTAAGAATATCTCCTTGAGTAAATTCAATCATGGGATACGGGCCTACGCGTTAGAAATACCAATCTCGCTCGACCTCGATAAGAGGTTGATGTGAGCAGCCTGAAAGTACCTCCTCTACCTGTGCAGCTACTGTATTATTGATTGTCCCGATTTTTTGGATCAACGTCCAGGGGAAAGTACCAAACGTAAGAAATTCAGCTTGTTTTCCTTCCTTGACCTGGGCATCACGAAAATCTCTTGCAGCAACAGCAGTCCAGTCAATACGGTGGAAATCTTCACGGCGATTATAAAATTGGACAAAGTAGGTTCCTGCATTTCTATCGGTAAAGGCCCAAGGGATAGATTGGCTATCTGCCCACTGAATAGCAGCATCTACATCAGCCTCCAGATGAAGTATCGGCTGTTGCCCGCCTCGGTAGGTTATATCGTCGTGGTTTCCCATGTACAAAATGTAAAGCATAATTGAGCGAGGACAAAAGTAAAACGGCACATACTCGCCTACCTTTGTGCCGGGGCATACAGAGACCTCAATTGTCTCCAAGCGGCGCTGCTTGATAGTAGACATCCCTACCAAGGAGCAGTTGAGCCTTCGTGCGATACGTTGAGCATCTGAAACCAACCCTCCGCTTGCCGCAATAGCTGCCAGGTTATCCAAGTGAGTAATGTGGTAAATTGTGGGGTTTGGGGGCATTGCCGCCATACCGCTTTGTCCTCTCAGAGGTCTCTCTCACACCAAATAGCACTGCATAACAGTAGATTTCTTGGGTAGTCCCTCCTTAACGACTCTATGAGTATAACGGCGCTTCCTTCCTTCAAAACGATTTTATTGCCTGGTAGACAAACCACCATTTGCGGATTCTTGCAACCAGCGAAACGAACTTCTTGTTTTCGAGGAGCGATCAAGTACCCGCTCCACTTTCCTAATCCACTTCAGATAATCAATGCGAGCTCGTCGAGAGGCAATTTTTTGCTGGCGCTCTAACTCTCGTACCCGCTCATTGATGACGTTCACCCGCATCTTGAGCTGTCCTATCTGTGAGTTGGTAAACTCAATGCTTCTGCTATAAGGGGAACCCTGGTAAAGCGTAGCCAACCGCGTTTCCTCCTTTGCGACCAAGTAAGAAAGTCGTGCCCCTTCACGTCCTAGTGCCCAGGCCATCGCCATATTGATGGATGGGCCAAGGCTTGTTCCCAACACAATGGCAACCTGCCAGAAAAGATTGTGGCGGACAGCGCGATCCAAAAACCGGATCATAAATGGTGCACCAAAGCCTATCTCTGTACCTAACACCACAACAGTCCATAACACGGGCGATTGAAAAACGCGCTCTATCAGTGAAGGCCGCTTTTGATGGTCCTCCTGATACGATAAGCGACTATTCTGTACGGCAGTTTTCACCGCAATTTTCGCACCAACAGATGCGGCAGCAGCGAGACCACCCAAGATCGGAAACACCATAAGTCCTATTGGATCCGATGGCTCCAGAGAACTGGCAAACAACTCTTTCATTGTGTGAAACAGCACAGGCGCAAGCCAGGGTGAGAGAAGATAGGCAACCACTGCCTTCATCTGGTATTTCTCCATCTCCTGGTTGACAGAAGAAACTTTGAAGTCAGCCTTCATGTCACCAAAAGATTCCTGAAGCCTAAAGGCCATCTCATTTCTTTGGTGAAAAAGCGCCTCACGCGCTTCCTTGTACTGTTGAAGCTTGATCTCAAGTCCGAGCACTTGCTGAGTGGCGTTATAGACTCGGTGAAACCACTCCGAATAAAGCAGAGGATGCTGTTCTCTTAGGAACGTCGCAAGAGGCTGAGCGTGGGGATCATGAAGCAGATCCACGCCTTGAAAGGTGTGACTGCCCCAAGGCACCGCAGGCAGAAGACTTAACCATCCTCCAGATCGTTCCATCACCGGATCAATAACCCGCGTTTCAAACCAATTGGGGCGATCGAACTTTATGCCGGAGGGATCTTTCTTTAGGCGACTAAATAGCATATTGATGGCTCCTTCACGAAAGAAGACGAAGTAGTTCATCGAGTTCGACCAGGCCATTGCCAAAAAACTGAACCTGGTGCTCAATCGGGGTAAAGGCTTGTGAGAGTGGAAGACGGTTATCTTCACTCACACCGGCAATGAACAGTTTTAAGTGGGGAAATTTTGAGAGTTCCTGGCTTAACTCTTGCAGGGATCTAAGGGTTTCGGCATTACGGGTACCCTCTGTCAAAATGACAGCCGTGATTGATTCATCCTCGTTCAACCGCTGCGCATACTCTTTGGCATGCGCTAAACTCGCCAGTAACGCCTGGTCATTGCATGAAATCTGAACCACATTCTGAATAATTTCATCGATCGCTTCTTTGCTTGGCTTGTTGGAGAAATAATTGGCGACTTCATTTTTCTTCTGAACATCAACGATTAACCATCGATACTGAGCAGTTTGAAATGCAAATTCATCCAGAAACGCAGTTGCAAAGTCCAATTCTGATTCTGTACTCGCATCAACAGAAATAAGGATGATCTGAGGTGCCTGGGGTGTAGATGGCTGTACACAACCAGTGAGTGGAAACGTAACCAGAAATATCGTTGCCCACATCCTTAGTCTTCTCGGCAACATTGGAAAAATCTCCATACATGGAACGTCTCAATCGTTCAGTGGGTACTATTTCCAAACATCTGAAGTATCTTCGTACTTCTCATCCGTGCTATCAGGTTCTGAAGTTTCGTCTACATCGGTTGGCTCTTGTGGAACTGGCTCCACGGACACGATGAGGGGAGGCGTAGGTTGA
Organism: Leptolyngbya sp. PL-A3; assembly: GCF_039962325.1. Lineage (NCBI taxonomy): Bacteria > Bacillati > Cyanobacteriota > Cyanophyceae > Leptolyngbyales > Leptolyngbyaceae > Leptolyngbya > Leptolyngbya sp. PL-A3. The sequence goes on from NZ_JAMPLB010000006.1 coordinate 186,737, forward strand.
TGCCCGTTGGGCGATCGTCCACTACTCAAATAGGCATTCCGCGCCTCAGCAAAGGCATCACGAATCGCACCACTACGGGCTACTTCTTCTAACGCCATAGCCGCCATCTTGGGGATATAGGGAACTAGATCTTTGACACCCGCAATGACAATGGCTCGGACTGATTCTGCAATTTGTTGGGACACCTCACCAGCAAAACCTACGCCTTCGCCCTCTTCACCTTCTGGATAATCACTATTCTCAGGAACCGTCGTTGCAGTTTTTAGCCGAAAGGCTTGGCGTACGTCATCATACGTGCCGCCCCCTTCCAATAAGCCTCGGGCACGAACGAACCGCTCAAGTTCTTGACCAGTATAGGCTCGTTTACTACTTGAAAGTCCGCAGGCTTTGATCGTTTCATAAATAGTGTTAGGAGCAAGACCCGTGAGATCCTGTATTTCTTTCTTGGTGTACTCCCGATTTGGATCAAAGGAAAAACTCATTACAAAACCTCCCTAAGGATTGTCGGATGAAGAGGAATGGACACTGTTACGAAGTCGGGCATATTCGTTCTTAATAATCTGCTGCAACACGTCTTCAGTAATCTGGCAGAGCCCCTTGCGCACTTCTTCTTCGAAGACCGAAAGAAACGGGCTGACAAGAGGAGCAGTTTTCTGTGGAGTACTTGAAGTTGAGCCTGACACCATCTGTTGCCTACGTGCAGGTGAAAAGGGTTCGGGAAGTTCCCATTCTGGAGGAATAGGATGTAAAACGAGTGGTGTTGTGGGTGATGGTGGAAGACGCCGTAAAATGTCTTCCCAGGGAATGCGCTTGTCAATTTCTAACCCCCACAGAGGACTTTTGATATAGCAGCGGTAGCCGTTTTCAAAGGAGGGTGGCGGCAGAGTCAAAAATGCCGAATCCATCACCACATCTTGTACGGACCGTTCCTCTCGCACCGATGGCTGAGGTCCCCTTTCCCCAAAGCTCGTCGTGCAGGTAATTTCCCGAAGCCATCGGCGGCCAAATTGCCGTGCACACCAAGAAGCAGTGGTAGGAGAATCAGTGCCAAGCATGGTAAGGATAGGAAAGTTAGCTAGAATACTCTCCGCTAAATCCCCATACGACTCCTGAGAGCGCAGCGACTCAATAGTCTGAAACAGTACAGCTATGGCCACTCCACGGCTTCTCGACATTTCAGAAAGGCGATCCATGCGAGGAAACTTTCCAAAGAAATGCCAATCCTCCAGCCAAATCACGGTATCTTTGGTCTGCGTCGATGGACGAGCAATAAGAAGGTCAAAGAGGCGCGTAATGAACGCCGTGAGAAATGGTCGTTCTAGCTCAATCTTCTCAGAATTAAGCTTAATTACAAAAATTCCTTCCTCACGTAGAAATTCTGTAAGACTCACCCCGGGAGAACGCTGGGATTTGGCAGCAACTAGCAGGTAGGGATACATCTGAGTTACTACCTCAGCCATCACTTTGTAGAGTGTTTCAGGATCATCATCTCGAAGAAAAGTGTTCAGTATATCTGAACCCCGAGGAAAGGCTTTCATCACCTGATACACGGTATCGAGATCAGAGAAGGCAAGATTAACCAGATCGTCAAATCGCCAGTTCGTTCCATGCCGGTGAAACAACGACATGAGTATGGCAGTGACAATAGCTCGTGCTCCATTACGAAAAAAAGCATTGTTGCCTTGAAAACTGGGATAAAGGAGATAGGCAAACTGCGCAAGCAATTGGTAAGAGTTAAAATCACAGGAGATTGACCAAGAAAATCCCTCTTCATAAGTGAACGAGATGAGTTTGTAATCCCGCTTCATCCCGTTTAACCAATTAAGCGTTTCACCGTTGGTATCGACAAGAAACAGACGCCTTCCGCTTCCTGGAGTGATCGCTTTCACAATGGAATGAAAAGTTGGTCCAGCACCTGTTGTTTTACCGCGTCCAGAAGCTCCAATAAACGCCATATGGGCCAACTGGTCAAAATCAAAAGTGTGTCCCAACAGTACAATCTTGTCTTTCTTACTTTGGTTCGATAGCTTTTGAATTTCAGCGATAAATTTGGGAACGCTACGTTTACTGTGAAGAACTTGATCGAGTAGTCTTCGAGTTAATTGTCCAGATGTAAGGTGTTGTTCACCAGTCATATGTTTCCGGCTCCTGACGGGTAGAATTGTGGTTCCCCTCTGAAAAGGGAATTGAGCTGTATCCTTTACGCTGCTCTTGATCCACTACATTAAGCAGCTCACGATTGGCTTGCAGAAAGTCGATAGTAAACCCTGCAAATTGCACCCCTTCTTCCAACTCTCGAGGACGAAAAAATTCAACAACAGTAGTGACAACTAACTCGACTGCAAATCCTGAAAAATAGAAAAATATAAAGCCTAGAGCGATTTGCCCCGTAGGATTTTTAGTCATAAAGCGCGGTAGAACAAAAGCCATGAAGAATATAGCTCCCAAACCTGTAGTCTCTAATGTGCTGCCATACACATTTGCCCAAACAAAATCTTGAGCGCGATTTCCTGGGATTTTCAGCACGTCGCGAAATCGAAAGTAGATAATTTCATACTGCCAACGCAGTAAAGAAATGTAATTGTATTGGGTGTAGCTAGTCCATCCCGCAGCACCAAACCAAAACATGGTGATCCATCGCGCAATGCGATACCACCAGTAAAGAGTAATGCCACCTAAAACTGGCCCTGAAAAATAGCGATCGAGAAGAGGAGCAAAGAGTGGCCCAACCAGATACCCAGAGCAGCTATATACAATGATAAAAAGGGGGAAAAGTACGCGACGGAGCATAAAATTTCTTCCTAATATTTATGCATATTGCGATGGGTAAGAATGTGTTGGTTACGTTCGAGCAGTTTAATTTGCTGCGTTCGCGTAATGCGGCCAGTAGCCGCGCAGAAGTTAATCATGGCACGGCTTTTAGGCGTAAAAAACGTCGGTGTACCTAATTGATTCTTTTGCCAAAGGTAAAGGCGCTCACTGAGTTTAATTTGACCTGTGAAGTACTGAAACTCAATCGCAGCTTTAGAGCGAAGCGCCTCGTTGCCGTTGATACTACGCTTATAAGATTCATAAGAGATTTGACCTATGGTGTGTAACCATGTTGCTTTTTGCTCCAAGCGTTCAAGACGCTTCTCCTGAGCGAGACGTTCAGCACGAATCACTCTCTGAGCAGCAGCATTGTGCCCGTTCTGTTCGAGCAGTTTAATTTGCTGCGTTCGCGTAATACGGCCAGTAGCTGCGCAGAAGTTAATCATGGCGCGGCTTTTAGGTATAAGATATGTGGGCGTACCCAATTGGTTCTTGTGCCAAAGATCAATGCGCTCACTGAGTTTAATTTGGCCTGTGAAGTACTGCAATTCAATCGCAGCTTTAGAGAGGAGATCCTCTTTACCGTGGGTACTACGCTTGTAAGTTTGACGAGAAATTTGACCGGTGAAATACAGCCATGTCGCTTTTCGCTGCCAACGTTCAAGGCGCTCCTGAGCAAAACGTCCAGCACGAGTAAGCTCATCGCCTGCATCATTGTCCTCTCCAGGGTAGCTAACTGAACGCAGCCATTCTGGGGTAACTGATGCCTTCACTTTTTGGGCAAGTGCATGTACCCGTCCCTCTGGCGTGGCATTCTTTAGAGGACTTGGAAACAGACTCGGCTTTGGAAAGACTGGCTCAGAAGGGAGCGGTAGTTCGTCATCTTTTAGAGATCCCCGCGATAGTGATGCCTTCAGTTGTTGGGCGAGCGTGTGGAGCCATCCTTCTTGCGTCGCGTGCTTTAGAGGGGTTGAGGACAGACGCGACTTTGGGCGAATTGGCTGCAAAAAGGGCAATACATCTTCCTTTTTTAGGGCTGCCTGAGATGAGATAAACGCGTTCTTGTGCTGCGGCTCAGTATGAGTATGCTGATCTGTTGGTGATAGCAAGTGTGCAGTGACTTGCTGGCGAGCGAGATACTGCTCACGGGCAGTAGCCTCAAAGCGGACAGCATCAAAACCATGCGCCAAACCAATCGTACGCCACTGTGCAAAAAGTTGGTCCTGAGACTGGATCGTTTCCTTCTTTTTCCTGGTTTGTAAGACAACTGTTTGCACTTGTTTTGCCGTTGGGTGCTCCAGTTTTTGCAATTTCTCCTCAATCTGAGTGCGCCGACTACTAAAAGCTTTAGTGAGGCTGTCTGGAATACCATTGATGACAAAGCTTGTGCCATTTTTAATCGGAATTGCTCGAAATTCGAGATATGGAAATTCCTTGGATAATTCCTGCTGAAGCGAGTCCCGAAATCGTTGCCCCAAAGCAAACACAACCTCTCTTTTGAGCAAGGCTCGCGTATCCAATGCACCTCCCTTGCCATCATCGCGAATCACTGTCGAAAACATTTGGACATGCACATGAAGCTGGGGATCTAGATTGCGACTGGTGAAGTGAGTGAAGCAGGCAAAAATTGGTTTAGCTGCTTCTCGGTTACTGCCTCCTGCCCCGGTACGAGTGAAGCAATAACTAGCCTCGATCTCTTTCAGGGTAGTATCGACACTTCGATGGAAGGGTTGAAGAATGCGTTCTCGGGTCGCTGGGCTAGTGGTACCGAAAAAGTCAGACACCTTCTCCGGTGCTGAAAAACAACACTCCATGGCGACAACAGGTTTATACTGCTTGATCTCCCCTGTACCTTCATCCCTATAAGTACGTATCGTCGTCATCCCATGACGCAAGGCTTCTCCCGTGTGGGGCGACTCTCCTCGATAGAGCTGTTTGACGCGAATGTCATTCTCATAAATGGGTTGACCGGCAAGACCAAGCTCCTGAGCGCCTGATCCTGCAAAGTATCCCAAAGCGACTCCATGTTCGGCATCGTGAATCACGCTGCCGGTCATGTATTTCAGGAGATAGCGTTCATATCCACTCCCTCCTCCATGAACCAGCACAACTGAACATGTCATGAAGACGGTTCCTCCTGGCTAAATACTTGCACTACAAGGCTTTGAGCTTCTTCTGGAGTAAGACCACCGAGCGCAATTAGGAGCAGTTGTGTCACGACCCGCTGTTCAGCCCGGAGCTGAGCGATCGCTTCGCTCAATGTTTCAATTTCTGAGTGGAGATACAGCACTTCGCAAATGACCTCTCCAATCATTTTGGGTAGCTCATCCGCAGACGCTTGAGGAGGTGAAGAGGATGCCTTGTTCATGGCATTACTCGCATAAAGGACAGGACTGAAGTGGTGTTCCCTCCCCTGATTTGTCAGGGGAGTACACCGTGCAGTTGGAGGAGAATGAGATTTGTTGTGAGAGGAAGGAACAGGGCGATCGCATCACAATCGGCGTTAGCACTGGGTTAACCAGAGGTGTCTATCCAGCCCTGGGGACATACCACCCTACAGCCCAATCACCTTAAGTTGGACACTAAGGAGCAAGAGAAAAGTATTTATCTCCTGGGTACCCAGCACCAACTATTGGGCATTTTCCACGGTCAGGAACGCAGGGGTCAAAATCCCAGAATTAACCTCCAAAGGGCTGGACAGCTTAGGTCTGGATAGTTTCGGGAGAGGTAGGTATTTCGGAATCCCGAAACTTTATGAGCCTATTTCCAAGTTCAAGCGATCGCCGCTATAACAAAAGCAGGGTCACTACCACGCCGGATAGGAAAAGCATCACCGGGAAGTTCCTTCCCCTGAAATTGGCATGGCAAACACAGACTTTGGCCCTAAGAAACAAGAACTCGCTAAGCGCCTCCTTGGCGCACTGATTGACTACGCAAATGAAGAGCACCCTAAAGAACGTCCTGCAATTCCCTCGCTAAAGTGCGGGTGGAAAGAATCAAAGCAGGTCAGCAATGGACGCGAGGAGTTAGTCGTTTCAGCCGAAACGCTGCATCCGCTCAAAATGCTCATCAGATACTATGAACGGGCGCATCACTTGGCTCCTCTTACCGACGCCATGTTAACCAAAGAATTAGGCGCTGTGCTACATCGCCTAGCTGATCGGGCTCAACTTTTAGAATTAAGGACTCACTCCGAAAGAACTGGCCCGAAAAAAGAGGGCTGGGCTTTTACGCTCCGCCTTGTATCTCAGGACCATGACCGCTGTCTGTATGACTTCTCTACCTGGTGTGAACAATGGAATCAGGGCATAACGTCTCGGCGTCCAAAGGGATCCAAACCAACATCCACCTCTACCGTCAGTAAACCAACCTCATGCAGCACAATTGCCCACAATCTTCCAGTCAGCGGCACTCCGGGCTTTACTGGGCGTGAGGCAGATTTGCAAGAACTCCAGCGCTTACTTCAATCCAACAGCTCTATGTTGCTCGCTGTTGTAGGAATGCCTGGAATTGGGAAAACCGAGTTGGTCTTACAGTATGCCAATAGACACTTAGCAGACTATCCAGGAGGCATCTGCTGGATTTACGCCCGCGAATTTGAAGTTGAACCCCAAATTGTTGGGTTTGCTCAAGCGAGCTTAGGGCTTAGCTTTCCAGAAGGCATGGAGTTAAGGGATCAAGTCGCGTTTTGTTTACAGCATTGGCGAGAAGGCCAAGTTCTCCTAGTGTTTGACGATTTACTGGGCTATGAGCAAATTCGTGAGTTACTACGTTTTAACCGTGATCGCTTTCACATTGTGATAACAACTCGCATCATGCTCAGTTCGCCCGTCACAGTGCTAAGCCTACCTGTGTTTTCTCCTGAGTCTTCCATTCAGTTTTTAGAAACAAACGATCTTATTGGAACGGCACGAATTGCCAATGAACGGGCGATCGCAAATAGGCTCTGTGAATGGTTAGGCTATTTGCCTCTCGGGCTAGAGTTGGTGGGTCGGTATCTCAACCAAGAACCGGATGTCTCCCTTACGGAGATGCTATTTCGTCTTGAAACGACACCGATTAACAACGAAATACTCAACGGTGATCCAGGAAGTGATGAGACGTGGTCACTCACGGCTCGCCGTGGGGTGGCTGCTGCCTTTGAGCTCAGTTGGGCAAAATTGCAGGACAACACGCAGCGACTGGCTTGTGTACTGGGATTATTTGAGCTGGCTCCCATTACCTGGGATTGGGTGGAATCAGTAGAAAAGTATTACTGTCAGCTATCAGAGGGTGAACTCACCTATGAGCCCAACCGGCTCCGCACCGGACGGCGGGAGCTAATGCGCTACCACTTACTAAAACGCACAGGAAACCAGACTTATCTTCTGCATTCCCTGGTACGCAAATTTTTTCAACTTAAGCTGGAGGAGAATGAGGCATGACTTCGATACTGCTTCGGAGACCAGAAAAGGTTCAGGTCGAGCGACTCAAGCAAGCGTTTGCAAAAACGATGGCTGATGTTGCACGGACCTTCCCAGAAACTTCAACCCAACAAGAATTAAGGAAATGGAGCTTGGCGCTTCCCCACATGCTCGTGGTCGCGACAGCGTTGCAGGATTGGCTAACAAACGATGACATTCTTTGGCCCAGCACCAGCATCGGAATGTATTACTTCAAGCAAGCTGCTTACCAAGTAGCGCAATCCTGGCTTGAAGAATCGCTGAATGCAACACAACAACGAGTAGGGACTGTTGATGCAAATGTGGTAGTTGCTCTCAATAATGTAGCTTCTGTTTATCGCGCGTTAGGGGACTTGGCCAGAGCAAAGCCTCTATTTGTGCAAGCGTTAGACATTATCAAGAAGCTTCGAGGCAATCGCCATAAAGATGTTTCTACGGCACTGAATAACTTGGCTTCCTTATGCAAGGCAGAAGGAAACTACAAAGAGGCTGAGTTATTTTTCTTACAATCTTTGGATCTAAGGATTGAGTTGTGTGGTGCAATTTCTCCTGATGTAGCAAGCAGCATTAGTAATTTGGCCGATTTGTATCAAATCCAGGGAAAGATACACGAGGCTGAAGTACTCAACCTGCAAGCCTTAACCTTGATGACTCAAGTGTTACAAGAATTGCATCCAAGCGTAGCGATTACCATGAGTAATTTGGCTGGTGTGTACACTGAGCAATTACGTTACCGAGAGGCAGAAACTCTTTTACGAAAGGCGCTCAAAGTGTTCAGACGCTCCTACGGCAATTATCACCTATCAGTCGCTACTAATCTCAATCAATTGGCAAACCTGTACTACCTTCAACAAGAACCCAAGCAAACCGAAGCACTTTTGACGGAGTCCCTTGGAATCATGTGGTACTGCCTAGGTGATCGACATCCAGAGGTCGCCATGAGTTTGGGCAATCTCGCTGCCCTCTATGAAGAACAAGGCCGATACCGTGAAGCAGAGGCGCTGTATCAGCAGGCACTTGATGTTCGAATCAAGGTATTTGGTGAGGTTCATTTAGAAGTTGCCATCACCCTAGATGTGCTGGCTAATTTGTATCGTTTAGAGAACCGCTACCCAGAAGCAATCACCCTTTCGACCCAAGCGCTCAACATTCGAAAAAGCGTGCTCGGCACCGAGCATAATGCCGTGTTGAACCATCTCAATCGGCTTGCCACTTTGTATGTAGAAACTAAAAGGTATGCAGAGGCTGAAGCCGTATGTCGTGAAGCGCTCGCTCTTCGGCAGCGGCTTCAAGGGACAGCAACTCGTAGTTGGTCGGCTAACCTCAGTAATTTAGGGTGGCTGTGCTCGATCCAAGGGCGTTTAGATGAAGCGCGGACTTTTTATGAGGAAGCTTTAGAGTCATCGCGACAAGTACTAGGCGACAATGACCCTGATACATTGCTGACAGCAAAGGGGCTGGCATCTGTGAGAGAGCAGCAAGAGAAAACGGGAACAGCTGATACAACAAACCAGTAGGCACTTTAGTGCCTTGGTGTGTAGCAATTTAACTGGATACTTTCTTATAAACTACCCAATAAAAGACTCAATTTATTGAGTGGGTACCCAACTGGGTACCCACTCAACCTAAAGGGCTCGGATCTGTCTGCGAATTTAATTATTTGTGCGCGTCGCGCACAAATAATTAAATTCGCAGACAGATCCGAGTAGTTGGGTGAGAGAGCTAGAGTCTTTGTAAAAAGACTCCTACGTCTAGCAGAGCGAGATGAGAACTGCCTCGTATATGAATCGCTAGGAAAACACCAACCTATAATCAACACCAAAAGCAAAGCCTTGTAACAAAGGCACGACTACCTGAGCAATGCGGACATACTTGAAAAGCTTTGTAGCTGTGGATGTGTATATAGGCAAGAAGAGCATGGCCCTTAACGTGGTCTCCTTTCCCCTTTTCCTCCCCCCACCCCCAAGGGGAAGGAGAACGTATCCCCTTCCCCCTGGTTCATAAGAGATTAGTACTCACTCGGCAGATGTAAGACCCCGTTCTTACGCGGATCACGATTTGGGTGCCTAGCCGCGGCCCAATATGCCTCCATGTGTTGCAGATAGAATCGAACTCCTGACAGTAAAACGTTAGGCCACGCAATCTCCTGACGCACAACGACATCACCTTGATCACGTTCGCATATCATTTCGACAGAGTGGTTATCATTCACTATCAGTGTCCAGAATTGAATTTTCTGGAGCGCCTTATCATCTTTCACTACCGTCTCAAACTGCCATGAGCCAATCAGGGTAAGCAACCAGTCAGCATTCCCATGCATCATGGCGTAGAGTACCCCATCGGTATAAACAAACGGATGAAAAGTCTTTCCAGTAGACCAGTAATATCCATTTCCCTGAAAGTGCTGTAGGTCTCTTTCCGTGAGGATTGTCTTTTTATCATGAGTTGTCATACTTCCTTTCTGTGTTGGAGAGACCGTCCAGATTAAGCGCAACGGATGGGCGGTCTCTTGTTTTTTCTTGTGCTCTGTCCCCCAGAAATTTCTGGGGGAAGAGCGCCTCGCGCTCTTCCTTAACAAGTGAAAACTTCCAAGCGGGGTGAATGAGTCAAGGGGAGGCTTCGCCGTGAATTTTGGGGGGCACCCACCGGTTCCTACGGTGGGGGGAGCCAAAATTCTCGGTGGAGTCCCTTGACGCAGAGGGGCAAGGCCCCTTCCCGCCTATACTCCACGGTGCCTTGTCCCCCTGAACTTTACTCCCCTACTAGAGCCACCCTTGTTCAAGGGCTGATTGATAGCCGTGATCACTCACAATCACGTGGTCTAGCAGCGGAATCCCCATCAGTTCCCCGGCTTCTTTAATCCGTCGTGTCACTACGCGATCCTGTTTGCTTTCAGTAAGGACCCCTGAAGGGTGGTTGTGGGCGATGATGATGCTGACCGCTCCAGCCAGAAATGCGATTTGAAAAATTTCACGCGGGTGAACTGTGGAGCTATTGGCGGTGCCCATGAATACCTGTGAACAGTTCACTACGGCATGACTACCATCGAGGCAGAACAGGCACAGATGTTCCTGCACATTGTTTGGGACAAGTTTCCAAAACAGCGCGGCGACATCCGCGGCGGTTCTAATTGGCTCCTTTACTTTCGTGAGCGTCCTATATTTCACCACTGTTTCTCTCACCCGAAATAACGCGACTGGTTCCTTTGGTGCCGCGTGCTGAGTACTGTCCTGAAGCGGAAGTTGAACGATTTTATTTTCTGCGGTATTGCTCATACTATTCCTTTGTAGGAAGGGCCGTCCCTTATCGTTGTGAGCGGGAGGGGCGGCTTTTTTGTTGTCTGCGATCGCCTCCGAACAAATCCGAAAAGCAATCAAATTGGCCACACCCCAGTTAAAAAAATGGAATGTGGAGCGCTCGCTTTTCTGGCGAGCGCTCCCATCGGGAGCGTTTGCGGGGGAAGCGGTGTCAAGGGGAGGCTCCGCCGTGAATTTTGGGGGGTACCCGCTGCGCAGCAGTGGGGGGAGCCAAAATTCTCGGGGGAGTCCCTTGACACCGATGGGGGCGCGGCCCCCTGAAGGAAAGAAAAAATGAACGTTTGGGGTGAAATACGTTCCTAAGTACTGTTCACGTCAGACAACAGTGGAGTTATATCGCACCGCTGCGATCACCATAAGCATGGGTAAGTTAGACGCGACTTAGTCTAACACCTACCATGTTTGAAAGTGGTTCGTGATGGAGTATCCGAAAATGGAGCCGTCTACGATCAACAGAAGAGGAAGCAAAGCGAGTGCTATTTTGAATGAGCTAACGCTTCTCCCCTAGATTCAGCATCGGTAGCTTTCAGCCGATCACTGACATGATGTTAGGTTGTACCGGGATTTGCGTTGGACTCTTCAACATGTTGCGGCTGTCTTAGAATGGGTAAGCAACAAAGCCTTAATGTAAGCCACCATATATACGACATTAGTGGACTCATAAAATCGCCATCACTCATTAGACCATGAGCCATACGATTTCTTAAGTTGCTCCCAGCATGTTCAACTAGTAAGCATTTCAAATCAAATAAAGTATCTTCGTCAAAAATAGAGGTTATCTCCGGACGATAAAGAGTAGAGTTCAGATTATGTTCATTTTGAATACCACTATCGTCTAGTCCCGAAGTAATTATGCCTCTTCGCCACATGATGTAACGGACAGAGTTTTCAATTTGAGGAATTAGGATATGAGTAGATGTGAGAAAATCTCCAGTGAATCCAGCATAGAGTCCTTTTGCAAAAAGGTATTCACGTCCAGGTGGAATAAAAGGGCTAGGTGAAATAAGTGAGAGAATATCGTAGAGACCTACCGCATGCTCTACGTTGATCTGATATCTAGCAGGTTCAACGTATGCTTGAGCCTGTAAACTCTGATAATAAACAGCGTTTTGGTACATCGAGAAACGGGTTGCAGCTTCCGCTTCCTCGGGATCACTAGAAAGGATAGAACCTGGTTGGCGAGCAACTACTTTGCCCATTTCATTCATCATGACAACAGGAAAAAGATGGGATGCAATAAACTCTTGCCCCTGCTGCTGCACTTGCTGCTTCAAGTGAGAGACATTAGTTGATCCTCCCAAGAGAGCTAAAGCAAAGACCGCTTCTTGAAAATCTTTACCTCTGACATGGTCTCTTGCGACTTCTACCAAATCACCAATGTTCACGTCATGAGAACTTGTGATCATCTCATGACGAGTTTGCTCTTGGTACTCAAGGAGGAGCCTATGAAGGTCTTCAGCTCTTGCTTTAGCATCTACAGTTTCTTCTCTTGTGCCTCGAATATTCCTAAAAGCTTCAACAGCCTGTTGTAAATAGCGTGATGCGGCTAGGTAGCTTGGTGGGGTTCTTTGAAGAGCAGAGCCAGATTCCTTTACAAAAGTCTCCGCAGAAGACATTGAAGCAGCGAACTCTTTACTATAGTCGTTCTCAATTCGATGCCATATAGCCTTAATATTCCAAAGAGTTCTTGCTCTGGACCAATCAGAGATTGCTTCTGCTAACGTTGCTGCCTTTTCAGCAAGAGTTGCATATTTAGCTGGATCGCCAACTCGATACTCTTGCAAAAGTCTCATTAGCCTTGCTGACAACCACAGAGGATCTTCCCCCTGATAGCGATCAAGAACTGTTTCTATATGTGCAAAAACAACTTCCCCTTGATAATTAATTTTTCGTGCTAATCGTAGTGCACGCTCTATTCTATCAAGACAGAAAGTCCAATGAGCGGGGTCTTCTAAAGTGGTTGCTGATTGTAGATAAGCAGAAACTGCTAATTGAGCCATTCGATAATTACGCCGTATGGACCAGAGAATATCTGCCACTCGTGCTTGGAGCTCAGGATCTGATATTTCAGACGCAATATCAGTGAGAAAGTCCAACTGATCATCCGTAAGATTCCTAAAAATATCGGCAAAGAACTCTTCTGTTGATTCTGGCTTAACTTCAGCACTAGTAACATATGCCAGAATTTCGAATACCTCTTGCTCCCTAAGATTTCCTGTCTCCTGCGATTCCTTTGATTTCTGCCAAAAAGCACGATGATAAGAAAGACAATCTTTCCGCTCGCTACCGTTAACTACATCCTGCCAACAGACATTAGTGAAGTCGTTTTTCGTGAGAGGTGGATTCAATGGCATGATAGTCAGGGTTTATTATTTCATCTTCTACTTTGCCAAATTTTCATCAGATTGGCTGGACTTTCAGTATTAAAAACCTTTGTGCTTATTGCTCTAGAACTTCTAGGGAGTGGGTGTATGCCACAGGTAATTCTAGTAAGGGCATCTTAAATAAACATTCACCAGGTCTACGCTGGCATAAATATATAAGAAATTTTATGACCGAGGAGCTTTAAGAGATGGAGAGCAATGAAGCAAGCCTACAATAGTCACACTTCCCAACTTCATCGCTTCCAACCACCGTCACAAAATAAACACTTGAAATTCCAACCATAATTCCCTTAATGCAGGCGTGACAACTGTGCTACTTCGCCAAACACGGCGGTGGGTACACGTCATAGAGAGAGTACCGGCAGCCCTCGGCCACTAACTCACCATTAGTGGTAAAAGAGGGCAGGTGAGCCACCTGCACTACTGCCGAGACGCTTCGAGCTGTATATGTTGAGAGGCATTTGTACAGCTCTCAGGGAGGCTCGATTGTGCAAATCCTGTGCAAGCAGAGTAATCCAATCGTTCTATCCCATCGTAAGAAGCATTTACGTAACGGAAGTTGGGCGACCGGGACATACCTCAAGAGAGGTCGCACATACGGAAGCGGGTGATGTGCTCATGCGCACTAATCCCCATAGGGGGGCATAGCCTACGTGTGGCAACACATATGGTGTGCAACCCTATCCAGCGCAGGGAGCTTGGCTTTTGTGAAAAAGTCAATCGGAGGAGACACCTTCGACGATCGCGCGAAATCGCGACGGTGAAGAGCTCAACTGTGAAAGGGGCGAAAGCCCTTGCTGGTCAGATGAACGAGAGACGATGCCGAACTGAGGAAAAGGCGCTGCATAGTAATTCGTGGTCACTTCTGCCTTCCGCACGAGGAAACCTGCAATGGGAGCGGCACAGCCGCCAGTGCAGTAGCCCTGAGGATAACAATCCCCTACCAACGTGACTCGTTCATCAACTTTATGTGCTAACCGGGGAAGGTCTGGCAGGCCGGGAGGTGGCTCCTCTCGGTGCCTGGGCTTGTCACCTAGGTGGTTAAAACTGACCAGACTGGGAGTGTGGAGCAAGTAGGATCTCGCAAGAAATGCGAGATGTGCAAAGGGCAAGGCAGTCCGTTGCACATTCATTGGTGCTGCACAAAAGTACCGTGGGGTGGTGCCCACGGTACACAGCACAATGAGCACGAAAGCTCTGAGGTGGTTGTACGCTCTCTATGAGTTCCCCTCTTTCGTGGGATTGGCGGTGGGTCTGAAACACAGCCTTCCGCCAATTCAACCAGTGCAGTTCTTGAACTGGAAAAACTCCATGATGGTTTATAGACACACATTCGCAACGACCTGATTTTCCGGGCTGTGTGACAGCTTAAGGAAGGTGGCACGCGCGATCAAACGTATCGCGACGCGATGCGTTTGTGTGGAGAGAAGGGACTTTGTGCAAGGTTACACAGAGTTTACTCACAAAGGTGCACCATCAAGGTTGACAAGAAAGGGGACTTTTGCGGACTGACCACAACGGCAGTCCGCTTCTTGATACCGCTGGAGGCCCACATGCCGTACTTGTATGAGGTGTCAACCTTAGGTCACTTCCTCCGTCGTATTGCCCTTGATTACATGCGCTATGGCTACACACGCTGGGCACTCCGCCATATTCCGACAGACAAAGATCCACAAGCGATCGATAGAAAGCTCGTTGACGTGTATGGCGTAACGCAATGTCGCACGAAGCGAATGCGACAAAAGCAAAAGGGATTAGCCGTCGTTCAATACGTGCGGTTTGATCACACGTTTGTGCTGCTTGCCACCAAAGGTAATCATCCTGCGTTTGAGCGAATTCAAAGCTACGACGCAACGCTCGTCCCGCTCTACATTGGAGCGTACTCGATTAAAGTCATTCACCAGGGCGTGTCAGTGCAGGTACGACGTGAGGTGTGGCAGTACGTCGAAGCACGGCTTCACAAGCGAGCGCTCTACCCACAGGCGATCGTAGAGCGAGCGGTGAACTCCCTCCCCTACTACCGATTTCCCGGCGTAGTTGCTCAGATGCGAGAGCTCGTCACTGCACTTAACCATCGTCGCCGTGTCGCAGGACTCTCAAGGGTCACGTTTGTACCGCCAGAGAGACCGTTCTGGGAACTGCACCCAAAGAACAAGCTGAGAAAAACTTAAGAAGAAAAAGTACTGTATGCCAATGAAGGAAACGGGCATTGAGAGCGAACTACGCTGCGACAGACCTCTCTGGAGATGTTTAACACTTGGTCTGACCGAGTACATTTGCGATCGCCCTTACCAACACCTCAGGTTCCACAGGTTTTGACACATGTTGTTGAAATCCAGCTTGCAATGCCTGTTGCTGGTTAAAATCTCCGGCGTAGGCTGTCAGGGCGATCGCCGGAACTTGGCCGCCCTGCGCTGGCGACAAGGCTCTCACCTGTTGCATAAGCATGTAGCCATCGGTGTCAGGCATCCCGATGTCACTGAGCAGCACATCTGGCTTCGATTGCATTAACGTGATCAATGCTTCATCGGCAGTCGCTGCTGTCATTACGAGTGCTCCAGCTTGCCCTAACACAAAGGCAACAAACTCCCGTGAATCAGGCTCATCGTCCACGATCAAAACTTGGATCCCATTCAACTCACAAGACGACTCTGATGATCGGCTGTGCTGATAAGCGCTTATGTGTGTGGGCATGAGTGGAAGTCTGACGGTAAAGGTTGCACCCATTCCCACCCCTAAACTTTCAACCCCGACTGTACCCCCGTGCAATTCGGCTAAGTGCCGCACGATTGCGAGTCCTAACCCCAGTCCACCAAATTGCCGCGTGGTTGCAGCGTTCGCTTGACGGAAGTGGTCAAATACATAGGGCAGAAAGCCGGGCTCAATTCCTTGCCCGGTATCACTCACGGAAATTTGAGCATGGGAGTCAAGACGTTCCAACTGAATAGTTACCCGACCTCCGTTAGGCGTGAACTTGACCGCATTTGAGAGGAGGTTCCAAATCACCTGTTGCAATCGAGTAGCATCACCCGAGACTAGGCATACATCTGGTGCAAGGCGTGCTTCTACGTGGATTGATTTGGCTTCTGCGGCGAGCCGTACTGTTTCCATCGCCGCCTGAATGATGGAAACAAGATTAACGACAGCCACATTCAGGCTGAGCTTACCGCGCAGAATTCGGGATACATCTAAAAGGTCTTCAATCAGTTCAGATTGCAGCTTAGCGTTGCGTTGAATTGTGATAAGCGCTTGAGTAGTTTTAGCTTCATCTAGTGTGTTACCCAAGAGCAGAGTGGACCAACCCAGAATCGGGTTAAGGGGCGATCGCAACTCATGGGAGAGCACTGCCAGAAACTCATCTTTGATTCGGTTGACACGATCGGCTTCCGCGCGTGCGGCTTGCTCACGGGCCAGGAGTTGTTCTCGTTCAGCTTGGGCACGCCTAAACTCTTCAATATCTGTGCTCGTGCCAAACCACCGCACAATTTGTCCCTGTTCATCACGAACCGCGATTGCGCGGGAGAGAAACCAACGATAGGTATTATCAGCCTGATGCTTTAAGCGAAATTCAGCTTGATAGGGCATCCCCGTGGCAAGTGCAGTACTCCACAATTCACTCGTTATCTTAAAGTCATCGGGATGGATGACTTGAGCCACATAGTGAATGTTTTGGGCCTGTTCCAGTGTCAGCCCGGTGTAAGTTGTCCATTGCTGGTTCACGTAGTGCGTGTTGCCTCCAGCATCGGTAATCCAAACCTGTTGCGGCATTGCGTCCGCTAGTTGGCGAAGTTGCGCTTCCCGTTGCAAAATGGTGGCTTCTGCGTGCTTGCGCTCGGTGATGTCGGCATTAACGCCAATAAATCGCAGCGGTGAACCGTCAGCAGCATACTCAAACTGTCCGTTAACTTCGATCCAGCGCGTGGTGCCGTCCTTGCGACAAATTCGGTAACTCGTTTGCAACAAAATGCCCGTCTGCATCGCTTCTGTCATTTTCACTGTGAGGGCTTCGACATCATCTGGATGCAAGTAGTGCTCAAAAAACTCTTGCGCAGAAACTGAACCATCGGCAGGCGTAAGTCCAAACAGTTCGTACTGCCGATCGTTTTCCCAGATGGTGACATCCTCGGGCACTTTCCACTCGAATATTCCTAACTGGGCGGCTTCGGTGGCGATGGATAGGCGTTGTTCACGCTCACGCAACGCTTCCTCTGCGCGCTTGCGATCGCTCAGATCAACGGTGACTGCCAATACGCTGCGTGGATGACCCTGCTCATCGTCGAGGCGGGTGAGATTGCTGTTTGCCCAGACGATCGTTCCATCCGGACGTAGATAACGTTTGTCAAACGAGATTGGCTCACCCGTTGCAACCAGTTGTCTAAACGCCTCCAGGCTCCTAGGTACATCATCTGGATGAGTGACATCCGGCACACCTGCGACCAACAGATCCTGGCGCGATCGCCCCAACATCTTACAAAGCTCGTCGTTGACTCGATGGAAATGCCCCTCAAGTGAGATTTCGGAGAGCCCCACCGCTGCCTGTGAGAAGATTGCGGATAAGCGCTCCTCGCTCGTCCGCAGGCGCTCCTGATTTTGGTGACGTTCCTCTTCTACTTGTCTGCGTTCAGTGATGTCCCGCGAGATGCACAACAAACGTTCAACTTGCCCCGCTACCCCCCAAATTGGAGTCAGCTTGACGTCCCACCATTTTGGTTCGCCCGCTAGAGTAGGGCAGTAGCCCTGGAAGTTGCCCACGCCGCCTGCTCTTGCCATGTCAAGCGCATCTACCGCTGCTTGTCTGTCGTCAACGTTTTGCCAGAACTCAACCCAAGCAGTGTTCAGGAACGGGGCCATCTCCTGAATACCGATCAACGCCTGCCCCCTTTGGTTCATGTATAGGAGCCGCCCTGATAAATCCAAAACCTTGATACAGTCATCGCTGCTGTCTAGGATCTGCTGATTAAACGCCTCACTTTGGCGTAACGACGTTTCTGCTTGTTGCTGCTGCGTGTGGATTTCCTGCTCTCGTTGCAATGCGTGCTCAGCCGTTTGCCGCAGATGGATGCTCTGCAACGCAGTGGCAGTAAACCCTGCAAGACTGACCATTAGCCGTTGGTCTTCCTGATCGAAGTGTCGCCCGGCTGTGTGAGAAACAAGCCAGATGGTGCCCAGTGGTTGACTGTTCACGCTCAGCGGAAACAGCAATCCCTCGACAATGGGAAATTGGGGGTGATGCAAGTAGGTAAAATAGCGTTCAGGATACGCATAGAGCTGCGGGCAATTGCAACGGATTGTTGTACCACACGGACTAAAGCTGGCTGGTGTAGTCGTTTGCTCCAAAGATGCTAATGACCCCGCGATCGTTACCCAACGAAAGACAGCAGTACCACCGGGTAATGTCTCTAAAAGACTCACTCCAACCGTGTCGGCCTGACAGAGGTCCTTGGCAATCTCCACGAGCGTTCTGAGTAGAGACTGTGGCTCGTCCATCAGTCGTTGAGAGAGCGCCCGCAACGCTTGGTTTTCTGCCGCTAAATTGGGTTGTCTTGTGGAACGCTCTCTTAGCGCCGCAGTCATCAGGACATCAGCTTCGGTAACCGCCCCACTGCTGCTTTGAGGTGATCCATTCTCGGAAAGAACAGAGTTGTTCTGGAGGCGATCCCTCATACAGTCTTTGTCTTCACGATGAGAAGTGCTTAACTAAGAGATCCTGGCCCGAATCACCTCTCTGATGCAGCAAATGCTCAGTCTGCTTTGCTGCAATCAACAAGGGCTTAGTTCGTCCGTTCTCCCCGCGGTTGGCGCGTTGAAAAGAAACTCCTAACGTTGCAGCAACCTTAACCTGTAAAAATCCCAGGCGTTGCCTGGCTTCACGGACAAGACCTACAAGCTCTGAGTGGTCAATTACAAGCACAATGCACGAACAGTTAAATGCAGTCTCTTCAGCTATACCATCCGATAAAACACTTATTCTTCTATCGGTAGGCGTAGAAAGTTAATCTACATCACAGAAGTGTAGCCTTGCAAAAGGAGTTCTTTTAAGATGGTAAGTCCAAATCAGAGAATAAGCCGAGGAGCACAGTTTCTTGTTCCTATTTTTTAGACTTTTGGAGAAGGAAAACATCTCCCTGGGTTACGAGCATTAGCACTATATTTCTTTTGATAGAGGTCTTTGTTGTAATGCTACCGGATCCTGTACATAACAAACCTCTTAAGCCGCGAGCCGCAGTTTCACCTGCGGTTTTTTATCGAGTGGTAACCAAGCTTTGCTTCTCAATTGATGTTCCCGAGAGAAACTCAACTTTCGCTAGGTCCACTTTCATTCTTTTATAGAGGGAATACCCTACAATTAACGACGTTTTCCTTACGTTCGCCGGGTAACCCGAGGGGATTCTTTTCGTTCATTTACAGAATGATAAATAATAAGATTAAAAAATCTCTTTATTTACGAGAAGATTCTTAATACGTAGTAAGAGGTTTTCAAAGTCAATAGGTTTGTGAATAATTTCTTCTACATGTGCTTCTACACTTTGAATGGATTCTGACTCTCCATAAGCGGTCACGAGAAAGATTGGAATAGCAGAAACGTTTGGAGAATCTTGCATCTTCCAAACGACTTCATCCCCATTCATCCCAGGCATCATAAGATCCAACAGGATTAAATGAGGAGAGAAGAGTTCAGCCTTTTTAAGAGCTAATTGGCCATTATCAGCACATTCAACTTCATACCCTTCTGCTTGTAATACGGTTTGCAGTAAAAATGAATTGTCGAGTACATCATCAACAACCAAGATTCGATAGACAGAATCAGGCACAGGAAAACAACGCTGGTAAAACAAGCCAAAGAATTATTTCATGTAGAGAACCCCTGGTCTTCCCACCTATGGCATAGATTAAGTATTTATGAAGTGAGCTATAAATTTATTTTATACCTACTGTATTATCTATTTCTATTATCGAAATTGTAAGGTGTAACACGCGCAAACCTTACACAACCAAGAAAAAGGCAGCCTTAAAGAGGCTGCCTTTAAAGAAGATAGCCACGCGACTACGCGACCATCTGCTACATCGCTTAAGCATTTCAGTACTGAGTTTCTCCCTGAAGTTCTCTTTTTTCATAAACGTAGAGAGCAGCACTATGCACTATATGCGAATTCAAAACATGCGGCTTCACTAGGGAGCGTTAAGTCAGCTTGGGAAAGAAGAATCATTGTTTCATAGCCAATTCTTCCCATCTCCGGCTCTGGCCCCAATTCCATCTCGACTAAGTAGGACCAGGTTCCAGCTTCAGGTTGAAAGCCTCTAATTACGCCACTGCCACCGATAAAACTTACCTTCTGCCCCTTACGAAGACGAGGCGCTGCCATAACCTTCGTAGCCATAGTCTCCTCACTTGTGCATCGCAGGTGTGTGCTTACAAGTAAGTTGTACTTGTGAGCCGCTCCTTTTTGTCTCTGTCAAATGGAATTCCTGCACCTCGGGATCGTATTGCTGAAGTAGGAAATCATTTATTCTCTTTTGTCGTACAAGCCAGACTAAGCCTTGCACGAAGTACTACTCTTTTTCGCTTTCTTCTCCCTCATCTAGTTCCGTTCACTTCTCAAAAAATGTGCCACCCATAGGCGCTACGGGTAATAGCCCAAATAGCTCTGTCGTCTGTGCGGGTAATAGACCAAATGATCTTTTCCCCATCTACACCCACGACGCAATCAATTTCTTCAGCACTGCTTTAAAGCCTCAGAAATGCCTCTAGGAGAAGCGTTTGGCTTTCCCCCTCCCCTTACCCCTACACAAGGAGAATATGCGCTCTAGAAGCTATTTATGACCGTTATACAAGCCCTTAGAAGTACAAGCTAAAGAAAACGACGAAATGAGGTTCCTAATCCTCTCTCCTCAAAAATTAAAAAAGATCTTCCGCTCAGAGGGCCTCAACGAGCCGAAGTTATCCACAGGTCACATCCCGTTTAGAAGAGAGTTTAATAAAGTTTAAAAGAGTTTAGGCGCTCCAACCCCTTAAAATCACTCACGAAAAAGGGCCTTCATGCGGGTAATAGACCAAATGGATGCGGGTAATAGACCAAATCCGTGCGGGTAATAGACCAAATGGAATGCGGGTAATAGACCAAATGTCAAAAGGAGTTATCCACAGCCCTTGCTCCCTTTACGAGCAATTCTGGTAGGACGTGCACCCACTTTTCGACACCACGCAAGAAACGCACTATCAGGATTAGCAACTAAAACACCGTTTCTTTTCGTGGCCTCTTTCCAGTCGGCCTCAAGGGTATACACATCGTACCCAGGAACAAGCTCCTTTGCTTTTTCATAGGTTGCCGTGCGGAGATGAAGAAACTGAGGCGCAGGCGTGAGAGGCATAACCTCTGGCTCTGGCTGGTCCGCCACCTCAATGGCGCGCTTTGCATGGAGATATTCTCGTCCGTCCTTCTCCTGGATGGTAAGTGCGTAGTCGAGCAACGTGCGTTTTGCAGCAATTTCTCGTAACGCGATCGCGAAATCGGAAAACCGTTGAGTACTCCCTGACCGTTCATAGAGCGTCTGAAAATACCACCCCCACCCTGCACGATTACTGCCTGCTTGCTTACGAATGAAGCGGTAGAGCCACCGCTCAATTCCTCCAGTGAGCAGAAAATAATCAGGATGAAGTGAGAGCACGAGCCGATTATCACTGACTGCCTCAAACAACCATTCAGGAAGCACCACGGTGGCGTACTGAATTCTCCCCTGCTCGTCACGTTCGAGCTCACCGTACTCAAGCCAACTAAACATGACTGTCCTCCCTCGCGTTGCACGAAGAGTCGTGACTACTGTCGTATTCTTTAAGCGTTTAATAGCATCATCGAGCCGTTGGTACTGCACCCCTCCAATAGCACGCCGTGCTGCCTTAAGAAATGAATGAGGATGAAACCGGATCTTGCGTGAAGCATTCTCTCCCTGGTCGAGCGACTCTCGCACTTGGCTTAAAAGCCACATTATGAGGTCCCAATCCCAGATCGTCGCAATGCCAAAGGGAGCACCACCACTCACAGTAATTTCTGCCGTATCAGATTTGTAGGTAATCGGAGTGAAGCGGGGCTTTTTCGAGAGGCTAAGAAAAGGCACCTCCATTGTGTCCTGCGTGTCCCGTGTTGCAATATCGGTAAAGACCGCAGTAAAGAGGTTAAGTTGGGCGTCATTGGGAGGGGGTTTTCGAGTGACCATGAAACCTAAATGGAATCCATCTTAAGAAACTTCTCAAAGCTCCTATTACAGACGTTATCTTACTGAAAGATCGCTAAACATCTTTGCGCTTTTTGGCACAAAAGCTATAGTCTTTTTCACCTAATACCCACATTCGGAGCGACGTCGCTCCGAATGTGGGTAAAACATCTAAAAATAAGAGAATTTAGTTAGTCAATAGCGTTTTCACACTAAAGATATCCCAATTAAATCTACATACATGAACAAAACTATTGCACTTTTTAACATGTCAGGTGGGGTTGGGAAAACAACGCTGACTATGAATTTTGGCTTTCATCTAGTGGATCGTTTTAAGAAGCGCGTGCTCCTTGTCGATCTAGACCCTCAAGCATCGCTTACCACATTCATGGGACAAAGTCCTTTTGATCTCCACAAGACGTTGTGTGATAGTCTTCTTCACTATGAGCCGCTCCCTATTATTCCAGACATTTTTGGATGTGATCTTCTGCCCGCAAACCTCACACTTGCGCAAGCAGAACTCAAGCTCTCTTCAGAACTGCGGCGAGAATATAGGCTTCACGATGTGCTTGAAAGCGCAAAGAAAAGCTATGACATTATTTTAATTGATAGTCCTCCGTCTCTTGGGCTTCTTTCGGTCAACTGCCTAGTCGCTGCACAGTACCTGCTAATTCCAATTCAAACCGAATACAAATCGGTTGAAGCAACGATTAACCTTCTACAAACGACGTACGAAATTGCCCAACAAGTCAACCGGACCTTGAAAGTTGCAGGGGCAATTCCCACGATGTATGACGAAAGAACGTCACAAGCAAAACGTGCACTGCAAACGATTGAAGAACTGTTTGCATCACTTCAGAAGAAGCAAAGTTTTGCGCAAACAACAGTCTTCCCCCCTATTCCAAGACGTACTGACTTTGCTAAAGCCACTGCCCATAACCTTCCACTTGCAAAATTGACACCTCGTCATCCAGCCGTTGAGCAATTAGAAGAGATTGCGGCAGTAATAGAGAGACTTTCATGACACCTAGCACAAATGCAGCATTTACCCTGAGGGGGAAAGGAGTTCTCGATGGCTTTCTTTCAGGAGAAGGTCAGCAAGAGGCACAAAAAATACAAGAGGGCGATGCGGAATGGATTTCTATCGATAAAATCATTCCTGCACCCTACCAACCTAGACAATACTTCTCAGAAAAGAGCATTGAAAGATTAGCTCATACATTTAAGGAGCAGGGATTTCGTGGTGCGCTTAATGTCCGTCGTCGTAATGATGACGCGTTTGAGATTGTCGCGGGTGAGCGTCGATGGCGGGCTGCGAAAGCAGCAGGGCTTAATAAGGTACGTTGTCTTATTGACCACTACACTGATGAAGAGGCACTTGAATTTGCCTTGATAGAAAATCTTCAACGGGAAGACTTAAGTAAGCTTGAAGAAACAGAAGGAATTCTGCAACTTATTGAAGCAAAATGTGGTATCGCACGTGATCGCGCAATTGCCGTGATTCGTTCAGAAGGGCATTCAGATCAACAAGCTCGGAGCGACGTCGCTCCGAGCAACGAGTTGCAACAAATTGAAGTGCTTCTTTCATTGCTCAACATTGAACTGCAAACATTTCGGACCAAACACCTTCCTACGCTTACCCTTCCAGAAGATTTAAAGGAAGCACACCTTAAAAGGGGCCTTTCCTACTCATCAGCGCTAGAACTCAATAAGATAAAAGAGAAAGACGCTCGATTAGCACTCCTTAGAGAGGCACTCTCTCAAAAACTCTCATTCCGAGATATTAAAAAGCGTCTACAGGAAAGTACAAAGGGCGTGAAAAAGAGGAGTAACCTGGGAGCTGAGCGATCACTCTTTGCACGTCTTGAGGTTTCACTGAAACGAGCAAAGAAGGTCAACAATTTGTTGCAGCACACAGCACACAAAAAGCGCTTTGAGCAGATTGTGAAGGACTTAGAAGCATTACTAACAGAAAGCGAACGAAAAGAAACCTCTACGTAATCGGCCATACCGCATGAACTCCTGATTGTTCATGGACTGTCGTGTCGGTTCCTTCTCTCGGCGCTTGAGGAATCTCTTTCCACAACTGCGTGCTTTGGCGAAGGCTTTTATAGGTGCCGCACCCAAGTATTAAATGGTCAAGGACTGGTACATCAAGTAGTGTTCCTGCGTCGAGAAGTTGTCTAGTGAGCGCAATATCATCCGGGGAAGGATCGACATCTCCACTTGGATGATTGTGCCCCACGATAATTCGTGCTGATCCTCGCCGTAAAGCCTCGCCAAAAATAATACGGGGATGGGCGAGAGTCTCAGTGTCGGTTCCCATTGAAAGGAGCTTTGATGAGAGGAACCGGTGCTTAATATCAAGACATACAACGACAAATGCCTCATAGGGTTTGCACATGAGATGAGGGGCGATCGCAGCGGCGGCAAGATCCGGGGTGTCGATCACAGTGCCCATAGAAGGTGCTTGTAGGTAGAGCCGTCTACCGAGTTCAACTGCGGCGATTATCCGTGCCGCTCGTGCGACACCCATTCCCGATACGGCGATGAGCTCGGTCATGTCCACCCGAAGAAGACGCTTACAAAGGTTTCCATCACCTTGCTGCACTGCTTCAATAACACGCTGCGTCAATGCAAGAGACGAACTTGATGTTCCTGCGCTTAGCAATAACGAAAGTAGTTCTTCAGTAGAGAGCGAACTAGGTCCACTTGTCTGTAGTCGTTCAACTGGGCTGTCACTCTCTACAATTCGAATAGCTTGAGAAGAAAGCGTTGCCGTACTGTTCTCGAAAGACTCTTCAACGGAAACTTCAGATGCATGGGATTGAGAAGAATTGAAGGTGAGGTCGGACGACCATGAAGTACTTGAAAGCTTATAGGAGTACGCTACCATAGGCTTGGAAAAAGTCTATTTAACCTGAAGAAGCAAGTTATCGTATGCCTTCCTATATCCTACTTTGAGGTATTTCAGAACAAAAATTGTTCTGAATGTTAGCGCTTGAAGGTGGAGAGAGTTGATAGTTTCAATACGGGACCAAATGAAGCCTTTGGGAAGAAGGAACGATACTTCTTTGTACAAGATAACCGTACCGCTTCTTTGGAAAGAAAACCGTCACATGTCGTTGGGAGTGAAGGAGCAACAATCTCGTGAGAAAATTTGACAAAGCTGGGCAAGAAATACGGCTTTGTTGATAAATAGAGAAAGCGAGGCGATTAGATGAACTAATTCCTATAAGAGCTGTAGCATTGACTGAGTCAAAACCAAAATCTCTTGCATGAGAGTGGGTCAATACATAAAGAAGCGATCGCTTAACTCTCACAAGTTCCTCCACTTCTTCTAAAAGAGAACATTCCTTCATCTGTTGAGAGAAGGTTAACCCATTGCTATGGAGATAGCGACGGAGCGTATCAGTTGAAAGCCGTGGCCCAATGGTCAATCGTAACTCCTGAATCACACAAGGAAGCGTCCAGAGCGGCGCTGCTTCTTGGTGAGAAGTAAGCATATTCACTAACCTCACGAAATCACTTTCATGCAGTGTTACTTTGGGTCTGCCTACGACGCCTTTACGTTTCTTAGAAACTGGAGCACGGGAAACAGGTTCATGCAGTAGCAAAGAAATAACGGCATCAAGCCCAAGATTAAGGTGCGCACAAATCTCAGGAGTAGTGAAGCCTATCTCACGGAGATGATGCACTTTGCGCTGCAAAGTTTGATTCATTAATTTTTAAGCCTTTAGTTAAAGAGTCTAGGGCTTAATAATTTTGCGTTAAATTCATGATTGTTCCACGCTGTTTTGGAAGCAAAATTAAACATAAGAAGGAAGTTCATTTTTCAACATATTCTTTCTTTTTAAGAAGTTAGGTATTTAATAAGGATGTAGCGACAAATTCATAAATAAACCATATTTATAGCGTGGAACATAGCATTTTCTGGTCTTAGCTCCACCTTATCTACTAACAGAGTAAATGAGAGACCGTAGAAGTGTGGCTGCGAGCACGGGAGGCTCCTTCTTAAGAACAAACTAAGTTTCAGGATCCCGATTCAGTCATATCCTGAAACTCCTATCAACACAGGTGGCAGCGGAGCTTTTTGGAGATATATGGGGCGTTTGATGTTGAGTGGGACGAAAAAGTACTGTGTTGTGATATGAAAAGTACTCTTCTCAGTGGTGGTAAGGACCTATGAGGAAAAAAACAAGTGCACCTATACTTTCTCTTCCTCCAGTGAAGCTCTTAAACAAATATGAAGCAGCGGCTCTTCTCTCAATTAGCCCAACAACCCTGAAGAAGTATCGGCTTGCGAAAGACTCACCTCTGTTAGAGGGAATTCACTACTATCGATGGAATTCTCGCACCATTCGCTATAACGAGGCACTTCTTGTTGATTGGGCAATTAACAGAAATTCTCCGGCAGCTCACCAAAGAACTATTGAGACCTACCTAAAAAGTCGCTTTTAGGCATGGAGGAAAGCCAATTTGCTTCCACAAGAAATAGCAAAGCTGCAAGATTTTTGAGCGTGGAACTTAGGAGAAAAAATTCATAGCTTTTACCAACCACAGGTGCCAGTAAAACTTTAAGATCTTTTCGATCAAGCTTTCTGGGTTTGTAGAATGAGACTGCTCTACGCTGTGCTATGCAACAGCTTCCACTCATATAGGGGGAAGGCATTGCACCAAAGATGCCTACTTTCATAAGGGCGATCGCCTCAATCGTCCGGTTCACTGCTAACTGCTGAGAGTAGCAAGGGTCTTGCCTATCCAACTCCACGAAATAGAGAGCTGTCAGTAAATTCTCCAGCGCATCCTCAAGCTGCTGCCACTGCTTGTATCGCTGCCACAACTCATCCGGCGAAGGAAAGCCTTCCAACGGAATCTCCCGCTCTACCGGACTGCCATAGGTGCCACTCCGGTCATGAAGCAGAAACGCATCGCCATTGGATGAAAAAACAAACGGCACCTGAAGCGCATCTGCATAGACCAATGCCTGCTGCATCCCCGCCCTCAGGCTGTGCTTGTTGTCTTTTACTGTAATAACGGCAATCGCCTGGTTAATAGGGAGTATAACAAATGGTCAGCTCGTCGAGTTTTCCCTCACCCTGTCATTTGTCCCCTTATAATCATCTAAGCATCTGTAGAGCTAAACTTTCGGCTCGAATTACCCTATTTCCCAACTAGCCGAGCAGAGGGCAGGAATGATGTAGCGATCGCAAACTTCCGCTTTGTTCAGATCTTCATTATTCATTAGAGAGCATGGGAAAGCAGGGTACGCAACGATACGTGTTTCGATTAAATAGGCCGGGTGTATCAAATCTTGCTCTACTCAAGCCAAACACACCGCTTATGTAAGTATTTTCAAAAAGAAATTTTTCCAAGCAAGAACTGTAGGGATTCTGCCATCGAGGTCAAGAATAATAACTAACAGGCAATCTGCAATTTTTTAATACGCCTAAGTGTTAAATGTCTTTGAGGGGTGTCAGGTGACAATGCCCTTGTCAGGAGACGACAGTGCAGTAGGCGGATTTGACGACCACCTGTGAGATCGCCAATTGACGCTTAGGTATCAGACAAAATCAACGACAAAAAAGACATTGTTCAAAAGTCCCGCATGCGAAGTGGAGACCCGAACAATGTCTGGCAAAACAATTGAAAGTTTTCAAATACGAGTGTACATGAATGCACGAGAACTGGGGTTGACTCAGGTAGATTCAGCTACCATTGCCGAATTTTCAGAACGGACTGGCCAACGCATCGAGGCTGGCACCCATCAGCCCAAGCGAGGGCAAGAGCGCCCTCGCCGTACGGGTCATGATCCACTAGCCGAGGTCTGGGAAAGCGAATTGAAACCGATGCTAGAACGAGAGCCAGGGCTAACGCCCATGACCCTATTCGAGTATCTGCAAGAGCGCTATCCCGGACAATACCCTCAGGTACTGCGAACCCTGCAACGACGAGTGCAGGAATGGAAAGCCCTGCATGGTGAAGCGCGGGATGTGATGTTCGAATTGCGCCATGAGCCAGGGATGAT